>NZ_JBDPLT010000001.1:0-432802 GCF_039871775.1 Plantactinospora sp. B5E13
GACAGTTGCCGGGGACGGCCGGGACGGCGGCGATGCGGTACCAGGTGATCGTCTACGAACACGTACAGTGCAGTCAGAAGGGTGTCGATGTCGGCAGTCACGAGCAGACAACGACACCCTTCCCTGTGTCGATACGCCAAGTCCCCCACCAGGCCAGATTTAGGACTCAATCATCTAGTGACACTCTGCTGTGGACGGCGCTACTGTGGGGAGCTTCTCCGGCTCCACCAATCACCCGTATCCGGCTTTGTCGCACCTGTACCGACCAGGTATGGAGGTTGTCAGTGACCCACTCACCGATGCTCGAACACTTCGCCGAGGAGTTACGGCTGGCTCGGGCGGCCCGCAACATGTCGCAGGCGGCACTCGCCGAGGCGATCAACTACTCGGCCCCGATGGTGGCCAAGGTGGAGACCTGCGAGCGCCGCCCGAGCCTGGACTTCGCCCGCCGCTGTGACGTGCTCTTCGAGACCGACGGCCAGTTCGAACGGATCCAACGGCGGATCAGCCGGGAAACCGTCGTCCAGTACTTCCGGGAGTGGGCCGGCGTCGAGGAGGAGGCCAAGGCGCTCCGGTCGTTCGAGCCGACCTACGTGCCGGGCCTGCTGCAGACCGAGGAGTACGCCCGCGCGGTGCTCTCCGGGCCGGGGCTGCTCTCGGCGGACGAGATCGAGGAGCAGGTGGTGACCCGACTGGGCCGGCAGGAGATCCTGGCCCGGGCCAAACCACCCCTGCTGACCTTTGTATTCGACGAGTACGTGCTGCGTCGCCAGCTCGGTGGCCGGCAGACCATGCAGGAGCAACTGCGGCACCTGATCAAGATCGGCGAGAGCGTGCCGCAGGTGAACCTGCACGTGGTGCCGGCGTCGGTCGGCGCCTATGCCGGACTGGACGGCCCGTTTGTGCTGGCCACTCCGCCGAACGGCGAGCCGATGGTCTATTTCGAGGGGCACTGGCACGGTCACGTCGACGACCGGCCCGAGTTCGTCAACCATATGATCGACATCTGGGAGACCATCCGGAGCGTCGCGCTGTCCCACCGGCAGTCGCTCGACCTGATCGCGGAGGTGGCCGAATCATGGAGCTGACCGGCGCTGCCTGGCGCAAGAGCAGCCGCAGCAACAGCAGCGGCGGCAACTGTGTCGAGGTCGCCGACAACCTGCCGGACGTGGTCGGTGTCCGGGACAGCAAGGACCCGCACGGTCCGGCACTGACCTTCGACCCGTACGCCTGGCGGATTTTTGTCACCGGAATCGTCCGACGGCGCTGACCGCTCTCCTTCGGGTACTGACCGCTGATAACCCGGTCCGGGTCGACGCTGCGGACGTAGCCTCCGGGCTGAGGGTCGACGCGCGACACGGGGGCAGTGGTGACCGAGCCGAGAGAGGTCTTCGTCGGCCTGCAGGCACGCCTGGCCCGGCCGGGCACCCCGCTGCTGGAGCGGTTGCGTGACGTCCAGCGGGAGCGGGGCGACATCAACCCGGGCGACCTGACCCGGCTCGCGGACGAACTCGGCCTGCCGGTGGCGGCGGTGACCGCAACGGCGTCCTTCTACGCCGACTTCGCCGAGGGCCGCCGTGGCCGGCGGCACGTCCGGGTCTGCGAGGGGACATCGTGTTTCGCCAGCACCGGCGGCCAGCACATCCGGGACCTGGCGCAGGTGCTGGGGGTCGCCCCGGGGACATGTGCCGCCGACGGATCGGTGTCGGTGCAGGCGGTCCGCTGCCTGGGGTACTGCTACGACTCGCCGGCGGTGCTCGACGGCGAACAGGCTGGCACCGGCCCGACCCTGGGCGGACTGCTGGACGAGCCGCCCGGCTCCGGCGCGTCGGTTCGGGTTCCAGCGCCGCCGATCCCGTACCAGGCCGATCCGCCGGTGGTGCTGGCCGGACTGCTCGGCGCCGAGGACGAGTGGCAGGTGTGGCCGGCGGTGGTGACCGGTGGCGCACCGGAGCAGGTGCACCGTGAGGTCGAGGCGTCCGGGCTGCGCGGGCGGGGCGGTGCCGGGTTCCCGACGGCGAAGAAGTGGTCGATGGCCGCCGGTGAACCGGGGCCACGGTATGTGATCGCGAACGGCGACGAGGGCGATCCTGGTTCGTACTGCGACCGGTTGCTGATGGAGCAGGACCCGCACCGGATCCTCGAAGGGCTGGCCCTGGCGGCCTTCGCGGTCGACGCGCACCACGGGCTGGTGCTGGTCCGTTCGGAGTACCCGGCAGCCGTCGCCCGGATGCGCGCGGCGGTGACCGAGGCGCGGGAGGCCGGACACCTGGGCCGGCGAATCCACGGCTCCGGGTTCGACTTCGACGTGGTGGTGGTCGAGGGCGCCGGGTCGTACGTGGCGGGCGAGGAGACGGCGTTGATGCACACGGTCTCCGGGCTGCGCGGCGACGCCCGCCCCCGGCCGCCGTACCCGACCAGCAGGGGGTTTCTCGGCCGGCCGACCGTGTTGCACAACGTGGAGACGCTGGCCGCCGTCCCGTGGGTGGTGCGACACGGCGGAGCCGCGTACGCCCGCCTCGGCCATCCCGACGAGCCGGGCACCAAGCTGGTCTGCCTGAGCCAGCTGTTCCGCCGTCCCGGCGTCTACGAGGTCGAGTACGGTGTGCCGCTGCGATACCTGGTGGAGGACCTCGGCGGCGGTCTGCGGGACGGACACACCCTGCGCTCGGTGCAGGTCGGCGGCCCCCTCGGCGGTTTCCTCACCCCGGACCAGCTCGACCTGCCGCTGCTGACCGGGCCGTTGGCGCAGGCCGGGGTGCCACTGGGACATGCGAGCCTGATCGCGTTCGACACGGCGATGCCGGCGGCGGCGATCCTGCGGCACGAGTGGGCGTTCGGCGCGGCCGAGAGCTGCGGCGCCTGTACGCCGTGCCGGGTCGGCACCCGTCGGGGCCTGGAACTCGCCGAGCGGATCGGCGGGACTCAGCTCAACGGCGCATCAGCGTCCGGGCCCGGCAGGCCGGGCCGGGCGGCGGAGCTGCTGACCCGGCAGGAGCCGCTGCTGGAGGTGCTCGACACGGCCAGCCTCTGTGCGTTCGGGCGAGGGGTGGCGTGCGCCGTACGGAACGTGACCAGGGTTTACTCCGACGAGCTCGCCCGGTCGTCGCCGTGATCCGGTTGACGGTTGACGACCGGCCCGTCGAGGTCCCCGAAGCGACCAGTGTGCTGGCCGCCGCGCGGGCGGCCGGCACCGGCCTGCCCGGGCTCTGCTTCGACGAGCGGATCTCCCCGCAGGGTTCCTGTCGGGTCTGCCTGGTCAGCGTCGACGGCGGCCCGCCGGTCACCTCCTGCACCCTGCCCGCCCGGGAGGGCATGGTGGTCCGGACCGACGACCCGAAGGCCGCCGGCGCGGCCCGGCTGGCGCTGGAACTGCTCGTCTCCGAACAGCCGCCCCGGGCGCTCCAGATCCCTGCCGACCGCAGCGAACTGGTCCGGGCCTGCCAACACTTCGGGATCACCGGAAGCCAGTTCCACGGCTCCGGCCACGCCCGGGGCGTCGACCACTCGCACCCGTACGTGAAACTCGACCGCGACCTCTGCATCGCCTGCGGTCGGTGTGTGCGGATGTGCGCCGAGGTGCAGGGCACCTTCGCGCTCTCCCTGGCCGGGCGGGGGTTCGACACGGTGGTCGTGGCCGGCACCGGCGAGCGGTGGCTCTCGTCGCCCTGCGTGGGCTGCGGTGGCTGTGTCGACAGCTGCCCGACCGGGGCGCTGGCCGAGCCCGGGCTGCTCGACCCGGCGCCGATCGACCGCACCGTCGCCACGACCTGCGGCTACTGCGGAGTCGGCTGCGCGTTGCGGGTGCACGTCCGGGCCGAGCGGGTCGCCGCGATCACCCCGGTCCACGGCGCCCCGGTCAACCGGGGCCACGCCTGCGTCAAGGGCCGCTTCGCGCACGCCTTCACCCGCTCCCGGGACCGACTCACCACCCCGCTGGTCCGTACCGCCGGGCGCGGCTCGCCACTCCGGGCGGCCACCTGGGAGGAGGCTCTGGACGTGGTGGCGGCCGGGCTGACCGCCGTCCGGGACCGGTACGGCGGCGACGCGATCGGGGTGGTCTCCTCGGCGCGGGCAACGAACGAGGAGAACTACCTGGCCCAGAAGTTCGCCCGGACCGTCCTCGGCACCAACAACATCGACAACTGCTCCCGGCTCTGCCACTCGCCGTCGGCGGCCGGCCTGACCGCCTCGTTCGGCATGGCCGGCGGCACCAACCCGTTCGACGACCTCGACCGGGCCGACTGCATCCTCGTCGCCGGGGCGAACCCGACCGAAGCCCACCCGGTCGTCGGTGCCCGGATCAAACAGCGGGTCCTCGACGGTGCCCGGCTCGTCGTCGTCGACCCGCGCCGGATCGACCTGGTCGACGTCGCCGACGTACACGTGCGGGCCCGGCCGGGTACGAACGTGGCCGTCTTCAACGGCATCGCCCGCGCCCTGCTGGACAACGGCCACGTCGACCGGACCTTCGTCCGCGACCGGGTCAGCGGGTTCGCCGAACTCGCCGAACTGCTCCGTGACTACCCCCTCGACCGCGTCGCCCGGCTGGCCGGCGTCGACGCCGCAGTGCTGCAGCAGGCTGCCCTCCTGTACGGCGGCGCCTCCCGGCCGGCGATCGTCTACGGCCTCGGGATCACCGAACACACCCACGGCACCGACGGCGTCCGCACCCTGGCGAACCTGGCGATCCTCACCGGCTCGGTCGGCACCCCGGACGGCTGCGGGGTGCTCACCCTGCGCGGCCAGAACAACGTCCAGGGGGCGTCCGACATGGGCGCGCTACCGGACCTGCTCCCCGGCTACCAGCCCGTCACCGACGGCGGCGTCCGGGCCCGCTTCTCCCGCGCCTGGGGCGTCGACGTGCCGGAACGGCCCGGGCTGCGGATCCTGGACATGTTCGACGCCGCCACCACCGGCCGGCTCCACGCGCTGTACGTCATCGGCGAGGACATCGCCCAGACCGACCCCGACACCCGCCGCGTCCAGGCCGCGCTGGCCGCGTGCGACCTCGTCGTCTGTCACGACCTGTTCCTGTCCCGCACCGCCGAACACGCCGACGTGGTCCTGCCCGCCGTCTCCTTCCTGGAGAAGGACGGGACCTTCGTCAACTTCGAGCGTCGTGTCCAGCGGGTCCACCCGGCGCTGGCGCCGCCCGGGCAGGCCAGGACCGACTTCGACATCCTCCACCTGGTCGCCCGGCGGATGGGCGCCGACCTCGGCTGCCCGACCCCGGCCGACGCGATGGCCGAGTGCGCCACCCTGACCCCGACCTTCGCCGGGATCTCGCACGAACGACTCGACCGGGACGGGCCGCTGCACTGGCCCTGCCGCGGACCGGACCAGCCCGGAGAGGCACGGCTCCACCTCGACCGGTTCGCCACCCGGGACGGTCGGGCCGCCCTGGCGGCACGGCACTACCTGCCGCCCGGCGAACAACCCGACCGGTCCTTTCCGTTCGTGCTCGTCACCGGCCGGCGGCTGGCGCACTACAACAGCGGGTCGATGAGCCGCCGTACCCCGAACCTGGACCTCTTCCCGCGCGAGGTGCTGGACGTGCATCCGGACGACGCGGCCCGGCTCGGGCTCGCCGACGGTGACCTGGTCGAGGTGACCAGCCGACGCGCCCGGGTGACCTTTCCGGTCAGCCTCACCGACACCGTCGCCCCCGGCCAGGTCTTCACCACCTTCGCCTTCCCCGACCGGCCCACCAACGCCCTCACCTCCGACTGCGCCGACACCACCACCGGCTGCCCGGAATACAAGGTCACCGCCGTGGCGCTGCGGCCGGGCTAGCTCGGCGGTCGGCCCGTCGCCGGCCGCCGAGCGCACGCAGCGCGTTGAGGATCACGAGCACGTCGATGCCCTCCTGGAGGAACGCGCCGGCCACCGGGGGAAGGAGCCCGAACGCGGCGGCGACCATCGCGACCGCCGCCATGCCCATCCCGGCGACCGCGCTCTGCACCGCGATCACCCGGGACCTGCGGGCGATCTCCACCGCGTCGGCGAGCCGGTCCAGCCGATCCACCGACAGCACGGCGTCGGCGACATCCGCCGACGCGGTGGCACCGGTCGCCCCGAGCGCGACCCCGACCCCGGCCGTCGCCAGGGCGGGCGCGTCGTTGATCCCGTCCCCGACCATCACCGTCACCGCACGCTCGGACTCCGCCCGTACCCGGGCGACCTTTTCCTGCGGAGGACACCGGGCCACCACGTCGTCCACCCCGACCGCTCGCGCCACCCGCTCGGCAACCTCCGGCCGGTCCCCGGTCAGCATGATCACCCGGGAGAAGCCGGCCTCCCGCAGCCGCCGCACCGTCTCCCCGGCGTCCGGGCGTACCGGATCCCGCAGCAGCAGCGCCCCGGCGAGCATGCCGTCCAGACTCACCCAGACCGTCGACCGGCCGTCCGACTCCGCGCGCTGCCGCTCGCGTACCGCCCAGTCCGGCAGCTCGGCACCGTGCTGCCCCACCCGCACCAGCCGGCCGTCGACCTGACCGGACACTCCCTGCCCGGCCTCCTCGGTCACCTGCTCGGGTACGACCAGCCGCATACCCCGCTCCCTGGCCGCCCGCACCACCGCCGCGGCCACCACGTGCGACGACAGCTGCTCGACCGACGCGGCCAGCCGCAACAACTCGTCCCGGTCACCACCCGCCACGGTCACCACCTCGGCCAGCTGCGGCCGACCGGTCGTGAGCGTGCCGGTCTTGTCCACCAGCAGGGTCCGGGCCCGGCCCAGCGACTCCAGCGAACCGCCGTCGCGGACCAGTACGCCGATCCGGGCCGCCCGCGACAGGCCGGAGACGATCGCGATCGGGGTCGCCAGCAGCAGCGGACACGGCGTCGCCACCACCAGCACCGCCACCGCGTGGACGAACCGGCCGGACAGGCCCCACGCGATCGCGGCCACGGCCAGGGTGAACGGTACGAACGCCGCCGCGTACCGGTCGGCCAGCCGTACCATCGGCGCCTTCTGCGCGTTCGCCGCCTCCGCCAGCCGGACGATGCCCGCGTACGTACTCTCGCCGGCGGTCGCCGCCGCCCGCAGGCCGAACGCCGCCCCGGCGTTCACCACCCCGCTGGCCAGCCGCTCCCCGGCCCGCCGTTCCACGGGGCGGGACTCGCCGGTCACCACGGACTCGTCGAGCGTCGCCGGGTCCTCGGCGACGCCGTCGACCGGTACGACGTCACCCGGACCCACCAGCAGCCGGTCACCCGTACGTACCTGGTCGGCCTCGACAACCTGGAGATCCCCGTCCGGCCCGCGACGCCGGGCTGTCCGTGGTGCCCGGGCCAGCAGGGCGTGCAGGTCCCGTTTCGCCCTCCCCTGCGCGTACACCTCCAGCGTGTGTCCGGTGGCCAGCATCAGCGCCACCACGGCCCCGGCCAGGTACTCCCGCGCCACCAGCGAGCTGACCATCGCCAGGGTGGCGACCACGTCCACCCCGATCCGGTGCTGCCGCAACGCCTGGACCATCCAGCGCAACGTCACCAGCAGGGTCACCAGTGCGGCGGCGGCCCAGCACCCGTTCGCCGCGTGGCGCAGGTCGGCGAGCCACAGGCCCGCACCGGCCAGCACCAGCATCGTCAGCGCGACCGCCGGTACGAAGTCACGCCATCTGCGCCACCGTCCGGCCGCCGACCCATCAGCCGCGCGACCCACGCGTTCACCCCCTGACGACGCCGGCTGCCCGAGCCCGGCGTCACCAGCGTCTCAACCACAGAAGCCCTGACCAGGCCAATCAGCCGATCCAGTGGGATCTGGCGGACATTCCGCCTGGTGGGTTTCGTCGCCGGGGTCGACCGGCGGCTGACCGTGCGATCTCGCCGGGGCCGATAGCCGAGCGTGCCGTGGGTACGCTCGGCCCATGTTGACCTGGCGATGGCAGGGCCGGGCCGCGAACCCGACCCTGGTGCTCGCCGTCGGCCTGGTCGCGCTCGGCGGCCTGATCGTGCAGGCTGACGGTCTCGACACCGCCGCCGAGTGGGCGGCACTGCCGATCGTGCTCGCTTCCTCCGCCGCGCTGTGCCTGCGCCGCCGCCATCCGGTGGTCGTGGGCCTGGTGGCGCTGGCCGCGGTCGGTGCCTACGGGCTGCTGCTGCACCGGCCCGGCCCGATCATGCTGGTGTTTGTCGTGGCGCTCTACACCGTCGTCGACGAGGGACATCTCGCCGCCGCGATCGGGCTCGGCCTCGGTTCGGTGGTCGCCTTCGCGGTCGCGGACGGCTACGACCGGAACACCGCGAACGGCGCGACGCTGCTGCACGTCGGTTGGCTGGTCGCCGTCATCGTCGGGGTGACCCGTAACCGGCGGGCGTATCTCGCCGAGGCGGCGGCCCGGGCCCTGGCCGCCGAACGGCGTACCGAGGAGGAGGGCCGGCGCCGGGCCACCGAGGAGCGGCTGCGGATCGCCCGCGAGCTGCACGACGTACTCGGCCACCACCTGTCGCTGATCAACGTGCAGGCGAGTGCCGCGCTGCACCGGCCCGACCCGGAGCGGTCCGCGCAGGCGTTGACCGCGATCAAAGAGACGAGCCGGGAGACGCTGTGCGAACTGCGTACCACCCTGGGGGTGCTGCGGCAGAATGAGGCGGCGCCGACCGCTCCCCCGCCCGGGTTGCACCGACTCGACGAGCTGGTCACGACGGCCGAGCGGTCCGGCCTGACCGTCCACACCGAACTGGCCGGGGGTCGAGAGCTTCCGTCGGAGGTCGACCTGGCGGCGTACCGGATCGTCCAGGAGGCGCTCACCAACGTGACCCGGCACGCCGGCGCGACCACCGCCGTGGTCCGGGTCCGACCCGACGAGAACACGCTGCTGGTGGAGGTCGAGGACAACGGCGACGCCGTGCCCGGCCCGCCGGGCAACGGAATCGTCGGCATGGGCGAGCGCGCCCGGGCGCTGGGCGGTTCGCTGACCGCCGACCCCCGGCCCGACGGCGGTTTCCGGGTACGCGCCCGCCTGCCGTTGCGCCCCGGACGAGTACCCGCGGAGGCGGTGAAATGATCCGACTGCTGCTCGCCGACGACCAGACCCTGGTCCGGGCCGGCTTTCGGTCCATCCTGGACGGTGAGGACGGGATCGAGGTGGTCGGCGAGTCCGCCGACGGTGCCACGGCGGTACGCCTCGCCCGGCAACTGCGGCCGGACGTCGTCCTGATGGACATCCGGATGCCGGTCCTGGACGGCCTCGCCGCCACCCGGGAGATCAGCCCGATGGCGGGCGTCCGGGTGATCATCCTGACCACCTTCGACCTCGACGAGTACGTCTACGCCGCGCTACGGGCCGGCGCCAGCGGTTTCCTGGTCAAGGACACCGAGCCGACGGAGCTGATCCACGCCGTGCGGGTGGTGGCCCGGGGCGACGCCCTGATCGCGCCGTCGATCACCCGCCGGCTGATCGCCGAGTTCAGTGCCCGGGCCAGCCACCCGGACCCGGGCCCCCGACTGGGCGGGCTCACCGAGCGGGAGCGGGAGGTGATGGCGCTGGTCGCCGCCGGGCTCTCCAACGACGAGATCGCGCAGCGGCTGGTGCTGAGCCCGGCCACCGCCAAGACCCACGTCAGCCGGATCATGACGAAGACCGGGGTACGGGACCGGGCCCAACTGGTGATCCTCGCGTACGAGTCGGGGCTGACCGTCCCCGGCTGGGCCGCCCGCTCCTGAACAGCCCCGCGCGTTGGCCGTCAGGCGGTTCGTCGGGAGCGGAGCAGGGCCAGCCCGCCGAGCGCGACCGCGACCAGCCCGAGCACCAGGGCGACGTAGCCGCCACCGCGCCCGTTGCCGGTGCCGAGGCCACCGTCGGAGGTGGCCACGACCAGGCCACCGCCGACCATGGAGAGCAGTCCCGCCAGCAGGGCGACGGTGGCGCCGAGCGGACCGGAGCCGACGCCGATCCGACTGGCGGGTCGGGCCAGCGCCAGCCCGCCGACAACCACACCGGCCAGCCCGAACACGCCGGCGACGAGGGAGCCGATCCGCCCGGCGCTCATCGTGTAGGCATCGGCGGCGACGAGCAGGTAACTGACGTTCATCGGAGGTCCTTCCGCTGGTACGACACGTACAGGCGGAAGCGTATGGAGCGGCACGGTCACCGGTCGTCATGCCGGAGTTGCCGGTTCACCTACCCCCCGGGTTGCGGCTGCTCCGCTCGTCGTACCTCCGGAGTTGTCCCCAGCCGACTCATGGGGCGGGGTCGGTGCAGTGGGCGATGGTGGCGTCGTCCGCCGGCACCGCCCCACATGCCTCCGCCTCCCGCACCCGCCGGATGATTTCGCCAGGCCCGTCCACGCCGAGGATCGCCAGGACCTCCGGCCAGTCGGCGAGCCCGAACCGGTCCTCGATCCGGCTGGCGCCGTTGCTGAGCAGCACCGCACCGGACAGCTCGGCGACCGGACAGCTTCCGGTGTACGCCTGCTCCGCCGCCCGGGGATCCTCCTTGGCCACCCAGTAGCCGCCCGGTCGGTTGCGGCTGTCCCGGACCACGGTGACCGCCTCGCGATACACCTGCTCGTACTCGGCGCTGCCCTCGACAAGCGTGGCCAGCCGCTCCTCGTACGGCTGGCAAATCGTCGCCTCCCGGTGATCGGTGACCACCACCGGCCCGCCGACCCGGTCGAGGACCAGCGTCGCGTCGCCGAGGACAAGGTGGTCGACCCGGTCGTCGACGAGGCGCAGCATCGCCACCGCCGCCCACGGGCTGCGCGGATCGGTGACGTCGCAGCCGTCCCGGTGGGCGTCCGTGACCCGCTCGATCGCCTCGGCGAGCAGTACGGGGAGGGGCGATTCGGGGTGACCTGGTAGGAGGGTGAGCAGTTCCGTGCCGAGCCGGGTGGCGTACCAGCCGACGTCGTGCCGGCAGACCAGTTCGGCGCCGGCCACCCCACCGGCCCCGTCGGTGAGCACGACCGCCGTGGGTACGGCACCGACAAAGTCCTCGTTGCCCCGGCCGGCCTTCCCCGCGGCAACACTCGCCATCGTCACCCGCATACGGCTCATCCTCCCCCGCGCCGACCCCGACCCCAAGATCTGAGATCTTGGATGGTAACCGTCGTTACCGCGACTGTTTCTATTCAAGATCTCAGATCTTTCATGGAAGCCGGGCCGGCCGGGCGGGCGCCCGTTCGGCACAGCCGATCGGTAGGGTGGCCGGGTGAGCCAACCGCCCCTCGAACCCCCGCAGCACGGTCCCACCTCATCGGCCGGAGCCGGCCAGCCCTGGCCGACCGGTCAGCCCACGCCGTCGGGAGCGGCGGCCGGGCCGTCGTACCCGACGGGGGCGCCGCCGGCGAAGAAGAGCCGGCGCCCGCTGGTGATCGGGCTGATCGTCGCGGGCGTGGTGGCGCTGCTCTGCGTCGGCGCCGGCTGCGTCGGCTTCGGGGCGTACTACTGGTCCGAGGTACGGGTCGAGCCGACCTCCGACGCGCCGCTGCCGGCTCAGCCGCTCTCCTGCCAGGCCAGCAAGATGGAGGGTGGCCCGGAGATCAAGGCGGTCGGCATGCCGGACTTCGACTCCGCACCGCAGACCGGCACCGCCACCATGCAGATCAATACCGGCCTCGGGCCGATCGCCATCACCATGGACCGGGCCAAGACCCCGTGTACGGTGGCGAGTTTCCAGCACCTCGCCGACAAGAAGTTCTTCGACGAGAGCCGGTGCCACCGCCTGGTCACCGAGGGCATCTTCGTCCTGCAGTGCGGCGACCCGACCGGCACCGGCCGGGGCGGCCCGGACTACCGCTTCGCGGACGAGAACCTGACCGGCGCGAAGTACACCCGGGGCGTGGTGGCGATGGCGAACATCGGCGAGCCGAACACCAACAGCAGCCAGTTCTTCATCATCTTCAAGGACAGTGAACTGCCGCCGCAGTACACCCCGTTCGGTACGGTCAACGCCGGGCTCGACATCGTCGACCGGGTCGCCGCCGGCGGGCACGACAACTCGTTCGGCGAGGTCGGCGGCGGTGCGCCGAACACCCCGTTGAACATCCGGACCCTGACCGTGGGCTGAGCTTGACGACGAGTTTCCCGCTGATCTTCCTCGACGTCGACGGCACGCTCATCCCATTCGGTGGCGGACGGACGTCACCCGTCAACCAAACCGGGTGGTCGACGCCGACGGAGGAGCCCGGCAACCCGCTGCTGGCCCGGCTCGACCCGGCACTCGGGCCCCGGCTGGCGGCCCTGCCCGGCCAGCTCGTCTGGGCCACGACCTGGATGGACGAGGCGAACACCGAGCTGTCCCCTCGGCTCGGCCTGCCCGCCCTGCCGGTGGTCGACTGGCCCGACGAGCCGGCCGGATCCGGGCCGCCCGTACCCGGCCTGCACTGGAAGACCGCCGGGCTGGTCGACCGGACGGCCGGCCGTACCTTCGTCTGGGTGGACGACGAGATCACCGACCTGGATCGGGCCTGGGTGGCGGCGCACCATCCGGGTCCGGCACTGCTGTACCGGGTCGAACCACACCTCGGCCTGGTGGAGAGCGACGTCCGACGTATCGCCGACTGGCTGCGCGGGCTCGCCGACTGAGCGTCGGGGTTCCGGCGAGACGCGCTCAGGCCGCCGGTTCGGCGACCGGGGCGACGGCGGCCTGACCAGCCCGGGCACGGGCCCGCCTGGTGTAGAGGATCGTCCAGGTGACCAGGGCGGCGGTGACGACGTACGGCAGGACGGCCGAGACCGCCACCATCGTGTCGACGGAGAGCAGCTCGGTCAGTTCGATCCGGGCCGCCGCCTCGACCACGAACGTGACTCCCCAGACCACGGTCAGGATCCGCTGGGTACGCCGGAAGCCGGCGTACCGCCACAGGCCGTTCCACCACGCCAGTTTTTCGGCCGACCCGTCGGTGGCGAACTTCCGGCCGAAGTAGAACATCAGCGGTCGGGGTGCCAGCAACGAGCCGAGCAGGACAAGCCCGAAGAGGCCGGTCACCGCGGAGTCCTTGATCAGTACGAGCCGTTCGTCCTGCAGGGCGAGCGCGGAGACCACCCCGAGGGCGATGATGAGCAGGCTCAGTACGCCGATCTCGTCGATCCGGCGTCGGATCGCGAACAGCACCGCCACCTCGACCGCCGGCCAGACCGCGCTGACCGCCAGGGCGGAGAGTTCGCTCATTCCCCGGTCGGTCAGCATCCCGTACGTCAGAAAGGGCAGGAACGCGTTGAACAGGATCGTGGGACCCCAACTCCACAGGACGGCTCGGAGCTTCCCCATGACACCCTCCCGACCTTGAACGAATATTCTCACGAACGTGCAGGAGAATGTAGCATCTGAGTCGGGTCGGGGCACCGTCCCCACCGGACGGTCGTCCTCGCTGGTCCCGTTCCTGTTCGGGGTCGCCCAACGCCCCGAACTGCCCGGCACCGTGCTGACCCGCCTGCTCGGCGACTTCGGCCTGACCGAGGCCGCCGCCCGCGCCCTGCTGCTGCGGATGCGCCAGGAAGGCAAACTGGAGAGCGTCCGCCGGGGTCGCGGCGTCGGTTACCGCCTCACCGGCGAGTACGGGCGCCGCTTCGACCGGATCCGCCAGGGGGCCGGGGACCCGCAACCCACCTGGACCGGCTCCTTCCACGCCCTGGTCTACCGGGTGCCGGAGTCCCGCCGCGCCTTCCGGGACGGGTTGCGCCGCGCCGCCGTACACCTCGGGTACGGGCTGCTCCAGCAGGGCGTACTCGTCAACCTCCAGGACCGCTCCGGGGAACTCGACCTGCTGGCCGAGCCACCGGAGGACGTCCGCGTCTTTGTCGCCCGGTTGGAGATGTCGGAGCCGGACGCCGCCCGGGCGGCCCTGCTCGCCTGGGATCTCGACGATCTCGCGGACCTGTACGCCGGCCACGTCCGCACGCTCGACGCCGCCGTACGGGCCCAGCCGACCCCGCCGGAGCCCGGTCCGGAGACGCTGCGCCGATACGCGGAACTGCTGCGGGCCCCGATGGTCGACACACTGCGCGCTCCCCGGCTACCCGCCACGCTGCTGCCACCGGACTGGCCGTTGCCCGCGCTGTGGCAGGCGATCCAGCGGCTGCAGCAGGTGTTCGCCGGCCCGTCGGTCGCCTACGTCGCCGGGCAGGTCGACGCGGCGACGCCCTGACCCCGGCGACGGGTCAGCCGGCGGCCGGTGCCTCGGTCGGCGCCGGGCACTCCGACGGTCAGCCGGCGGCCAGCACCTCGGTCGGCGTCAGCCGGCTGGCCCGGACCGCCGGATAGAGCCCGGCGACCGCGCCGATCAGCAGGGTCGCCGCCAGCCCGCCGCCGGTCGCCCAGGCCGGCACCACGGTCGGCCAGCCCTGGACGTACGCGTACCCGCCGGTGACCCCGATCCCGAGCAGCAGTCCACCCACCCCGCCCAGCGCGGAGAGCAGCAGCGACTCGGCCAGGAACTGGGTCCGTACGTGCCCACGGGTGGCGCCGAGCGCCCGGCGCAGCCCCACCTCGGACCGCCGCTCCAACACTGAGATGATCATCGTGTTGGCGATGCCGACCCCGCCGACCAGCAACGCCACCGCCCCAGTCCGAGCCGCAGCCCGCGCATCGCCGAGTCGGTGGCCTGTCGGGCGACGAGCGCGTCGGACGGCCGGGAGACCACCACCTCGCCCGGCGCCCGTGGGTTGGCCGTCGGCCCGAGCACCGCCCGCACCGCCACGACCTGACTCTCGGTGGCCCGGACGTAGATCCGGGTCGGATGTCCGTCGAACTTCAGGAACGTCGTGGCCGTCTGCCAGCCCACCAGCGCAGCCGAGTCCAGGTCCTCGGCCAACGGCACCGGCGCCAGGATGCCGACACGGCGAACCACTCCCCGCCGAGCCGCACCCGTACCCCCACCCCCGGTACGTCGAGCCGGCGGGCCGCCACGTCGCCGAGGACAACCGCCGGATAGGTCACCCGGCCCGGTGTGCTCAGCACACCGGGCCGGTGGAGGATCAGGTCAGCGGCGGCTCAGGGGAAACCAGTGCCAGCCGTCGGTCGAGCCGTGGATGCCGGTCGCGGGGTCCCGGGCGTAGTAGAGGCCGTCGACGGTCCGGCCCACCGGATCCGCCAGCGACGGCAGACCGTCCAGTTCGACCGGTCGGTACCCCGACACGCCGCCCCGGGCCGCCCAGAACCGGTAGCCCCCACCCGAACCGTCCCGGCCGCTGCCCTGGTAGAGCACGTGGCTGCCGTCCGCCGTCACGAACGACCCGAGATCCGAGTCAGCGAGCGGCAACGCGTCCACGCCGGTGGCCCGCCGCCAACCGGTGGCCGCCGTGTAGCGGTGCACCGCCTGTTCGGAGAAGGTGCTGATCACGGCGTACCCGTCGGTCCCGGGACCGGTGGTGATCTTCGGCGCGACGCAGCCGTCGGTACCGCACGCCGGTCCGTCCGTGAAGACGTGACTGGACCAGGTACGGCCGCCGTCGCCACTGATCGCGACCGCGGGCCGACCCGTCGCCTGATCGAGGCCCGGCGCCCAGAGCCGGCCGGACGCCCCCGGGACCACCAGCAGGTTACCGAGGACCAACGAGGGCCGGTTGGCCAGCGGCGAGAGCCGGTTCGACGCCGGGTCGAACGCGTACAGCCCACAGGAGCGCAGCGCGGGCGCCACCGAGGACTGCGAGTCCGTTCCCGGCACCGGTCGGCAGAGCACCGGATGGCCGGGGGGCGCCGTCGACACCTCCGGACCGGCCTGCGGCGCCTGCCAGCTCCGGCCACCGTCCCGGCTGCTCATCAGCGTCGGCGCTCCCGGCGTGGCCGGGTTCAGCGTTTCGGCGATCAGCACGTCCGGGCCGACCACCGCCAGAGCGGCGACGTCGACCGGGGCGCCACGCACGGTCCAGTTCCGGCCACCGTCGTCGGAGCCGACCAACTGCCAGACGGTCTTGCGACACGGCTGACGCTCCGGGGAGCAGGTCGACAGCGCGGCGTAACTGTGCCGGACGTCGGCGGCACCGACCCACTGGACGATCCCGTCGCCCGGCAACACGCCCCGGTCGCCGGCCGCCGTCGTACCCGGTGACGGATCGCCGGCGACCGGCGTACCGGCACCGCCGGGCAGGACGAGGGCGGCGATCACCAGGGCCAGCGAGGTGGCGACCGCCGCCCCGCCCCCGGCCAGTACGGCGCGGCGCCGTCGCCACCGGCGCCGGCCGGCGCCGTACACCTCGTCGGCGAGCAGCCGGGTCGGTGGCGGCTGCTCCGCCGCATCCTCGAACATCTCCCGAATTCCGGTCATCAGGTTCGCTCCTCCACCGTGATCAGTTCACCGCTCGGTACCGTTTCGTCGAGCACCCGGCGCAGCGTGGCGAGTCCACGCGCCGTCTGGCTCTTCACCGTTCCCTCCGAGCACCCCAGTACGGCGGCGGTCTCGGCCACGTCGAGTTCGTGGTAGAAGCGGCAGACCAGGGTCACCCGTTGCCGGGGTGGGACCTGCCGCAACGCCCTGGCGAAGAGCACCCGCCGGGTGGCCGCCTCGGTCGAGTCGTCCGGGTCGACCGGGTCGGGGGCGTCCGCCACGACCCGCTCACGCCGCCGCCAGAGCCGCCGGGTTTCGGCCAGGTACGCCCGGACCAGACAGGTCCGGACGAAGGCGTCCAGCGCCTTCGGGTCGCGTACCCGGTGCCACGCGGCGGCGAGCCGGATGAACGCCGTCTGCGCCAGGTCGTCGGCCCAGTGCCAGTCGCCGCACATCAGGTACGCGCTGCGCCGCACCACATCCCGCCGCGCCGCGAAGTACTCGCTGAACTGGCGGCGGTCCTCGTTCTCGTCGCGTCGCATCCCGCTCCTCTCGTCGGATAGGTGCGCCTCGACGACTCGACCGGTTGCACGGCGCCGGCAGGTTTTTTGCCGGTGCCCGCCGGGACACCGCGCCTCGACCGCGTCCGCCAGGATGGGCCGGGTGACCGACGGACACCAGGATCTCATCGGCGAACTACTCAAACTGTCCTTTTCGGACGACGTGGAACAGGCGGCGGAGCGGTACAGCGAAACCGACTTCCACCTGGCGGTCCTGCACCGCACCCACGACTTCTGGGACGACCGTGGCGAAGAGCGGTACGCGGCGGCCGATCGGGAGATCGAGGCCGTCCGCCAACCACTGGTGGTCGCGTTGACGGCACGCTGGGGTACGCCGGTGCCGGTGGACCTGACCGCGTACCTCCGGCCCGAGGATCCGACACCGCCGGAACCGTTCGAGCGGCTCAGCCAGGTCAGCGGCGAGGTGCTGGTCTGGCGACCGCCGGGAACGGACCGCTGGGTCGGGCTCGCGGTGGGCCAGGCCGACAACGAGTTCCCGGTCGAGTTGATCGCGGTGGTCGGGGTCGCGCCGCTGCCGGCAGCGCCGGGTCCGGACGCGACCGTGTCCGGCCGGGAGAAGACCGGGAGGCCCGTTGTCGCCCCGTAAGCCGGACGTGGACGGCGCCGCGATCGACGTCCTGCTGCGTCGGGTCTTCGGCACCTCGGTCCCGGTGACCTGGCAGCGCACCCCGGAGGGCGTCTCCACCCAGGTCTACCGGCTGTCCCGGGGATCCGAGACGTTCTACCTGCGGATCGCCGAGGAGGCCGACGACAACCTGGAAACCGACGCCGAGCTGCACCAGCGGCTGTGCGACCTGGGGGTCCGGGTCGCCCGGGTGGTCGACGTCGAACCGTTCAACCCGGCGATCGGCCGTTCGACCATGGTCACCACCGAGGTTCCCGGCCTCCCGCTGTCCGGCATCGCCGCACCGACCCGCACCGGGTCCGGCGTGGACGCCGCGTCGGTCGTCGAGGCGGCCGGAGCCGACCTCGCGCTGCTCAACCAGGTGCCGGTCGACGGGTTCGGTTGGATACGACGGCGTGGCCGCCAGTGGCCACCGCAGGCGGACCACCCGAGTTATCCACCGTTCGTCGCGTCGTACCTGCCAACGCCCTGGCCCGGCCCGCTCGCCTCGTTGTTCCCCACCCCGGTCCTCGACGCCCTCGCGGACCTGGTCGGGCACGAGCGCCGACAGCCACCGGGACAGGCCCGACTCGCCCACGGCGACTTCGACCTCGACCAGGTCTTCTGCGCCGACGGCCGGTACACCGGTCTGATCGACTTCGGCGAGATCCGGGGCGCCGAGCCGACGTTCGACCTGGGCCACTTCTGGCTGCACGACCGGACGACCCCCGGGCTGCTGCCCGCCCTGCTCACCGGCTACCAGCGGGTCCAGCCGCTGCCCGCCGACCACCTGGAGTCGATCCGGCGCAGCGCGATCCTGCTCGCGCTGCGTCAACTCTGCCGCTGGCTCGGTCCGCCCCGCCACCTCCCGCTCGACCACCCCGGCGTGACCAACCGCGCCAGGCGGATCAGGGAACTCGTCGGCACGCCCTCGCCCTGAGCACCGCCGTCCGGCAGGGCGGGCGTCAGCGGTGCCCCTCGACGTACGCCCGGGGGTCCTTGTTCTGGAAGAGCAGGTCCCGGCCGCCCGGATGCTCGCCGTAGAAGGTGAGCCACCGGATGGCCAGTTCGGCGCGCAGTTCCCGGCTGGCGTTGCGCCGGAAGTCGGCGAGGACGCCGTCCTCCTCCTCGGCCAGGTGCGCGCTGTTCTCCCGCCGGGCCTGCCAGATCGCCGCCCACCAGCCGTCGGTGCCGGGTACGTGCCGACGCGCCTCGGCGACCGCGTCCCGGATCCGGTTGTGGTCGCCGATCGCGTCGTCGGTCTCGTCGGCGGCGGTGTCGGGGTCACCGTGTCGGACCAGGTACGGATAGAGGATCGCCTCCTCCGCCTCGGCGTGGATGTCCAGGTGCAGGGAGAGCGGGTCCCAGATGGCCCGCAGCTCCGTCTCGCCCCGGGCGTCGTCGAGCCGGGCGAATCCGCGCCGGAACGCCTCGTGGTCGTCGAGGACCAGTCCGGTGATGTCGTCCATCGCCCACCCCTCCGATGTACAGAACAAATCTCACGGATTACACGCGGAAGTTCTATTTTTACGGGGTACTAGCGAAGTATTGCGATAAAGGCCAGAATTCCCCGCATGGCTGTTGGGGGGTTCCAGACGCAGGTCATCCGGCGCGCCCGGGGGATCAGTGCGGTGCTCAGCGCACCGCCGTACGTGAAACCGGGTCACTACTACTCGCCGGCCACCGCGCCCGCCGACCGGACCACCGCGGTCGGCTGGCGTGACCTGGCCCCGGTCGGGATCGACCTGCGCGAGGCCGAGCAGGTACGCCTCGCCGCCGAACTCACGCCGTACCTGCGGGAGCTGCCGACCGACCGGTGGCACGACCACAACGGCATGTACGGGCGCCCCGACGCCGCCGTACTGCACGCGATGCTCCGGCACCACCGCCCGGCCCGGCTGATCGAGGTCGGCTCCGGCTACTCCACCGCGGTCGCCCTCGACGTCGTCGACCGGCACCTGCCGGAGCTGCGGATCACCTGCGTGGAGCCGCACCCCGAGCGGCTGCGGTCCCGACTGCGCCCCGGGGACCGGGTCGAGTTGATCCAGCGTCGGGTGCAGGACGTCGACCGGGAGACCTTCGCCGCCCTCGACGCCGGCGACATCCTGCTGATCGACTCGACGCACGTGGTGAAGGCCGGCTCGGACGTGGTCTGGCTGCTGCTGCACGTCCTGCCCACGCTGCGGCCGGGGGTGGTGGTGCACGTGCACGACATCCACTGGCCGTTCGAGTATCCGGAGAAGTGGCTGCGCGAGGGCCGGGACTGGACCGAGGTCTACCTGCTCCGGGCGTTCCTCACCCACAACACCTCCTGGCAGGTGCTGCTCTTCACCTCGTGGCTGTGGGCGCAGCGGCCGGACGCCGTACCGGCCGAGCTGCGGGGGCTGCCGACCGGCGCGTTCTGGATGCGCCGTACCCGCTGACGGCCGAGCCGGCGCGCCCGGCCGCCGCGGCGGTCCGGGGCCGTCGGGTGCCGGGCGGAACGGGTCAGGCCGGGTCCGTGGCCCGGCCGGGCAGCACGGGTACGGGCCGGCCCGGCGGCCGGTCCCGGGCCTGCCACTCCCGTGGGTAGCCGAGCGACACCTCGGCGAACCGGACCCCGTCGAACCAGTTGACCCGGGGGATGTGCAGGTGCCCGTAGACCACCGCGGCGGCCCGGTAGCGGACGTGCCAGTCGGCGGTCCGGACCGTGCCGCACCACTGCGCGAACTCCGGATACCGCAGGATCCGGGTCACCTCCTGCACCAGCGGGAAGTGGTTGACCAGCACGGTCGGCAGCGTCGGGTCGAGTTCGGCCGCCAGCCGCCGCTCGGTCGACTCCAGCCGGGCCGCGCACCAGTCCTGCCGGCTCGGGTACGGGTCGGGGTGCAGCAGGTACTCGTCGGTGGCGATCACCCCGGTGGAGTGGGCCAGGGCGAGCGCCTCCTCCCGACTCGTCACCCCGGGCGGCCAGAACGTGTAGTCGTACAGGAGGAAGAGCGGGACGACGGTCACCGGCCCGCCCGCACCGGTGAAGACCGGGTACGGGTCCTCCGGGGTCAGTACGCCGACCCGCCGGCAGATCTCGACCAGCAGGTCGTAGCGGGCCACCCCGCGCGACTGCACCCGGTCCTGCCGGGGTGTCCACAGCTCGTGGTTGCCCGGCACCCAGACGACGGTGGAGAACCGCTCCCTGAGCACCCGCAGCGCCCAGTAGATGTCCTCGACCCGCTCACCGAGGTCACCGGCGAGCAGCAGCCAGTCCTCGTCGGAGCCGGGGGTGAAGCCCTCGACCAGTTTCCGGTTGTCGGCGTAGCCGACATGCAGGTCGCTGACCGCGAGCAGTTCACCCCGGGCCGGGGCGACGTCGCCGGGAACGGCCGGGTTCAGGGCTCCACCCAGCCGTGCACCCGGGCGAGGTTGACGATCTGCTGCCGGATGGCACCGATCTGGGCGCCGGTCAACGTCGGCACCTTGTCGATCAGCAGTTCGGTGACCTCGGCGCTGAGTTCGGCGCCGGACAGGACGTCACACAGTTCCTCGTTCTCGCCCGCCGGCCGGGCCGGCCGGGGTTTGACCGAGGGCCGGTCGACGATCCGGATGGTGGTCGCCTTCAGGCCCCGTTCGCCCTGCTCCACCTCGTACTCCAGGCGCATGCCCGGATAGATCAGGTGCTTGTCCTCGCCGAAGTCGTTGGCGTGGACGAAGACGTCCTCACCACCGGCGTCCGGCGCGATGAACCCGTAACCGCGTACCTCGTCGAACCGCAACAGCTTCCCGACCGCCACGACCGCCACCACCACTCAATACAGAACCGACAACCACGCAGAACTGAAACAACCGGCGACCGGACCGCTCGATACGACCGCCCTCCGTCACGATAGCCGCACCGGCCCGTACGGTCAGTCCCTGACGAGGGCCGGCGACCAGGTCAGGCCGGCTCGGCGACGAGGATGACCGGCTCGTGGCGTACCGGGAAGTTCACCGAACTGGCGATGAAACAGAGCCGGTGCGCCCGCTCGTGCAGCTCGGCGGCCTGCTCGACCATCTCCGGGGCGGCGACGGTGACCCGGGGGCGGAGCACCACCTCGGTGAACGCTCCCCCGCCGTCACCGCTCTCCACCATCGTGCCGGCCGCCTCGTCGGTGTACCCGGTCACCACGACCCGCCCCCGCGCGCAGAGGCTCAGGTACGACAGCATGTGGCACTGGGCGAGCGCGGCGACGAGGAGCTGCTCGGGGTTCCACCGGGCCGGGTCGCCCCGGAACAGCGGGTCGGCCGAGCCGAGCAGCGGTGGCGGGCCCTCGGCGACGAGCGTGTGATCGCGGCCGTAGGCCCGGTAGTTGACCGTGCCCTCGGCGCCGGCGCCGGTCCAGGTGAGCGTGACCGGGTACGCGTGGGATCTCTCCATCATCCAATATTGCCGCACACCGGAGCCGCCTCGGCGAGGCGGCCCCGGTCACGACGGCTCGGTGACGACGGCTGAGCCCGGTCCGGTCAGAAGTCGTCCGCGGTGCGGATCCGGTCGCGGATCCAGACGCCGGCCTCCTTCAGCCGTCCGGTGCCGGAGAACTGGCCGGCCGCGCAGGTGCCGCTGGTGAAGACCGCGCCGGAGCGGAAGTCGTCGGAGAAGTTCCAGTTCACCCAACTGATCTTCCGGCCGGCGAACAGGTCGAGGTAGCGCTGGGCCATGGTGAAGTTGTTCGGGCCGTCGCCGGTGTACTCCTGGGTGCCGAACTCGGTGACGAACAGCGGCAGCCGGTCCGCCGCCCGGGTCACCGTGTCGAGGTAGTAGTCGTCGTGCGAGGCGGCGTAGAAGTGGAAGACGTACATGACGTTGTTGTCGTTCACCGGGTTGGCGGCGATCACGTCCGGCCCGCCGCCCTCACCCGAGGCACCGAGCGAGGACCAGTCCGGGGTGCCGACCAGCACCACCGCGTCGGCGTCCCGGGTACGGATCACCGGGATGATCTGGTCGGCGTAGCTCTTGATCGAACTCCAGGCCACCCCGTTGGGCTCGTTCGCGATCTCGTAGATGACGTTGTTCTTGGCCTGGTGCCGGTCGGCGATCTCGGCGAAGAAGGTCCGCGCCCGACCCAGGTTCTCGTTCGGGTCACCCGGGGTGAGCATGTGCCAGTCCACGATCGCGTACATGCCCCGGGCGGTGGCCAGTTCGATGTAGTTGTGCACCAGGTCGGTGAAGCGCCGGGGGTCGGTCTCGTAGCCGCCCTCCTGGACGTACATCGAGATCCGCAGCACGTCCGCCCGCCACTCGTTGGCCAGAACGTCGAGCGAGCCGGGGGTGGCGCAGTTGGCGTACCACTGCAGGCCGTGTGTGCTCATCCCGCGCAACTGGATCGCCTTGCCCCGGGCGTTGCAGAGCTGCCGGCCGCAGACCCGGAGCTGGCCGTTCGCGGCGACCGGCGTGCTGCCCGGTGGCACGGTCGGGGTCGGGGTGGCGGTCGGGGTCGGGGTCGGGGTGGTGCCGCCGGCGCAGGGCTGGCCGTTGAGCCGGCAGCCGGCCGGGGCGCCCGGGCCGGAGCCGATGAAGCCGAAGGTGACCGAGGAACCGGGGGTGACGGTGCCGTTCCAGGCGCGGTTGCCGAAGGTGTGGCGCTGTCCGCTGCTGGTCAGGGTGGCGTCCCAGTAGCTGCCGACGGTGGTGCCGGCGGGCAGGTCGAACTCGACCCGCCAGGAGGTGATGGTGCTGGTGCCGGAATTGGTGATCGTGTAGCGGCCCTCCCAGCCCGAGCCCCAGTCGGAGACCTTGGCGAAGCTGGCGGTCGGGGTGGCGGCGGCCCGCGCGGCCGTGGTCAGCGGCGCCGACACCACGGCCGCCGACGCGGTCACGACGGCGGCGACCAGACCGGCCAACAGGAGGGTCCTTCGGGTACGCGTCACAGGTGCCTCCGGGACGGTCGACGGCGGTGCCCGGTCGGTGAACGGCCGACAGGCATCAATTAGCGTCGAACTATAAGGAAGGCTAAGAGTCCCCGCAACCGGTGGCGCCGGTCAGCGCGGAAGACTGGCCAGGAACATCGCGATCAACCGCTCGTACGTCTCGTCCTGGTCCTCGGCCAGGCCGAAGCCGCCGTTGGCCTCGATCGAGGCGAATCCGTGTGCGATCGACCGGGCGCACCGGGTGGCGTGGATCGCGGCGGAGTCGGTGAGCCCGTAGCCGCGGAGCATGCCGAGGAAGACCTGCATCATCCGGTTGCCGGCCTCGAGCATGCCGGCGTCGTGCAGCGGGTCGAGCGGCAGCGCGGCGTACCGGGCGGGGTGCTCGAGGACGTACTCCCGGTAGGTGCGGAGCAGTGCGGCGACCGCGTCGTCCCCACTGCGCCCGATCACCGCCGCGGTGAACCGTTCGGTCATCTCCGTCAGCACCCGTACGCCGACCAGGGCGCGGAGTTCGGCGAGACCCGCGACGTGTTTGTAGAGCGACGGCGCGGCCACCCCGGTACGGCTGGCGACCGCGGCCAGGGTCAGCCCCTCCGGGCCCTGCGCGTCGATGACGTCGAGCGCGGCGGAGACGACGGCGGCGGTAGAGAGTCCGACCCTAGGCACGGGCCCACCCGCGATCCGCCCGTTTTCCGTTCACCACGAAAAGGACCATAGCCGGAAAGCTAATCTGGCTAGCGTCCACCGTCAAGTCGACCGTCGGCCGGCGACGCCCACCGGGGTGACCGCAGCCAGGGCGAGATCCACCACGCCGTCGGCGTACGCCTCGGTGAGCGGGCCGGTACGCAGCAGCCAGCGGTGGTAGATCGGCCCGAAGAGCAGTTCCACCACCTGGTCGAGGTCGACATCGGGCCGGACCTGCCCGACGCGCCGGCCCGCCTCCAGCCGGGACCGGACCGCGTCGAGTTGGGGCCGCAGCAGCCGGTCGCGGACCTGTTCGGCGAGCGTCTCGTCGGCGAGCGTCTCGATGGTGATCGCCCGGGTGGTGGCGGACAGCCGGGGATCGGCGAACTCGGCGACCGTGGCGCGGATCAGCGCCCGCAGGTCGGCGGCGACGTCACCGGTGTCGGGCACCGACCCGTCGCCGGCCGACCCGGCCTCCACCAGCGCGTCCAGGATCACCGCCCCCTTGCCGCGCCACCAGCGGTAGATCGTCTGCTTGCCGACCCCGGCCCGCGCGGCGATCCGCTCGACGGTCAGCTCGGGATAGCTGGTCTCGGCCAGCAGTTCCAGGGCTGCGGCGAGGATCGCCCGGCGGGCGCGGTCGTTGCGGCGGGCGGGGTCGGCGGGCACGGACCCAGCGTACCGCAGCGAGACGAGGCGACTCGTCTTGCCAGCACCACCCCGACGTGGCACAGTAACTGGACGAGACGTCTCGTCTTGTGATTGCGCCACCCACCCCCGCCGAGGAGAACCGTGTCCCACATCGCCATGGTCAGCATCCCCGCCCCCGGGCACGTCAACCCGAGCCTGCAGATCCTGCGCGCCCTGGTCGACCGGGGACACCGGGTCACGTACGCGAACGACCCGTCGTTCGCCGACGTCATCCAGCGCACCGGGGCCGAACTCACGCCGTACCGCTCGACGCTGCCCGCCCCCGACGAGGAGTGGGTCGAGGATCCGATCGCCCAACTGACGCTCTTCCTCGACGACTCGATCGCGATGCTCCCGCAGCTACGCGCCCGGTACGCCGACGACCGCCCCGACCTGTTCCTCTACGACATCGCCGGCGCACCGGCCCGGCTCCTCGGCGAACAGTGGGGCATCCCCGCGATCCAACTCTCCCCCACCTTCGTGGCCTGGGACGGCTACGAGGCGGAGATGGCGCCGGCGGTGGAGGCGATGCGGGCCGAACCGCGCGGGGCGGACTACTACCGGCGGTACACGACGTGGCTCACCGAGAACGGGTCGTCGGTCACCGACAGCCTCGCCTTCCAGGGCCGACCGCCCCGCTGCCTGGCCCTCATCCCCCGCGCCCTGCAACCGAACGCCGACCGGGTGGACCCCGCCGTCTACAGCTTCGTCGGCCCCGTCCTCGGCGACCGGTCCGACCAGGGCACCTGGACCCGCCCGGCGACCGCCGAAAAGGTGCTGCTGGTGTCGCTCGGATCGGCGTTCACCCGGCACGCCGACTTCTACCGGCGCTGCGTCACCGCCTTCGGCACGCTGCCCGGCTGGCACACCGTGCTGCAGATCGGCCGGCACGTCGACCCGGCGGAACTCGGCGTCGTACCGGACAGTGTGGAGGTGCACACCTGGGTGCCGCAGCTCGCGATCCTGGAGCAGGCCGACGCGTTCCTCACCCACGCCGGCATGGGCGGCAGCAGCGAGGGACTGTACTGCGGCACGCCGATGATCGCCGCGCCCCAGGCCGCCGACCAGTTCGCCAACGCCGAACGACTGGCCGACCTCGGCGTGGCCCGGGTCGTCGACCTGGCCACGGTCACCGCCGACGAGCTGCGGACGGCACTGCTGCACCTCACCACCGACGCCGTGGTGGCGACGCGGTCTGCCGACCTCCGCCGTCAGGTACGGGACGAGAGCGGCACGGCCCGGGCGGTCGAGCTGATCGAGGCCGAACTGTCCGCCGCCCCAGTCCGGCCGGCGTAGGGCAGCGTGGTCCACGGCCGCCCCGCTCCGGCCGGCGTAGGACACCGGCGGTCGGTGGTCGACGGATTGCCGAGTGGTCCCGGAGTCAGGCGATCTCGGCTGCCGACCCGGGTCCGGCAACCCGGTGCGGCGGCCTGTCGTCCTCCGGCCCGGCCTCCACGACGCCGGAGCCGTCGCCAGCGGGCGGACCCGCCGGCGGCACGGACTGCGGACCCGTCGGCGGCACGAACGGCGCCCGGACCGGCGCCCCGGTCTCCGCGGGTCTGAGCTCCAGCGGTGGCACCGTGGGGCGCCGCAGCCGGCCGGGGCCGGCCGACGGGGGCGGACCGACCGGCTCGGCGGCGACCACCGGGGACGGTCGGGGCAACCCGGCCAGCCCGAGCGGCGGCACCTCCCGGGCCCCGCCGCCGGCCGACGACCCGGTCGGCCCGTGCCGGGGGCCCGGCACCGCCGCCGGTCCGGACCCGGTCGGGGTGCCGCCCGGCAGCAGCCGGGGCGGTACGACGTCCGGAGTGGTCACCGGACTGAGACCGGCCACCAGCGTGCCGACGATCTCGGCGGCGTACGCCCCGTCCGGGTCGTAGTCCGGGTCGAAGACGGTGACCTCCACCCCGAGGCAGTGCGGGGTGTCGACCAGACCGGCCAGCAGCAGCTCCAGCTCGGCGAAGGCGATCCCGCCCGGGTCGGGCGCGTCGACCGCCGGCATCACCGCCGGGTCGAGCACGTCCACGTCCACGTGCACCCAGTAGCCGACACAGTCGGTCAACTGGTCGTGCGCCCACTGTGCGGTCCGGGCCGCGCCCTCGGCCCGCAACGCCGGGACCGGCCGGGTGACGATCCCGGCCGCCTGCAGGTCGAGCCGGTACTCGTCGTGGGACCGGATGCCGAGCACCACCACGTCGATGTCCCGGAAGTACGGCCGCCGCCCCTCGATCGCGGCCAGGTCGGCCTGGCCCCGACCGGTGACCAGGGCGAGGTCCTCACCGGCCGCCGCACCGACGTACGAGGCGTTGCCCGGGTGCCGGAAGTCGGAGTGGCCGTCCACGAACACCAGCCCGACCCGGCCGCCGACCGCCTCGCCGAGCCGGTGCATGGCCAGCGCCGAACCGAGCAGGATGGCGCAGTCACCACCCAAGACCAGGGGAAACTCCCCCCGGTCGATGATCGTGCCGACCCGGTCGGCCAGCCGCATCGAGTACGACGCGATCGACGCCGCATGACACACCCCGTCCCCGGGACGCCAGTCGCCCGGGTCGTACCGGGGCGGGGTGAGGCAGCCGGCGTCCCGGGCACCGAGCCGGGCGATCAGGTCGTGGTCACGCAGCGCGCCGGGAGCCTTGGCACAGCCCGGCACCGACGTACCGGTCGGTGGACGCAGGCCCAGGTTGGAGGGGGCGTCCAGGACGGCGATCCGGCGCATACATTGCTCCCGTCCGGTATCGCGGCTGCCAGCCGGCATGCCCGCCGCTCGTACTCACATTGTTCTAGAAGAGCGCGCGGGAGAGCGCCCGCCGAGCGGTCGCCACCGCAGGATCGTCCGGACCGGCGATGCTGAAAAGGGACACCAGGTGCTGCCGGGCGGCGTCCCGGTCATCGCCGCTGGTCCGTCGGACCAGGTCGACCAGCCGGGCGTACGCCTGCTCCGCCTGACCGCTGAGTACCTCGATGTCGGCGGCGAGCAGCTGCGCCGGTACGTCGTCCGGCGCCGCCTCGGCCGCGGCCATCGCCGCCGCCGGGTCGACCCCGGCCACCCGCCGGGCCAGCGACACGTGCGCGAGGCCGGCCTCGGCCGCCGCGTCCGCCGGACTCTCCGACAGGATCTTCCGGTACGCCCGCTCGGCCGCGTCCAGGTCCCCGCTGATCAGGGCGTCGTCGGCCTCGACCAGCCGGGGGTCCTCCGGGGCCTCCACGCTCACTCCGGCGGCCTTGAGCAGCGCGGCGATCCACTGCCGCAGCTGGGCCTCCGGCTGCACCCCGGTGAACGCGTCCGCCGGCTGCCCGCCGATGATCGCGACCACCATCGGGATGCCCTGGATCCGGAACATCTGCGCCAGCCGCGGGTTGGCGTCGACGTCGACCTTGGCCAGCACCCAGGCGCCGCCGCCCTCGACGGCGAGGCGCTCCAGCACCGGGGAGAGCTGCTTGCACGGCTGGCACCACTCGGCCCAGAAGTCGATGACGACCGGCGTGGTCAGCGAGCGTTCGAGCACCTCGGACTGGAAGGTGGCCTCGGTGACGTCGATCACGGTGACGCCGCCCGGTCCGCCGGCCGGTGCGCCGGGATATCCGCCGCCCGGCGTCGGACGGCTGGCGGGCGGGGTAACCGGGGACTGTGCGGGCGTCTGGGCGGCGCGCAGTGCGCCGAGGTCGACCGCGCCGCGGGTGAAGATCGACGAGGTGATCCGTGGGTCGCTCATGGTTGTCTAGTCTCGCACGCGCGCCGGCCGTCCCCGACGAACCGCCGGTGGACGACAGCTGACCGGAGCCCGCCCGGCCCGGCCGGCGCACCGGATCGGAGTCAGAACCGGGCCGGCTCGCGGTAGACGCCCCACTCGTCGCGCAGCGCGTCGCAGATCTCCCCGAGTGTCGCCTCGGCGCGTACCGCGTCCAGCATCGGCGGGACCAGGTTCCCGTCGGTACGCGCCACCTCGACCATCCGGGCCAGCGCGGAGCGCACCTCGGCGTCGTCCCGGCCGGACTTGCGGGCGGCCAGCACCCGGCGCTGCTCCAGCTCGACCTCGTGCGAGACCCGCAGGATCTCCAGCTCCTTGGCGACCGTACCGGTGTGGCAGTTCACTCCGACGATCTTCTTGTCGCCCTTCTCCAGCGCCTGCTGGTAGACGAAGGCCGCCTCGGCGATCTGACCGGTGAACCAGCCGTCCTCGATGCCGCGCAGGATGCCGGAGGTCATCGGGCCGATCGGGTGCGGCCCCTCGCCACCCAACTGCCGGATCCGGGCGAAGATCTCCTCCGCCTCGGCCTCGATCTTGTCGGTGAGTGCCTCGACGTACCAGGAACCGCCGAGCGGGTCGGCCACGTTGGTGACCCCGATCTCCTCCATCAGCACCTGCTGGGTCCGCAGCGCGATCTCGGCGGACGAGTCGGTGGGCAGGGCCAGGGTCTCGTCCAGCGCGTTGGTGTGCAGCGAGTTCGTCCCGCCCAGCACCGCGGCGAGCGCCTCCACCGCGGTCCGGACCACGTTGTTGACCGGCTGCTGGGCGGTCAGCGACACCCCGGCGGTCTGGGTGTGGAACCGCAGCCAGAGCGCCTTCTCGCTGGTGGCGCCGTAGACATCGCGCAGCCAGCGGGCCCAGATCCGGCGGGCGGCCCGGAACTTGGCGATCTCCTCGAAGAAGTCGACGTGCGAGTCGAAGAAGAAGCTCAGCCCGGGGGCGAAGACGTTCACGTCCAGGCCGCGACTCAACCCCAGCTCGACATAGCCGAAACCGTCCGCCAGGGTGTACGCCAACTCCTGGGCGGCGGTCGAACCGGCCTCCCGGATGTGGTAGCCGGAGACCGAGAGCGGCTTGTACCGGGGGATGGTGCCCGCGCAGTACTCCATCAGGTCGCCGATCAGGCGCAGGTGCGGCTCCGGGTCGAAGAGCCACTCCTTCTGCGCGATGTACTCCTTGAAGATGTCGGTCTGCAGGGTGCCGTCCAGGGTGGAGATGTCGGCGCCCTGCCGCTCGGCGGCGACCAGGTACATGCAGAAGACCGGCACCGCCGGACCGGAGATGGTCATGCTCGTCGTGACACCGGCCAGGTCGATGCCGTCGAACAGCACCTCCATGTCGGCGGCCGAGTCGATCGCCACCCCGCAGTGCCCGACCTCGCCGAGCGCCTGCGGGTCGTCGGAGTCGCGCCCCATCAGGGTCGGCATGTCGAAGGCGACCGAGAGACCGCCGCCGCCGGCGCCGAGGATCATCTTGTAGCGCTCGTTGGTCTGCCGGGCGTTGCCGAAGCCGGCGAACTGCCGGATCGTCCAGGTCCGCCCCCGGTAGCCGGTCGGGTGCAACCCCCGGGTGTACGGGTACTCGCCGGGCCAGCCGATCCGGGCGAACCGTGGGTCGGCGGTCCCCTCCGGCGGCCCGTACACCGGGTCGACGGTCATTCCGGAGAGCGTCGTGAAGTCCGCGTCCCGCTTCCGGGCCGCGTCGTACCGGGCCTGCCAGCGTTCCCGTCCGGCGGCGATCTCGTCCGCGTTCATCACCGCAGTGTAAAGGGTCAACCTGAACGATCGCTAAGGACGCGGGGAAGGGCCCCTTCCGATCGCTGTCCGCGGCAGAGGGGCCCTTCTCAACAGGTGTACGGCGACGGGACGGTCACGCTCCGGCGGCCGCCGGCGGGTTCAGCTCGATGTCGTCAACCTTGACGTTCACCTCGCTGACCTGGATGCCGTACTTCTCGACCTCCTCGATCACCTTCACCCGGACCGCCTCGGTCACGTCGGCCACGACCTGCCCGGCCTCGATGACCAGCACGATCCTGATGGACGCGCTGGTCCCCTTCACCTCGGCCGAGACGCCCCGGCCGGCATCGCCGACCTCGTCCAGACCGACCCGGTCCAGCACGTTGTTGAAGAACCGGGCCACGTCCCCGCCCAGCTCGGCGACCCCGGGCACCGAGCGGGCCGCCGTACCGGCGATCTTCTCGATGACCTCTTCGGACACCTCGGTCGCACCGCGCGGTGCCGCGGCGGGCGCGGCAGCCGGTGCGGCAGCGGGCGCGGCGGTCTCCGCGGCCTGGCCCGCCTCGTTCGGAACCTCGGTCATGCTCTGTCTCTCCCCTGGTCTTGGCAGCCTGACACGGCGCAGTCAGCGTTGACGGAGCCTACTCGGCACCGGCAAACCAACGGCGTAACGTGACGGATTCTCGGCTCAAGTCCGGCCGACCGGCTCGGCTCCGGCAGCGAACCGGGCCGGGCCGACGCCGAGATACCGGCGGAAGTGCCGGGTCAGGTGTGCCTGGTCGTAGAAGCCGGCGGAGACCGCCACCTCGGCCGGTGGCATCCCGGCCAGCAGCAGCCGACGGGCCAGGTCGATCCGGCGACCGGTCAGATAGCGGTGCGGCGGCAGACCGTACCGTCGGGTGAAGGACCGGACCAGGTGCGTCGGATGCGCCGCCAGCGTCGCGGCGGCCTCGACCAGGGTGATCCCGGTGGTCAGTCGGGCGTCCAGCAGCCCGCGGAGCCGGCCAGCGAGCTGTCCGGTCGCCACGGTCGCCGACCCCGACGGTGCCGGCGGTCCGCCGCCCGGCCGGGTCCGCAGGTGGCCGGACAACCGCTCGCGGACGAACGCCAGCCGGCTCTCCGCCTCGAAGGCGTCCCCCGGGTGTACGAGCGCACGGTGCAGCCGGTGGATCCGGTCCCGCAGCTGCGGGTCGGACAGGCTCGGCGTCTCCACCGCCGCGCCGATCAACTCCTCGCCCAGCACGGACGTGTCGAGATAGAGAACCCGCTTGCGGAAGCCGTGCCGGGTCGCCGACCGGCCGTCGTGCGCGACGTGCGGCGGCAACAGGGTGACCTCCGCCCCGACCGTGCCGTGCTCGGTCCGGTCCAGGTCGTACCGGATGGCGCCGTCGTCGACGATCAGCAGGGTCCAGGCGTCGTGGGTGTGCGCCGGGTAGGCGTGGTCGACGAAGTCCGCGTGGAACACCTCGGCGACGCCGGCCACCGCCGGACGCCAGGCCGCGACCCGGGTACGCACGTCAGGAACGTACAAGACCGGGACGGGGCCGCTCGGCAGGCTCGGTCGGATGAACGATCCGAACATCCCACCGGCCGCTGGGGAGCCGACTCCGCCACCGGTCCGGTTCGACAGCAAGATCGCCGTACTGCTCCGGGACGACCTGGCCGGCTGGCAGCGGCTCAACGTGACCGCGTTCCTGGTCAGCGGAATCGCCGGGGCCGAACCGGAGCTGCTCGGCGAGGACTACCTGGACGCCGACGACACCCGCTACCTGCCGATGTTCCGCCAGCCGGTGCTGGTCTTCGCCGGCGACCGGGACATCCTGGCCGCCGCGCACCGCCGCGCGCTGGACCGGGGCATTCCGCTCAGCGTCTTCACCGCAGACCTGTTCCACACCGGCAACGACCGGGACAACCGGGCCGCCGTACGGGCCGTGCCACGCGCCAAACTGGACCTGGTGGGGTTGGCCCTGCACGGCCCCCGCAACGCCGTGGACAAGGTCCTCAAGGGTGCGGCACTGCACCGCTGACCGGTGTCGGGAAGGCCCCTTCCTGCCCGCCGCCCGGACGACGGGAAGGGGCCCGTCCTTACAGCTCCAGTTGGGTGAGCAGGTCACCGGCAGCGGCGTACGGGTCGGTGGTCCCGTCGGCGACCCGGGCGGCGAGGTCGGCGAGCGCCGTACCGGAGCGAAGCGAGCCGAGCCGGGCGCGCAGGGTGCCGAGCGCGATCGCCTCGACCTCGGCGGCGGCCCGCGCCTCCCGGCGGCGCCGCAGTTCGCCGTGTTCGACCAGCCAGCCCCGGTGCTTCTCGATCGCGGCGACGAGGTCGTCGATCCCCTCGCCCCGGGCGGCGACCGCGCGAACCACCCTGGGACGCCACTCGCCGGGTCCGCGCTCGCCAAGGGCGATCATGCCCTGGATGTCCCGGACGGTGTTGTCGGCGCCGTCCCGGTCGGCCTTGTTCACCACAAAAACGTCGGCGATCTCCAGGATGCCGGCCTTGACCGCCTGGATCGCGTCGCCCATCCCGGGGGCGAGCAGGACCAGCGTGGTGTCGGCGAGCGAGGCGACCTCCACCTCCGCCTGGCCGACCCCGACGGTCTCCACCAGGACGACGTCACAGCCGGCACCCTCCAGCACCCGGACCGCGGCCGGGGTGGCGGCGGCCAGCCCGCCGAGGTGGCCCCGGCTGGACATGGAACGGATGTAGACGCCGGGGTCGGTCGCGTGGTCCTGCATCCGGACCCGGTCGCCGAGGATCGCCCCGCCGGTGAACGGGCTGGACGGGTCGACGGCGAGCACCCCGACCCGGTGGTCCCGGGCCCGCAGCGCCCGGACCAGCTCGTTGGTGGTGGTCGACTTGCCGACCCCGGGCGACCCGGTCAGCCCGATGACCTGGGCCCGGCCGGTGTGCGGGGCCAGCGCCGCCGCGATCTCCGGCAGCAGGTCGTCGCCGGACTCGACCAGGGTGATCAGCCGGGCCACCGCCCGGGGGTCACCGTCGCGGGCCCGCTCGACCAGCAGCGGTACGTCGCGGCTGCGTCGCACCGACACCGGGCCGGCCGGGCCGGGGGCCCCGGGGGCGGACCCGGCCGGAGCCGGCCCGGCTGCCGCTGGTCGTCCGGTGGAGCCTGGTGCGGTCACTCCTGGCCGCCGCCCTGGCGGGGAACCGTGATGATCAGCGCGTCGCCCTGTCCGCCGCCGCCGCACAGCGCCGCCGCCCCGGTGCCGCCGCCCCGGCGGCGCAGTTCCATGGCGAGGGTGAGGACCAGCCGGGCACCGGACATCCCGATCGGGTGCCCGAGCGCGATCGCGCCGCCGTTGACGTTCACGATCTCGGGGCTGACCCCGAGGTCGCGGGTGGCCTGGATGCCGACCTGCGCGAACGCCTCGTTGATCTCGATCAGATCCAGGTCGGCGACGCCGAGTCCGGCCTTGCCCAGCGCGTGGCTGATCGCGTTGGAGGGCTGCGAGTGCAGCGAGTTGTCCGGGCCGGCGACGTTGCCGTGCGCCCCGATCTCGGCGAGCCAGCTCAGCCCGAGTTCCTCGGCCTTGGCCCGGCTCATCACCACGACCGCGCAGGCGCCGTCGGAGATCGGCGACGAGCTGCCGGCGGTGATGGTGCCGTCCGGGGTGAAGGCGGGACGCAGCCGGCCCAGCGACTCGGCCGTGGTGTCCGGGCGTACGCCCTCGTCCTCGCTGATCACCAGCGGGTCGCCCTTGCGCTGCGGCACGGTCACCGGGGTGATCTCCTCGGCGAAGGCGCCGTTCTTCTGCGCAGCGGCGGCCTTCTGGTGGCTGGCGGCGGCGAAGGCGTCCTGCTCGGCCCGGGTGATCCCGTGCCGGCCGTTGTGCCGTTCGGTGGACTCGCCCATCGCGCAGCAGTCCCAGGCGTCGGTGAGGCCGTCCAGCGCCATGTGGTCCCTCACCACCACGTCGCCGTACTTGTAGCCGGCCCGCTGGCCGAGCAGCAGGTGCGGGGCGTTGGTCATCGACTCCATGCCGCCGGCGACCACGATGTCGAACTCGCCGGCCCGGATGAGCTGGTCGGCCAGCGCAATCGCGTCGAGGCCGGAGAGGCAGACCTTGTTGATGGTCAACGCCGGTACGGACATCGGGATGCCCGCCTCGACCGCGGCCTGCCGGGCCGGGATCTGGCCGGCGCCGGCCTGCAGCACCTGACCCATGATCACGTACTGCACCTGGTCGGCGGGGACGCCGGCCCGCTCCAGGGCGGCCCGGATGGCAACGCCGCCGAGCTTCGTCGCCGGGAAGTCCTTCAGGTTGCCGAGCAGTCGCCCCATCGGGGTACGGGCGCCACCGACGATCACGGAAGCCGGCCGGGCCGGTGTCAGGGGAGCTGAAACCATGGGTACTGTCGCCTCCGAGGGGACCTGACGGTACGGCTTAACGATAGTTAGGTCAGACTAGCGTCATGGGTGATGACGTCCCGGCCGAGCCCGCTGCCGACTATGTCACAGGGATCGGACTGCTCCGCATCGATCACGTCGGGGTGGCCGTCGCCGACCTCGACGCCGCGATCGAGTTCCACCAGCGGGTCTTCGGCATGCGCTGCGTGCACACCGAGACCAACACCGAGCAGGGCGTACGGGAGGCGATGCTGAGCGTCGGCCCGGACCCGACCGGTGGCTGCGTACAGCTGCTGGCGCCGCTGACCCCGGACTCGCCGATCGCGAAGTTCCTGGACCGTAACGGGCCCGGTGTGCAGCAGGTGGCGTACACCGTGGCGGACGTCGACGCGGCCTGCGCGGCGCTGCGGGAGCGCGGCGTACGGGTGCTCTACGAGACCCCACGACGCGGCACCGCCGGCTCCCGGATCAACTTCGTGCATCCCCGGGACGCCGGCGGCGTACTTGTGGAACTGGTCGAGCCGGCCACGTCCTGACGGCGGCGCACGCCCGTGCCCTGCCGGCGCGGCCGGTCGGCGTGGCGGTCAGCCCGGCACGGCGTCGTGCGCCTCGATCAGCCCGGCCGGCAGCGGGGCCAGGTCGGTGGCCCGGCGGAAGTCGCCGAGGGTGGTGCCGGTGCACTCCGAGTCGACGTTGTGGGCGCCCGCCCCGGACTCGACGTCGGTCAGGTTGACCGCCCGGAAGTCGATCGAGAACCGGGTCCGGCCGGAGGTGTTCGGCACGGTGGTGTGCAACTGCGCACCCGAGAAGATCAGTACGCCGCCGGGCGGGGTGATCACCCGCAGGTCCGGCTCGCGTTCCAGGTCCTGTTCCAGCCGGGGCTGTTCCCGGGTCTCGGCGTGCACCTGCTGGGCGGCCGCGGTACGACCGTGCGTGACCCACTCGGCGTAGTTGTAGTTCCGGGAGCTGTTCCGCACCCCGGTGCCGAAGTACCTCGGGTGGAAGGCCATCACGTTCGACTCGACCACGTCGTACACCGGCATCCAGAAGTTGAGCTGCGACATCGGCGCGGAGAACCAGGTGTCCCGGTGCGACTCGAACTGCAGGGTCAGCCCCGCGTTGAGGTACTCGCTGGTCATCGTGCGCAGCCGGGGCACGTCGAAGTACGTCTGCTCCGGGTCGGCGCCGAGGTCGGAGAGCACCCCCCGGACGAGTTCGGCACTGCGTGGGTGGTTGATGAAGGTCGGCTTGAGGTCGGCCAGCACCCGTACGTAGTCCGGGCCGGCCAGGTGGTGCTGGGCGTCGGGCGGGAAGTGGGGGGTGAACGCCGTCTCGACCATCTCCCGGGCGAAGGCGACCAGCGCCATCGAGTGTGGCGTCGGCGAGTAGACGAACAGGTCCCCGGCGAAGAGCCGGGCCCGACGCTCCGCGTCGGACATCGGCGAGTCGAAGTGCAGCACCGTCACTGCGGCCTCCTGCGGTAGCTCACGGTAGGTCTGCGCGTCGGTCACGCTAAGCCGCCCCGGGCCGGGGCGGGGAGGGCCGTCAGGTCACCAACCGTGTCGAGAATCCGACTGCCCGTGGACCGGATCTCCGGCCGAACCGCGTATCCGGGGCCGGTTGGCGCGCTTAGAGTCGGACGATGCCACCCCCGCCTCCGGCCGTCCCCGGCTCGACCGCCGACCCCACCGGTCCCGGGCCGTCCGCCGGTCGCCGGCCGTTCCGGTTCACCGCCTCGATGCCCGGACTCGACCGGCCGGTCGCACGGTGGCGGGACGAGATCCGCCGGATCGAGGACCTCGGCTTCGACTCGGTCTCGGTCTCGGACCACTTCACCGGTGGCTGGGCGATGGACCCGCTGGTGGCGATGACGGTCGCCGCCGAGGCCACCACCCGGCTGCGGGTGCTGGGGCTGGTCTTCTGCAACGACTTCCGGCATCCGGTGCTGCTGCACAAATCCCTGGCCAACCTCGACGTCTTCTCCGGCGGTCGGGTCGAGATCGGGCTCGGCGCCGGCTGGCTGCGTACCGACCACGACGCCGCCGGTCTGCCGTTCGACCCGCCGGGCGTACGGGTGGCCCGGCTGGCCGAGGCGATCGAGGTGCTGGCCGGCCTCTTCGGCGACAAGCCGGTGAGCTTCACCGGCCGGCACTACCAGATCGGTGAGCTGGACGGGCTGCCGAAGCCGGTGCAGCGGCCGCACCCGCCGCTGCTGGTCGGCGGCGGTAGCCGGCGCATCCTCGAACTGGCCGGCCGGTACGCCGACATCGTCGGGATCAACCCACGACTCGCCCCGGACGTCGACCCACTCGCCGCGGTGGCCGAGATGGCTCCGGACCGCTTCGCCCGGAAGGTGGCCTGGGCCCGCTCCGCCGCCTCGGCCGCCGGCCGCGATCCGGAGCGGCTGGAGTTCCAGCTGCGGATGTTCGACGTACGGGTGACGCACCGGGGAGTGACACACCGGTCCACCTCCAGTCACGCCCGGCTGGCCGACGCCACCACCCTGGCCGCCTCACCGGCGGTGCTGCACGGCGACGTCGACGAGTGCGTGGACCGGCTGGTCGCGCTCCGCGAGCGGTACGGAATCAACTACCTGCATCTCGGCGGCAACCTGGACGCCGCCGCCCCGATCGTGGCCCGGCTCGCCGGCCGCTGAGCCACTGCCCCGGCGGTCCCGGCCACCGACGCAGCCAACGAAGATCATGAAAAAGGTACGGCTGCCCGGCGGGTCGAGTTGACCATGTGAACTGGGCGCGATACAACGTCCCGGCTCTTGCGAAGGCCCCCGGTGTGTCTGCAAGTATGTCCCAATGCCCCAGCAGCAATCCTCCCCTCTCGCGTTCTTCGACAACGCGAACTCGCAGCCAGACTTCACAGTCGCCCTGCGCGGTTACGACCGTGAGCAGGTCAACAGTCACCTCGGCCGGCTGACCGCGGCGCTGCACCAGGCGCAGCAGGACCGGGCCGACGCCGAACAGCGGATGAACGACGCGCAGCGTCGGCTCCGCCAGGCCGAGCAGCGGCTCGCCGCACTCGAGCAGAAGCTGACCGACACGAACAAGCAGCTCGAGGAGAACAACCGGCCGACCCTCTCCGGCCTGGGCACCCGCGTCGAGCAGATCCTGCGGCTCGCCGAGGAGCAGGCGAACGACCACCGTGGCGAGGCCAAGCGCGAGTCGGAGGGCATCCTCTCGGCCGCCCGGCTGGAGGCCCGGGAGATCACCGACAAGGCGCGCGCCGAGGCCGCCGCGATGAAGGCGTCCGCGGAGCGCGAGGCGGGCAGCGTCCGTACCGCCGCCGAGCGGGAGGCCGCCGAGGTCCGGGTGCAGGCCCGCCGGGAGGCCGACACGCTGCGCGCCGACGCCGAGCGGGAGACCAAGCAGCTGCGTACGGTGACCGCGCACGAGGTCGCCGAACTGCGGTCCACGGTCGAGCGTGAGGTGGCGACGCTGCGGGCGACCGCCGAGCGGGAGATCACCCAGCAGCGCGCGAAGGCGGCCCGGGAGGCCGAGGAGAAGCGCGCCGAGGCGACCAAGCTGCTCGCCGACGCCCGGGACAAGCGGGACAAGGACCTGCAGGCCCTGGAGCTGCAGCTGGCGGAGCGCCGGGAGAAGGCGGAGCGCGAGGAGTCCGAGCGGCACGCCGCCCAGGTCGCCCAGACCCAGAAGCTGGTCGCCGAGGCCGAGCAGCGGGCCCGGGCCGCCCAGGACCGGGCGAAGGAGATCGAGCAGCGCGCCGAGGCCCGCCGGGTCGAGTCGGAGCGCACCGCCAACGACACCGTCGACAAGGCCAAGGCGCTGGCCGACAAGACCGTGAACGAGGCTCGGGCCGAGGCCCACCGCCTGCTCACCGAGGCGCGTACCGAGGCGGAACTGACCACGCAGGCGGCCCGCCGCGAGGTCGAGGACCTCACCCGGCAGAAGGACGCGGTCACCGCGCAGCTCGGCCAGATGCTCTCCGGCCTGGCCGGCATCGTGCCCGGCGTCGGTTCGGCGGCTCCCGCCGCCACCCCCGCGAAGGCCGAGCCGGAGGCGAAGGCCGCCGACAAGAGCGACTCCGACGAGCGGCAGACCGCCGACGTCGCCAGCTGAGCCGACCGATCGCACGGTCGGACTGCGGGGCAGCAGCACGGCCGGGGCCGTACCGGATCTTCCGGTACGGCCCCGAGCGCTGTCCGTCCACCGGATCGTCCCCTAGCATGCCGTGACGCCCGGCCCGATCAACGCCGCCGGGTATGGCCGCAGAACCGGGCGACCCGTGTGAGGATGGGAGCATGTCGTACGGCGAGGACTTGTTCGCCCTGGACGGGGACGTGGCTACGGAGCCGAGCTTCGAGTCGGCCCTGCGGGGCTACGATAAACGGCAGGTGGACCGGTACGTCGCCGAGGCCGAGAAGGACATTGCCCGGTTGGCGGCGCAGCGTGAGCAGGCGTACGCGCAGATCCACAACCTGGCCGGTCAGGTCGAGGTGCTGCAACGCGACCTGATGGCGTTGCGCCGGCAGGTCGGTGTGGTGGACCGTGCCTCGTTCCGGCACCTGGGGCCGGTGGTGGAGCACATCCTGACCCTTGCCGAGGAGCAGGCCGAGGTCATCCACCATCAGGCGACGCAGGACATCGAGGCGCGGCGGGCCGAGGCCGAGCAGGTGCTCGAGGACGCCCGCCAACAGGCCGCCGAGGCGCTGCGCGACTTCGAACTCGCGCTGGCCGCCCGGCGGGCCGAGGAGGAGAAGGTCAACAACGCCCGGCGGGCCGAGGCGGAGGCGGCCGTGGCCGCCGCTGCCGAGGAGGCCACCCGGTTGCGGGAGGCCGCGCAGGCGGCGTTCGTCAAGGCCCAGGAGGAGAGTTCCGAGCTGCGTAACCGGGCCGCCGAGGAGGCGAACCGGCTGCGGGAGGCGAGCCACGCCGCGCACACCAAGGCGCTGCAGGAGGCGAAGCAGCTGCGGGACACCGCCGAGCAGGAGGCGACCCGGCTGACCGAGCAGACCGCCCGGGAGACGTCTGAGCTGACCGACCGGACCAACCGGGAGGCCGAACAGGTCGTCGAACGGGCCCGGCAGGAGTCGGCCCGGCTGCGGCACGCGGCGCAGCACGAGGCGAACCGGCTGCGCGACGCCGCCCAGCAGGAGGCCACCCGGCTGCGGGAGGCCGGCCAGGCCGCCCACGCGATGGCCCAGCAGGAGACCCAGCGGCTGCTCGACGCGGCGCGGCAGGAGGCGGACCGGACCATCGAGCTGGCCCGGGCGGAGGCGTCCCAGCTGCGCGAGGCCGGCCAGGGGGCGTACGCGAAGGCGAAGCACGAGGCGACCCAGCTCCGTGAGTCCGGTCAGGCGGCACACAGCACGGCGACGGCGGAGGCGAAGCGGATCACCGAGGAGACCGAGGAGTTCGTCCGCCGTTCCCGGGCCGAGGTCGAGGAGTACGCCCAGCGGGTCCGGGCGGAGACGCAGTCGGAGCTGGCCGCCTGGCGGTCCGGGGTCGAGCAGGAGATCAACCGGCGGACCGCCGCCGCCGACCAGGAGATCACCGCCCAGCGGGAGGCGGCCGAGCAGGAGATCACCGCCGGCCGGGCCGCGCTCGACGACGAACTGGCCGCGTACCGGGCCGGCGCGGACCGCGAGTTCAACCAGCTCAAGGCCGAGCTGGAGCAGTCGATCGAGCAGCAGCGTACGGAGCTGGAGCAGTCGATCGAGCAGCGACGGACGGAGCTGGAGCAGACGTACCAGACCCGGATGGCCGAGCTGGACCAGGCGTACAAGGAGCGGCGCGCCCAGATCGAGGGCGGCGCCGACGAGCTGCGCCGGGAGGCCGAGGAGTACGCGACCCGGATCCGCGCCGAGGCGGAGGAGCAGGCCGCCGAGAAGCGTCGGGAGGCCGAGGAGCGGCTGACCGAGTTGCAGCGGCAGGCGGAGGAGCAGGCCGCCGCGTCCCGACGGCAGTTCGAGGAGTACCTGGCCACCGCGCAGCAGCACCTGGCCACCACCCAGCGGCACCTGGCCAGCACCCAGCAGGAGGCGGCGGCCGGGCGCCAGCAGCTCGCCGAGGTGATGCAGGAGTTGGCCGAGGCGCAGCAGGCGCTCGCCGACATCCGGCAGGAGACGGTCGCCTCCCGGCAGGAGTCGGACCGGATCCAGCGGCAGCTGGCGGCGGCCCGGGAACAGCTCGGCAACGAGCAGGACCGGTTGACCGGTACGGAGCAGTCGGCCCAGCGGGCCGAGGAGCAGCTGGAACGGGCCGAGCAGCAGTTGGCGCAGGCCGAGCCGGTGATGCAGCAGCTTGTCGAGGCGGCTGTCGAGCAGGTCTCCGCCGATCTGCGTGCCGACGGTGACCGGCCGGCCCGGGTGACCGACCCGGTGACGAACGGGGCGGACCAGCCGCACGAGGGTGAGCCGACGGTGGCGGCCGTGCCGGGCAGCGGTGGGCGCGAGCCGGTGCCGACCATGATCACGAGCACCGGTGACTCCGGCAAGCGGAGCGGCAAGCCCACCGTCGACGACCAGGGCAGCAAGACCAAAGAGGAGTCGGGCAGCAAGACCACGAAGGTCACCGCCGACTCGGAGTGACATCGGCGAGAGAGTGGTGCGGCACCGGCGAGCGGAGCTGGGGACCGCCCGCTAACCTGACGGGCCTGGCGTGACGTCGGGAGGTGCGGGTGGGAAGCGAGCAGCCAGCGGTGCAGGACGAGGGGCCCGCCGGCCTGCCCGACGAGGGTCGGCTGGCGGTCGGCACGGCGGACACCACGCCGACGGTCGGTACCGCGCGGGACGAGGATTCCGCCGCGCCGACCGCCGAGAGGCCCGCCGCGCCGACCGCCGAGGGCCGACCGGGGCACGGTGACCGGTTCGGGCGACTCGGTCGGCCGCTGCACCTCAACCCGTTCCTGATCGGCCTCACCGGCGGGCTGGGGCTGCTGCTGTCGTACGTGATCTACCAGGCGCTGCGCAACGCGGGCTCGATGCTGGTGCTCATCTTCATCGCGCTCTTCCTGGCGATCGGGCTGACCCCGGCGGTGGCCCGGCTGCGCCGGTGGGGACTGCCGCACGGGCTGGCGGTGACGGTGGTGACGCTGGGCCTGCTGCTGCTCCTCGCCGGTGGCGTCTACGCGCTCATTCCGCCGCTGGTCAGCCAGTCCGGTCAGTTCATCAAGGAGCTGCCGGACTACGTGGAGCAGTTGCGCCGCAGCGAGACCGTCAACGACCTCGTCGTCCAGTACGACCTGGTGGAGCGGGTGAATTCGGCGGTCAGCCAGGAGAACGTGACCCGGGCCCTGGGCGGGGTGTTCGGCGGTGCCCGGTTCGTCTTCGGCGCGGTCTTCAACGTGCTGACCGTGCTGGTCCTGACCATCTATTTCATGGCCACCTTCGACCGGCTCCGCAAACTCGGCTACGGCCTGGTGCCGGCCACCCGGCGGGAGCGGGTCCAGCTGATCGGGGACGCCATCCTCGCCAAGGTCGGCGCGTACATGGTGGGGGCGCTGGCGATCGCGCTGCTGGCCGGGGTGAGCACCTTCGTCTTCGCGGTGAGCGTCGGACTGGCGTACCCGTTCGCGCTCGCCGTGGTGGTGGCGATCTGTGACCTCATTCCGCAGATCGGCGCGACCATCGGCGCGGTGCTGATCAGTCTGGTGGGCTTCGCCGCCGACGTGCCGACCGGTATCGCCTGTGTGGTCTTCTTCCTGATCTACCAGCAGCTGGAGAACTACCTGATCTATCCACGGGTGATGCGTCGCTCGGTCGAGGTCAACGACGCGGCGGCGATCGTCGCGGCGCTGCTCGGGGTGGCGTTGTTCGGGGTGGTCGGCGCCCTGGTCGCCATCCCGGCGGTCGCGGCGGTGCAGTTGGTGCTGCGCGAGGTGGTGCTGCCCCGGCAGCAGCTCCGCTGACCGTACGGGGCGACCGTGCCGGAATGGCGGTGCCCCGCTACCCACATCTGTCCACAATCCGTCTGAATCGAGAATTGTAACCGCTTCAACACGGGTTGTAATATTCATGTCGGGGTCAACAGATCGCACCACCCCTGGCCACACCCCTTCCGACCTGGGAGAAGTGCCGTGGGGGTCGTGACGATCATGCCGGCCGGAGCGAGTCGGCATCCAGAGGCACAAATCAACGGTGGGTGACCTCGTCGGGGGCGAGCCGTTTCCCATGCCGGTGTGTAACGCGCCCGTGGGGGGTAGCCGTGACCGACACCAACGCCGCCAAGTCCACCGAGCCGCCGGACTCCGTACCCGTGGCGGGCCGGCCCCGCCGCCGGAAGCTGCTCGTCGGCGCCTTCACTCTCACCATCGCGGTCCTCGCCGCCAGCGGGTACCTGGTGCTGACCCTGACCGGTCAACCGGTCCGGACCGCGCCACTGGTGCTCGACGAGGCCGGCACGGTCTTCTGGGGACAGACCGTCAACCGCCCGATCGAGGTCGCCGCGAACAGCATCACCATCCGCCGGGTGACGGTACGCGCCGGCGGTACGGCCGCGATCGTGGTCCGCCCCGGGGTGTTCGGCACCCTGGTCGAGGAGAGCACGATCCAGTGCGTCTCGTCCGGGACCGACGGGATCGGGCCGGGCGGCTACTCGGCGCTCCGGGTCCGGGTCAAGGGTTGCCGCGAGGCGTTCCGGCAGACCGAGGGCAATCCAGCCACTATCGTCGATTCGACCCAGGACGGCCGGCCATACCCGGGCGGGACGCCGGCGAGCCCGATCGGTCCGATCCCCGACCCCGCCGCGGCGGCGCAGATGGCGAACGAACCGGTGTACGCCCCGGCGCAGACCCCGCCGACCCCGATCACGTACTGGCCGAGCGCGGCGAACACCGGGGTGCCGGCCGGCACCGCGCTGCGCAACTCGGGCTCGCTCAGCCTCCGTACCGCCGGGCAGGTGGTGACCGGGCTCAACATCGTCGGCTGCATCACGGTCGCCGCGGCCAACGTGCAGATCCTGCGCTCGAAGATCACCTGCAGCAGCACCACGTACTCGATCCGGACCCTGGCCGGGACGACCAACCTGCTCATCCAGGACGTCGAGATCAACGGGATGGGAAAGAACTCGGCCTCGATCTGCTGCACCAACTACACGCTGAACCGGGCCAACGTCTACAACATGATCGACGGCCCCCGGCTGGCCACCAACACCCGGGTGACCAACTCCTACCTCCACAGCCTGGCCCGGGTGCCGAACTCACACAACGACATCCTGCAGAGCACCGGCGGCAACAACGTCCTGGTCCGGCACAACACGCTGCTGTCGTACAACCCGGTGACGAACGACCCGTTCAACTCCTGTCTCACCATCGGCTCGGAGACCGCACCGACGCTGACCAACCTGATCTACGAGGACAACTACTGCAACGGCGGCAACTACTCGATCGGGATCAGCCCCCGGCTGATCGGCTCCAACATCTTTTTCCGGAACAACAAGTACGGCCGCAACTACCGGTACGGCGTCGTCTCGGGTTGGAACCGGGCCGGGGTGACCTGGGACCGGCCCACCAACGTCTACTTCGACAACGGGCGGCCGGTGGTCTGAGCCGCCGCCGACCCGGCCCGGGGTTCCGGCGGCTGGTACGGGGCCAGCGTGGCCGGCTCACGCAGCCGCTTGCGACCGATCCGGCGCAACGTACCCACCGTCGACCGGAGCTTCTCGGCCAGCGACAGGTGCCGCCACCAGATCCCGGCCATCGGCAGGTGCCGGAACCGGGGTGCGGGCAGCCCGGCGAGGCGCAGCGTGGCGACCCGCCCCCAGACCGCTCCCCGGGCGCCGAGCAGGTTCGGCTGCGAGGCCGGCAGGATCGTCGGCGCCACCGGGGTCAGCACCAGCACCCCGGCGGCGATCGCCGCCTCGACCAGCCGTACCCCCCGCTCGGTGCGGGCCAGCACCAGCGACTGTCCGGGGTCGTCCCCGGTCGGCCGGTACCACGGGTCGCCGACCGCGACGTCGGCGAACTCGCCGGTGTGGTCGGGACAGAGGTAGCAGCGCCACTGCCGGTGCTTCTGCAGGATGTCGCCCCACGACTCGGCGTAGCTGAGTTCCCGACGGTGCTCCGGTGGATCGTCGGTCAGCCGGGCCCGGGCCTCGCCCGGCCAGCCGTTGCCCCGGTAGTGCACCGACTCCAGTTTCGCCGGGTCGTCGACCCCGAGCCGGTCGAGCATCTCCAGGGTGCCCCGGGTGGTCGGGGTGCCGGCGCAGAAGATCGCGACGGTCAGCCCGAGTCGCCGGTCGAGCTCCGGCCGCAGCCGCCGGGCCATCCGCACCGCCGCCACGTCACACGGCTTGCCGACGAAGACACACGGCCCGTCGGCCTGCTCCACCAGGTCGAGCCGGTCGCACGGGCTGGCCGGGGCGTACCGGGAGCCGGCGTTGGCCAGCAGTTCGGCCGGGCTGCGGGACAGCCGGGTCTCGTTCAGGTACGGCACGTCGGCGCGGGCCCCGATGTGCAGCACCCCGGCCATCCCCTCCCCGGTCAGGCAGTACCCGGCGAGTGCGGTCGCCACCCCGCCGCTGCTGCCGGCGTACCGGATCGCCGGATCGGCGGCGTAGCCCTCCCAGACCGCCCGGACCGGTCCCCAGGCCGGCCGCAGCTCGGCGATCTCCCCCGGCGCCGGTCGACTGCTCTCGTGCCGCAGCCCGGCCCCCGGACAGCAGCCGAGCGCCGTCGCGGCACCGGACGAGCCGGCGGCGGAGGGACCAGCGGCGGAGGCCGCGGTGCCGGTGCGGACCGGGGTGATCGGCAGCGGACGCCGGCCGTGGTCGAGCACGTCGACCATCCGTACCTCGTCCGGGGCGAGATAGGCGCAGACCCCGCAACCGGTGCAGAGCCTGCCCGCCGCCACGTCGTGCACGGTGCGGGGCCGCCGCATCACCGGGCCCCGACCACGGTACGACGCTGGTGTTCACGCCGGGCCAGCGCGACGATCTCGTCCATCTGGGCGGCCGCCCGGGCGACCGCGGCCGGGGTCCGGACCGCCAGTTCGGTGGCGGCCTGCTCCCGTTCCGTCCAGGACCGCCAGAGCGCGTCCAGCAGTGCCTCGTCGCCGAGCCGGCGGGCGTCGGCGACGTGCCGCTGCTGCCCGACGCTGGCGAAGACCCCCCGCGCCTTGTCGCTGTACGCCACGATCGCCGCCGGCACCGCCGAGGAGAGCGCGGCGATGGTGGCGTGCATCCGCATCCCGCAGAACCAGCTGGTCCGGGCGATCACCCACTTCGTCTGGTGCGGGTCGAGCCCGGCCGGGGAGAGCGCCACGCGGTCGCCGTACCGGGCGGCGAGGGTGGCGTAGAGCCGCTCACTGGCCACCCGGTCGTCGTCGGTGCCGTCCGGGGTGAGCACGTGCGGCACGATGATCAGCCGGTGGCCGGACCGGTCGAGCAGGCGTACGGAGAGCTGCTCGGCGACCCGGTGACTGTCGCCGGCCAGACCGAACTGGCTGCGCCCCTCCGGACGGCTGATCAGGCCGCTGACGTTGATCCCGGCGACCGGGCCGGAAGCAGCCTCGAACCAGCCGTCCAGGAACTCGGCCGCCGGCTCGTCCGGGCGCCGGGGTTCCAGGCCGAAGGCTACGTCCACCCCCTGCCGGTGCCGGGCCGGGTCGAGGTCCGGGCCGAGCAGGTCGGCCAGGGCGGCGAAACTGTCCGGGTCGCGGGCCCAGGCCATGGTCGCGCCCCGGGTCAGCGCTGCCGCCTCGGCCCGCAGCCGGGCACCCCGGAACGGCCCGTACGTCTGCGGCAGCAGCACCAGCGGCCGGCGGCGGAGCAGGGACAGCCGCTTCGGCCAGGCCACGGTCCGGAACCGGTGCTCGCCGTAGATGTCGCTGAAGCTGTCCCCGCCGCTGACGTCGAGCACCACGTCGGCGGCGTCGATCCGGGCCAGCCCGGCGTTGCCGAGCCCGCCGAGCGCGGCGCTGATCCGCATGTTCAGGTAGGACTCCGGCCGGTGGTAGCGGCGGGAGTGCCGGGCGCCGGCCAGTCCGATCGGTACCGGCCGGCCGGCGACGAAGGTGTGTCCCCGGCGCTGTCCCCAGCCGTCGTCGAAGACGGTGACCTCGGCCTCCGGCTCGCGGGCCAGCAGCCCGGCCAGGGTCGCGGCGCGCAGCGCGCCGACCCCGAGGTTGAGGTTCGCCCCGGGTACGCCGAACAGGCAGGCCGCCAGCGGCCGTCGCACACCATCCACATCGGTCGTCGCGTCTCGGTTCACAGTTCGATCACCGCTTTCTCGCACCGGAACGCCTCGGCGTACCGGGACCGGCACTCCATTCCCCGCAGCCGGGCCAACCCGAGGAACACCTCGTCGTCCCACCAGTCCCGGGCCTTCTGCGACGGATAGCAGGCGTGCAGCAGCTCGATCTTGCGCCGCACCCGCTCGCCGGTCAGCGGAAGGTAGATGTTGGGTCGCCTCAGGTCCCCGTCCCACTTGGGAATCTCGTAGTACAACACCGTGGCGTCCCGGAACGATGTGGGCACCAGCGCACCGAGTGTGTGGTGATCCTGGTGGGCGTCGTCCGGGGCGGGCGCGACGACCAGGTCCGGGGCGAGGATCGCCGCCGCCTCCTCGACGACCTGCTTCGCCTCCGCCCACCGGGCCGGCACCCGGCCGTCCGGCAGGTCGTGCAGGGCGAAGGTCAGCCGCGCGTCGGGCAGGAACGCGGCGGCCGCCGCCCGCGCCTCGGCCTGCCGGTGCGGCGCGCCGGTCAGCAGTACGTAGTGCACCCGCAGCCCGGGCACCTCGGCGAGGGTGAGCAGCAGCCCGCCGGCGCCGATCTCGACGTCGTCCGGGTGGGCGCCGAGCAGCACCACGGAGCGCACCGCGCCCAGTCGCAGTGGTCGCATCAGCCGAGCACCGGTTCCAGGCCGGCCGGGGCGCGGTCCCGGTTGTGGTTGGAGTCCCAGAGCATCCACGGGCAGCGCGCCGAGTGGTACAGCTCCTCCAGCTCGGCCCGGTCCTTGAAGGTGTCGGCGGCCCGCCAGAAGCCGGTGTAGCGCTGGGCGATCAGCCGGCCCGCCGGCAGCAGCCGGTCGAACCCGTCCGGGACCAGGTCCTCGCCGTCCCGGAGCACGTCGAAGATCTCCGGACGGAGCACGAAGTAGCCGCCGTTCTCCCACTGCATCAGCTCGCGGATCGGGCGTACCCGGGTGACCTGGTCGCCGGCGGTGACGTCGATGACGTGGTGGGTCGACTGCACCGGTACGGCGAGCAGGCTGGCCACCGCGGCGGTGCGGCGGAACCGGTCGATCATCTCCGGCAACGGGGCGTCGGTGAGGGTGTCGGCGTAGTTGGCCAGGAACATCTCCTCGTCCTCGACGTACCGGCGGACCCGCATCAGCCGTTCTCCGATGGTGGCCCCGAGGCCGGTGTTGATGAAGGTGATGTTCCAGTCGGTGATGTCGGCGGAGAAGAGCCGGATGTTGCGGCCGTCCATGGCCAGACTGAAGTCGTTGGAGAGGGTCTCGTCATAGCGGAGGAAGTAGTCCTTGACCGCGGCGGCGCCGTAGCCGAGGCAGAGGATGAAGTCGGTGTGGCCGAAGTGCGCGTAGTAGCGCATCACGTGCCAGAGCAGTGGCCGGTCACCGATCATCGCCATCGGTTTCGGGGCGGAGGCGGCGTCCTCCCGCATCCGCATCCCGAGACCGCCGCAGAAGAGCACGACCTTCATCAGGGCACGCTCCGGGGACCAGGCATCAGACCACCTCCAGGGTGGGGATCGGGAAGACCAGCCGGCCACCCCAGTGCCGTACGTAGGCAAGCTGGGCGGAGATCTCGGTACGCAGGTTCCACGGCAGCACCAGGACGTAGTCGGGGCGGTCCTCGGCGATGCGTTCCGGGGCGTGGATCGGGATGTGCGTGCCGGGCAGGAAGAGTCCCTGCTTGTGCGGGCTCCGGTCGACGGTGTACTCGAGCAGGTCGGCGCGGATCGCGCAGTGGTTCAACAGGGTGTTGCCCTTGCCCGGGGCGCCGTAGCCGACCACCCGGCGGCCCTGGGCCCGGGCGGTCAGCAGGAAGTCGAGCAGGTCCCGTTTGATGTCGAAGACCGCGTCGGCGAAGCCGAGGTGCCCGGCGACGGTGTGCAGCCCCGCCTCGGCCTCGGCGTCGAGCACCGACTTGACGTTGCCGGACGGTTCCCCGGCGGCCGCCGCCGGCCGGGCGTGCACCCGCAGCGAGCCGCCGTGCGAGGAGAGTTCGTCGACGTCGACCACGATCAGGCCGGCGGTGCCCAGGGCCCGCTGGGCGGTACGCAGGGTCAGGTACTGGTAGTGCTCGTGGTAGATGGTGTCGTACTGCCGGCGTTCGATCAGCCGCAACAGGTGCGGGAACTCGCAGGTGACCAGCCCGGTCGGCTTGACCAGGGCGGCCAGCCCGGCGGTGAACCCGATCAGGTCGGGTACGTGCGCGTACACGTTGTTGGCGGCGACCAGGTCGGCCCGGCCGTACCGGTCGGCCAGCTCGACCCCGGTGCCGGCGCCGAGGAACCGCACCTCGGTCCGGACGCCCCGACTCCGGGCCACCTCGGCGACGTTGCCGGCCGGCTCGACCCCGAGCACCGGGATGCCCCGGTTGACGAAGTGCTGCAGCAGGTAGCCGTCGTTGCTGGCCACCTCGGTGACCAGGGAGTCCGGCCCGAGGCCGAGGGTCTCGACCATGGTGTCGGCGTACCGGCGGGCGTGCGCGACCCAGGAGTCCGAATAGGAGGAAAAATAGGCGTAGTCGGAGAATATCTCCTCACCGGTCACGTACGCCGGAAGTTGGACGAGCAGACACTGCGAACAGATCCGTACGTGCAGGGGATAGAACGTCTCGGCCGAATCGAGCCGGTCGGCGGGGAGATAGCTCTCGCACAACGGCGACATACCGAGGTCGACAAAAGTCTCGGTCAATACCGCAGCACACAGCCGGCATTTCGCAACGGTCATGCCCCACCCACCCCGATGTGATCGGAATAAACCGGCGTGGCGCCCGCCCGCCGGGGTCACGCTAACCACGGGCGCCGGAGGGCCGGGGTGGTTCAGTAAAAAGTCCGACAATAGACCGGCGCCCCGATCGGCCACCCATAAACTCGCCTTCTCACCCGGGCGACGACGGGAGCTTTGCCGTGCGTGTTCTCGTGACCGGTCATCATGGTTACCTCGGCGGCGTACTCACCCCACTGTTGCGGGCCGCCGGACACGAGGTCACCGGCCTGGATACCGACTACTACCTGGACTGCCTGCTCGGGCCACCGCCGGACGACGTGCCGGCACTGCGCCGGGACCTGCGGGACGTGACGGCGGCGGACTGCGCCGGCTTCGACGCGGTCTGCCACCTCGCCGCGCTCTGCAACGACCCGATCGGCAATCTGAACCCGGAGCTGACGTACGAGGTCAACCACCGGGCCACGGTGCGACTGGCCCGGGCGGCGAAAACCGCCGGGGTGACCCGGTTCCTCTTCTCCTCCTCGTGCAGCCTCTACGGCGCCGGCCCGGACGACCGGCCGCTGGACGAGGAGGCCGGGTTCAACCCGATCACCCCGTACGGCGAGTCGAAGATCCTGGCCGAGCAGGACCTGTCAACCCTGGCCGACGACAGCTTCTCCCCGGTCTTCCTGCGCAACGCCACCGCGTACGGCTTCTCCCCCCGGCTGCGGGGCGACCTGGTGGTCAACGACCTGACCGCACACGCCCTGCTCACCGGCGAGGTACGCCTGCTCTCCGACGGTTCGGCGTGGCGGCCGCTGGTGCACGCCGAGGACATCGCGGCGGCCTTCCTGGCGCTGCTGGAGGCCGATCGGTCCACGGTGCACGGCCGGGCCTACAACATCGCGGTGACCAGCGAGAACTATCTGATCCGGGACGTCGCGGAGCTGGTCGCCGAGGTGGTGCCGGGGTCGCGGGTGACGTTTGCCGGCGGCGCCTCGGCGGACGCCCGCAACTACCGGGTCAGTGGTGACCGGGTGGCCGCCGAGGTGCCCGGCTTCCGGCCCCGGTGGACGGTCCGCAAGGGCATCGAGGAACTGGTCGAGGCGTACCAGCGGCACGGGTTGACCATCGAGGCGTTCCGGGGCGAGCGGCACCAGCGGCTGCGCCGGATCCGGGCGTTGACCGAGGCCGGCCGGCTGGACCGGGAGCTGCGCTGGACGGGCACGGAGGCACGGTGACCGACCCGGTACGCTGCGCCGCCTGCGGCCGGCACGACCTGGTGCCCTTCGCCGACCTGGGCGGGATCCCGGTGCTCTGCGGGGTGCACTGGGCCAGCCGGGACGAGGCGCTGGCCAGTCCGTTGGGCCGGATGCGGTTGGGGCACTGTCCAGGATGCGGGTACGTGCGCAACCTCGCCTTCGATCCGGCCGTTCTGGTCTACGACACCACCATGGACACGAACCTGCACCACTCCCCGGCGTTCCAGTCGTTCTCGGCGGAACTGGTCAAGCACCTCGCCGAGCGGTACCCGCTGCGCGGCGGCACGGTGCTGGACGTCGGCTGCGGGCAGGGCGAGTTCCTCCGTGAGCTGTGCCAGGTGGCCGGCTGTCGGGGGGTCGGCTACGACGCGATGTACGCCGGTCCGGTCGGCCCGGATCCGTCCGGGGCGCGGTTCCACGCCGGGCACGCCCCGCTGGACGAGCACACCCCGGCGTTCGACCTGGTCACCTCCCGGCACTGGTTCGAGCACCTGGCCGACCCGTACGGCTTCCTGGTCCGGCTGCGCGAACTGGCCGGCGACCGACCGGTCCACGGCTACCTGGAGGTGCCGGACGCCGGCTACGACCTGGCCACCGCCGGCTGGGAGGTGATCTACCCGCACGTCTCCTACTTCGACGGGTACTCGCTGTGCCGGATCGTGGAACGGGCCGGCTGGCGGGTGGAGGCGACCGGACGGCTCTTCTCCGGCATGTTCCGGTTCGTGGAGATCTCGGTGAACGACCCCGGCCCGGGGCGGGGTGACATCCAGGCGGCCGGTCCGGCGGACCGGGACCGCCAGCTCGCCTCGATCGCCGGCTTCGGGGATCGGCACGCCGCCGAGCGGGACCGCTGGCGCGGCACGATCGACCGGCTCGTCCGGGCCGGCGACCAACCGGTGCTCTGGGGTGCCGGCTCCCGTGGTGTGCAGTTCCTGCACCTGGCCGACCCGGACCGGCGGCTCGCCGCGGTGGTCGACGTCAACCCGCGCAAGTGGGGCCGGTTCCTGCCGGTGACCGGGCACGAGGTGACCGCGCCGGAGACCCTCGCCGGGCTCGGCACCCGGACGGTGATCATCACCAACCCCGCCTACCGCAGCGAGATCGGCACCGCGCTGCGCCGGCTCGGGGTGCACGCCGACCTGCTGGTCGCCTGAGGCGGAGGAGAGTGATGGAGCCGGCGCCGCGGGTGACTCTGGGCGTACCCCTCTACAACGCCGAGCGCTACCTCGAGGGCTGCCTCGACGCGATCCTCGGCCAGGACTACCGGGACTTTGAGGTGATCATCAGCGACAACGCCTCGACCGACCGGACGTGGGAGATCTGTCAGCGGTACGCCGCCCTGGACAGCCGGATCCGGCTGTACCGCAACCCGCGCAACTTCGGCGGGCATGTCAACTACGCCCGGGTCGTCGAACTGGCCCGGGGCGAGTTGTTCAAGTGGGTCGCCTACGACGACGTCTGCCTGCCGACGTACCTGCGCACCTGCGTCGCCGCCCTCGACGCCGCCGGTCCGCAGGCGGTGCTCGCCTATCCCCGGACGGTGCTGATCGACGAGGCCGGTGAGGTGATCGGCCCGTACGCCGACCGGCTGGACCTGCGCGACCCGCGTCCCTGGCGGCGGGTCGCCCGGGTGGCGAGGAACATCAACCTCTGCCACGCCCACTTCGGGGTGTTCCGGATGTCGGCGCTGCGCCGCACCGGGATGATCCGGCCGTTCCTCTCCTCCGACTACACGCTGATCGCCGAGGTGGCCCGGCTCGGCGAGATCCACGAGGTGGCCGAGCCGCTGTTCCTGCGCCGGATGCACGGCGCCTCGACCCGGCAGGCGAAGGACGCCACCCCGACCACCGCGCTGGCCTGGTTCGGTCAGGAGGGCGGCCGGGTCCGGGCGCCCCGGCTGCGGATGCTCGCCGAGACGCTGCGCACCCTGGCCACCGGGTCGGAGCCGCTGGGCACCCGGCTCAGTTCGGCGGTGGCGTTCCTGGCCACCTGGTGGGCCCGCCGGGTCCGGGTCCGGCTCGGCCGGCTCCGCCGCCGGCTCGCCCGACGTGCCCGGGCCAGTACGGCGAAGAGCAGCGCGTGAACGATCGGAGCTTCCGTGGCCGAAGTGATGTCCTGGTCGAGCATCATGACGCAGCGGCATATTTATGACTGAGCGTCATATCGTTCAGGGCGCGAACGACTTTCCCGGCGGGCCCGCTCTCCCCGGGGGACTCGCGACCGGCACAGGTCCACCGGCCCCGCCCGAGCCGCCGCCCACCCCGGCGGCACCGCCGGGCCGCCCGGGCAGCCGGCTGCGCTCGGCGATCGGCTGGTCGTACGTGCTCACCGCCGGCCGGATCGGCTCGACGATCCTGGTCACGTTCCTGCTCGCCCGGCTGCTCGGGCCGAGCGAGTTCGGCCTGGTCGCGATGGCCACCGTGTTCATCACCGTGGCACAGACCCTGATCCAGCAGGGGCTGGTCTCGGCGATCGTGCAGCGGGACCGGCTGACCTCGGAGCATCTCGACGGGGCGTTTGTCGTCCTGATCCTGGCCGGGCTGGGCATCGGGGCGCTCACCGCCGCCGCCAGTCCACTCTGGGCGTGGGCGAACCGGGCGCCCGAGCTGACCGTGATCTGTGTGGCGCTGTCACCGCTGGTGCTGCTGCAGGGGCTGTCCATCGTGCCGGAGGCGGTGCTGCGCCGGGAGCTGCGGTTCCGGGCGGTCGCCATCCGTACCCTGCTCGCCTCGCTGCTCAGCGGTGTGGTCGGGGTGGTGCTGGCGCTGCTCGGCGCGGGTATCTGGGCGCTGGTCGCCCAACAGTTGGTGAACGCGGCGGTCGGCCTGGTGGTGCTCTGGGTGGTCTGCCCGTGGCGGCCCAGCCGCCGGCCGAAGCTCTCCGGGATCCGGGACCTGCTGGTCTTCTCCGCCCACTCGGCGAACGCCGGGCTCGGGCTGATGCTCAGCTCCAAGGCCGACGTGATCTTCACCGGGCTGTTCTTCGGCCCGGTCGCGACCGGCATCTACCGGCTGGCGGCCCGGCTGCCGGACATGCTGGTCGACGTCACGGTCCGGTCGTTGCAGCAGGTCGCGCTCCCGTCGCTGTCCCGGTTGCAGCGCGACCGGGCGGCCCTGGCCGCCCACCTCAACCAGCTGCAGCACCTCGGCGCGGTGGCCGGGCTGCCGGTGCTCGGGGTGCTCTCCGCCGCCGCCGGACCGCTGGTCACCCTGCTCGGTCCGCAGTGGGCCGGCACCGAACTGCCGCTGCGGCTGCTCTGCCTGTTCGGCGCGACAAACGTGTACGGCGTCCTGCTCGGTCCGGCGTTGCAGGCGATGGGTCAGCCGGGCCGGCTCGCCGCGATCCTCTGGACCCGGGGGATACTCGGAGTGGCGACGCTGGCCGCGGTCGGCACCCTGCTGACCGGGCGCAGCGACGTGGTGGAGGCGACCGCGGTCGCGCTCGCCGGGATCGCCATGCAGGCCTCGGTGACCGCACTCTCGGTCTGGGTGACGGTACGCCGCACCGCCGGGGCGTCGATCGCGCGCTTCCTCACCCCGACGCTGCCGGCGGTACTGGCCGCGCTGGCCGCCGCCTCGGTGCCGTGGCCGGTCGACCGGCTCGGGGTCGACGCCGGTCCGGTGGTCGACCTGCTGCTGCTCGGCGGGGTGGCCGGGCTGGTCGCCGGGGTGCTGCTCTGGGCCACCGACGCCCGGCTGCGCCGACTCGTCCTGGCCCGGCTTCCCCGCCGGACCAGCGCGCCAGCCTGACCGTCGGCCGGGCCGAGCATCAGCCGGGCCGAGCCGCTCAGCGGAGCTGGTCGGCCGGCCAGCCGGTGCCGACCACGCCGAGGAGCTTCAGCGCGTCGGCGGACGGACTGCCCGGCGCGGCGGTGTAGATCACCAGCCGCTGCCCGTGTCCGGCCAGCTCCAGCACCTCGCACTCCAGGGTCAGCTCCCCCACCACCGGATGACGCAGGTGTTTGGTGGTCGAGCCGTGTCGGACACAGACCCGCAGCTGGTTCCAGCGTCGGACGAACTCGGGACTGGCCGCCCGCAGCCGGCCGATAAGCCGGGCGATGCCTGGATCGTCCGGATAACGTCCGGCGGCGGCCCGCAGCTCGGCGACACACTCGTCGGCGAAGGCCGAGGACTGCGGATCGGCCAGGGCCGGCGCCGAGTACTCCCCGGTGAAGAGGTTCCAGACGATGTTGCGGCGGTCCGCCGGCCAGCTCGACGGGTCGCCGAGCAGGGCGGCGGCCATCGGGTTCCAGGCCAGGATGTCGTACTTGGCGTCGATCACGTACGCGGGTGTGTCGTCGAGCCGGTCGAGCAGGTGCCGGACCCCGGCCGGTACCTGCGGGCTGGGGCCGGCCGGCGGGGCGGGCTGCTCGCCGACCAGGTGGTGGAGGTGGGCCCGCTCGGCGTCGTACAGGCGGAGCGCCCGGGCCAACGCGGAGATCACCTGGCGGGACGGACGTGGCCCCCGGGCCTGCTCCAGCCGGGTGTAGTAGTCCACCGAGATCCCGGCGAGCCCGGCCACCTCCTCCCGCCGCAGCCCCGGGGTCCGACGCCGGGGGCCGGCGGGCAGTCCGACGTCGGCCGGGCTGATCCCGGCCCGACGGCTGCGGAGGAACTCGGCGAGCTGCTGGCGGTCCATTCCCCCATCCTCCCCGGCCGGTCAGCGGCCCATCCAGGGACCGCCGGTCCCTGGATCAGCCGTGCTCTGCTCAACGCGACCGATCCGGCCCAGGCTCGACGGCATGAACGGAACGACTGTCGCCCTCGTCACGGGGGCCAACAAGGGAATCGGCCACGAGATCGCCCGGGGGCTCGCGGCCACCGGCGCCACCGTGCTGGTCGGGGCACGTGACCCCGGGCGCGGGGCGGTGGCGGCGGAGAAACTGGTCGCCGAGGGGTTGCGCGCGGTGCCGGTGGAGCTGGACGTCACCGACCCGGTCTCGGTGTCCGCGCTCGCCGCCCGGATCGACCGGGAGTACGGCCGGCTGGACATCCTGGTCAACAACGCCGGTGTCCTGCTGGAACGGGGACAGGCACCCAGCCTGGCGCCGGTGGAGCTGCTGCGGCGGACATACGACACGAACGTCCTCGGCGTGGTCCAGGTCACCAACGCGCTGCTGCCGCTGATCCGACGCTCCCCCGCCGGGCGGATCGTCAACCTCTCCAGCGGGCTCGGCTCGCTCACCCTGACCAGTGACCCGGGACACCGGTACGCGCAGGCGCCGCTGTTGGCGTACAACTCGTCGAAGAGCGCGCTGAACGCGGTCACCGTGTCGTACGCCAACGAGCTGCGCAGCACTCCGATCAAGGTGAACGCCGCCGACCCGGGCTACTGCGCCACCGACCTGAACGGGCACTCCGGGCCGCGTACGCCCGGCCAGGGTGCGGTCGCGGCGGTGCGGCTGGCCACCCTGCCGGCGGACGGCCCGACCGGCGGCTTCTTCAGCGAGGACGGCCCCGAACCCTGGTGACCCCCGACCGGTCCGGCGGCCGGCTACGGCGTACCGCCGGTGATCGGGATCAGCGCCGGTGGGGTGAAGACGATCGCCCTGTTGTTGGCCAGCACGAGCTGGTTGTAGGAGTACTGCACCCCGCCGGTGCCGGTCGGGTTCTCGATCCCGATCGTCGCCGAGTTGCCCAGCTCCCGGCCGGAGTTCAAACCCGTGTAGTTGAAGACGAGCTGACCCCACTCGGAGATCAGCACCTGGAAGCTGACCCGGGCCGTACCGGCGCCCCTGAAGCCCACGTTGCGCCACTCGACGACAAACTGCCGGTCCGGTGCGATGCCGACCTCCCCGATCCGGACGCTGGAGTCGGCCAGCACCTCCAGGTCGTCCCAGAACGGCAGGATCGCGGCGTTCGGCTTCGCCGGGTTCGGGATCGGCTTGTTGGTCGGCCACGAGCCGCCCGGGTCGGTGAACGAGAGCACGCCGTTGCTGTCCACCCAGACCCGGGTGTGGGTCTGGCCGTAGTACGGCACCGGGAACGGCAGGTCCACCGGCACGGTCGCGTTGTCACCGGTCAGCGGCAGCACGTCGTCGACGAAGAAGAAGGGTCGGTTCGGTGCGGTGGTACAGGTGTAGCCGTAGCTGTCGCCGCAGGTGCCGGCGACCCCGTCGTAGGTCGCGGTGTAGGTCCGGGCGGTCGCCGGTGCGGTGATCACGTGGGTCGCCGCACCCCCGTCCGACCAGCTCGCGAAGGTGTACGTGGCCGGGCCGAGGGTCTGCGGCCCGGGGGCGCTGACCGTGTTGGTCGAACCGACGATCACCTCGACGCTGTTCGGGGTGGTGAGGCTGCGCCCGTTCAGGTTGATCCGCAGCCCGGCCGGCTTGGTGGCCAGCGAGATCCGTACGGTCTGCGGGTCGAGTCGTAGGGTGGTGCTGCCGGTCAACCCGCCGGCGTCCCGGGCGGTCAGGGTCAGCTCCAGGTAGGACGGATACTCGTGGTCCGGGGCGAGGAAGTCACCGGTGCTGACCCCGGTCCACCCGCGTACCGGGTGGCTGTGGCAGTTCTCCACCGTGCTGCAGTGCTGCAGGACCAGCTCCCAGGTCAGCGCCGACGCCGGCAGGGCGCCCTGCTGCGGGTCGGTGGCCCGGCCCTGGAAGGTCACCGTCTGCCCGGTCGACCAGCGCGCCGCCGTGGTCGGGCTCTCGATCACCGGCACCGGGGCGGCGGTGCCGACCCGGATCTGCACCGTCGCGGTGTCGCTGAGCCCGCCGATGTCGACCACCCGCAGCCGGGCGGTGTAGGTGCCGATCGACGTGTACCGGTGGCTGGCGGTCAGCCCGGTCGCGTCGACGGTGCCGTCGCCGGTGAAGTCCCACTGGTACTCCAGGATGTCGCCCGGGTCCGGATCCGACGAGCCGACCGCGTCGAAGGAGACGGTCAGCGGGGCGTTCCCGCTGGTCGGGGTGGCGTCGACCGCCGCGTGCGGGATCTGGTTGCCGGCACTGTGGTGGAACCGACGGACCGTACCGCCGGTCAGGTCCACGTAGTAGAGGTCACCCTCGGGACCGATCCGCAGGTCGACGACGCCGGGGGTGGCGGCGAACGGCACGATCCGGGCCGGGTCGGGCAGCCCGTTGGCGCCGGCCCGCATCGCCCAGAGGCAGCCGCGCGAGTAGTCGGCGAAGAAGAGCGCCCCGGCGTACGTCGCCGGGTAGCCGCCGCCGCTGGTCGGGTAGAACGCCACCCCGGCCGGCGACGACCCGCCGGTACGGCAGCCGTCCCCGGCCGCCACCGACTGGCTGTGCTGGTACGTGTAGTACGGCGGCACGACCGCCGGGTTGGCGTACAGGCTCTCGCACAGCGTCAGGTTCGCCGCGTTGTAGCCGCTCTGCGCCGCGTTGCCCTCGTAGCAGGGCCAGCCGTAGTTGCGGACCGGTCCGACCGCCGGGTCGACGATCCGGTTGATCTCCTCCCAGGTGCGCCAGCCCACGTCACCGGCCCAGACCTCGCTGGTTCCCGGCCGGAACGTCCACCGGAACGGGTTGCGCAGCCCGTACGCGACGATCCGCCGGTTGTTCGGGTCGGCGCTGGCGGCGAGCGGGTTGTCCGGCAGCGCGGCGCCGGTGGTCGGGGAGATCCGGATCAGGGTTCCGCTCAGTCCGGTCGGGTCGGCGTCGGAGCGGATGTCCTGGGAGCGCAGCGCGCCGCCCTCGGCGGTCGGCGGGGTCATCGGTCCGCCGGCCGGGGCGGGCGGGTCGCCGCACGGGTTGGTCGGGCTGCCGGCCTGGCCGTAGTCGGTGAAGGTGGCCGACGCTCCCTCGCCACCGGAGACGTAGAGCGCGCCGTCCGGGCCGAATCCGAGGTCGCCGATGGAGTGGCTGTCGATCTGGTGGCACCAGTCGTGCAGCAGCACCTGCTCGTTGCCGGTCATCACGTCGCCGGCCGCCCGCAGCCGGGAGACTCGGGCGCTCGCCGCGCAGTCGCCGATCTTGGGGCAGGAGTCGTGGTACGTCGGCGCGCTGCCGCCGACCACGCCGTCGTAGCTGTAGCTGACGTAGACGTACGGGTCGTCGGGAAAGTTCGGGGCCAGGGCGAGGCCGATCAGCCCGAGGTCGGTGAAGTCGTACACCTTGGGCCGCAGGTCGGCGAAGACCGTCGGGGTGTTGTCGGCGAGGCTGTCGAAGACCTTGACGATACCGCTCTTCTCGGCGACGAAGACCCGCCCGTCCGGGGAGAAGACCAGCTTGGTCGGCCGGGTGAGTCCGGTGTAGACGACCTGCTGGGTGAAACCCGCCGGGATCGCCGCCGCCGGCCGGGGTGGCACCGGCGGCAGCCCGACCAGGACCGGCACACCGAGCAGAACGGCCAGGGTCAGAACCCAGCTCCGCCGCAGTACCCGTGACATGACGGCCTCCCTCCGCGGACCCGGGTCGGCTCTTCCGAGACCCGATGCCCACACCTCAGGATCACCGTCGGTGACCAACCGGACTGTCGGCGGCCCGACCGGGGCCGACATCAACCAGACCGACTTAACGCCCGATCAGCTTCCCAGGTCAAACGTTTGATCGACGGGCCGGAACGGTCGGCGGGCGCGGGGGAGACAATCGGCCCGACCCGGTGGGACAGCTGTCCCCGGACCCACCGGGCGGCCCGTCATCGACACGCTGAGTGCTCGCGTCCCGTACCCGATCAGGGGGTGTCCGGCCGGTAGACCACGGACGTCCCGTTGACCAGCGTCGGCTGGTTGACCGAGTACGGGAGGGCGACCGTGCCGGCGCCGTTCTCCAGTCCGACCGTCGCCGAGTCACCCCGCTCCCGCCCGGTGCTGTTCAGGTCCGCGTAGCTGAAGGCGATCTCGCCGTCCTCGGCGAAGACCGCCGCGAAACTGATCCGGGCCGAACTGGAGCCGTACAGTCCGCTGTTGCGCCACTCCACGACGAACCGGCGGTGCGGCGCGACGCCGGTGACCGCGGTCCGGACGCTGGAGTCGGCCCGGACGTACAGGTCGTCCCAGAACGGGTAGACCGCCGCGTTCGGCAGTGCGGCGTCCGGCAGCGGGCCGTTGATCGGCTGCGACCCGTCCGGGTCGGTGAACGACACGAAGCCGTTCCCGGAGATCCACGCGCTGTCGTACGGCTGGCCGAAGAGGCGTACCGGGAACGGGAGCGCGACCCGGGTCACCGTGTCGTCACCGGCGAGCGGCAGCACGGTGTCGTCCGCCGTCGGCCACGGCCGGCCGGTCTCGGTGGCGCAGGTGTAGCCGGGCACCGCGCCGCAGCCGGTCGCCCCGGCGTACGTCGCCGTGTAGTTGGTCGCGGTCGCCGGTGCGGTGAGCACGTGCGTCGCCGCGCCGGCGTCCGACCAGCCGGTGAAGGTGTACGCCACCCCGCCGAAGGTCTGCGGGCTCGGCGCGCTCACCGTGTTTGTCGAACCGACGATCACGGTACGGGTGAACGGGGTGGTACCGGTGACCGCGCCGACGCTGAGCCGCAGCCCCGGCGGGTCGCTGACGAAACCGAGGTCGACGGTGCGCGGGTCGAGCCGGCGTACCACGGTGTTGGTCAGCCCCTGGGCGTCGGTGGCGGTCAGCTCCAGTTCCAGGTACGACGGGTAGTCGTGGTCCGGGGCGACGAACGACCCGCCGGCCACCCCCGGCCACTCCCGCAGATGGTGGGTGTGGCAGTTGCCGACCGACTCGCAGTGCTGCATCCGCAGCCGCCAGTGCAGCGCGGACGCCGGCAGGGTGCCCTGCTGCGGGTCGGTGCCGCGCCCGCCGAAGGTGAGGGTCTGCCCGACCGTCCAGTCGGTCCCCGGCACCGGCGTGTCCAGGATCGCGGTCGGGGCGCCGTTGCCGGGCTGGATGGTGACGGTGGCGCTGGCTGAGACGCCGAGGGTGTCGGTGACGGTAAGCGTCGCGGTGTAGCTGCCGCCGTCCGGGTAGCGGTGGCTCGCGGTCGGCCCGGTCGCGTCGACCGTGCCGTCGCTGGTGAAGTCCCACCGGTAGCTGATCCGGCCGACGTCGGCCGGGTCCGGGTCGGTGGAGGAGGTGCCGTCGAAGGTGACGGTGAGCGGCGCCGGGCCGCTGGTCGGGCTGGCGTTGATCACTGCGGTCGGCGGCTGGTTGCCGGGGAAGTACCGGATCCGCCGGACCGTGCCGCCGTTCAGGTCGGCGTAGTACAGCTCGCCGCCCGGCCCGAGCGCCAGGTCGACCGGACCGGAGGCGGCCTGCCCGAACGCCTCCAGGTTGGCGGGGTTCGGCAGGCCGCCCGGGACGGGCGGGCGCATCGCCCAGATGCAGCCGCGTGAGTAGTCCGCGAAGAACAGGGCCCCGGCGTACGTCGACGGATAGCTGCCGCCGCTGCCCGGGTAGAAGGCCAGTCCGGAGACCGCGTCCCCGCCCGAGCCGCAGTTCTCCCCCGGCACCACCGCCGCGCTGTGGTGGTAGGTGTAGTAGGGCGCGGTCTGCCCGGCCCCGGTGTACAGCGACTCGCAGAGGTTCAGGTTGGCGTTGTCGTAGCTGCTCATCCGCCCGGCCCCCTCGTAGCAGGGCCAGCCGAGGTTGGTCGGGCCGGCGGTCGGGTCGACGATCCGGTTGACCTCCTCCCAGGTGTTCCAGCCGACGTCGCCGAACCAGACCTCGTTGGTGCCGGGCCGGATGGTGAACCGGAACGGGTTGCGGGCGCCGTAGCCGACGATCCGGCGGGCGTTGACGTCCGCCGAGCCGGCCAACGGGTTGCCCGGGGCCGCGGCCCCGGTCGCCGGGTCGAGCCGCAGCACCGTGCCGTCCAGGCCGGTCGGGTCGGCGGTGCTCCGGACGTCCTGGGACCGCAGCGCGCCGCCCTCGGCTCGGGGCGGGGTCATCGTGCCGCCGGGCGGGTCGGCGCACGGGTTCGCCGGGCTGCCCAGCTGGCCGTAGTCGACGGCGCTGAAGCTCGCCCCGTCGCCGGCGGTGACGTAGAGCATCCCGTCGGCCCCGAAGCGGAGGTCACCGACGGAGTGGCTGGGGTACTGCTGGCACCAGTCGGAGATCAGCACCTGCTCGGCGCCGGTCATCTGGTCGCCGCTGACCCGCAACCGGGAGAGCCGGCCGGTGACCAGGCAGCGCCCGTTGTTCGCGTCGCCGCAGACGTCGTTCCAGATCGGCGCGGTCTGCCCGGGCGGCGCGTCGTACGTGTAGAGCACGTACAGCCAGGGGTTGGCCGGGAAGTCGGGCGGCAGGGCCAGCCCGAGCAGGCCGCGGTCCCACTGGTTGTGCACGTTGGTGCCGAGGTCGGCGACCACCGTCGGGGTCGGGTCGGCGAGGTCGGTGAAGACCTTGACCCGGCCGCCCTTCTCGGCGACGAAGATCCGCCCGTCCGGGGCGAACTCCAGGTTGGTGGGCTGGTTCAGCCCGCTGAACACGATCTGCTCCTGGAAGCCGGCCGGCAGGGTCACCGCCGCCGCCGGCGGCGTACCGCCCGGTGCGGCCAGTATCCCGCCGACCAGCACCGCGACCAGAGTCAGTCCGTTACCCCGACGCATCCGCACCGCCGTACCTCCGCACGTCCCGCCGCCCGCCTGTGTGGGCACAGGGTCGGGCACCGGTGCGGTGGAGGAAAGCCCGCCGCGTCAAAACGCGAATGCGGACGAAGATCACGTTATCAGCGCGCACCCGACGGGGAGCGTGGCGATTTGTCGGGCGACAGTCTCGAAGTGGACCCGTCCGGACCGCCAAGACGCGGATGAATGAGTGAACGAACAATCGGCCGATCGGTCGCGACCTTGTAAGTAAGTCGACAGACTCGTCAATCAACGGTCCTTGCCCGTGGCGGTTCCGTGCAGCAGTGTCTTTGTAGGACCGGAGCCGGTGGCGTATGCCCCGGTGACAACGAGTTTTATTCGGGTCGCGGCGTATTTCGACAATGCCGCGACCTTCCATCGAAAACGTCGTCCGAGCTGCGCGGATGGGAGTTGAAGATGGCCGATCGACGCCCACACGTGGTCATCGTGGTGGTCAATCTGCCGGCCGAACGGGACCGCCGGGTGATCCGGGAGTGCCAGGGGCTGGAGGCCGCCGGCTACCGGGCGTCGGTGATCTGCCCCCGTGGTCCGCGGCGTCCCACCCTGGTGCCGGGTACGGTGGCCACCCGGATCCACTCCTTCCCGCAGCCGCTGGCCGGCAAGAGCATCCTCTCCTTCGCCGCCGAGTTCGCCTGGGCGCTGATCGCGGTCACCGTACGACTGCTCGGCCTGATGCTGCGGACCCGGGTCGACGCCGTACAGGCCTGCAACCCGCCGGACGTCTTCTGGATCGTCGGGCTGCTGATGCGGGCGCTGGGTCGGCCGTTCGTCTTCGACCACCACGACCTGAGCCCGGAACTCTACGAGTGCAAGTCCGGCCAGCCCCGACCGGCGGTGCTCTGGACGCTGAAGCTCTTCGAACGGCTCTCCTGGCGGGTCGCCACCGCCGTGGTCGCCACCAACGAGTCGTTCCGGGAACTGGCCGTCAGCCGGGGCGGCTGCCCACCGGAGAAGGTCGTGGTGGTCCGCAACGGTCCCGCGCTGGCCGAGGTCGGCCGGGCCGGACTGCTCGGACCGGACGTCGCGGCCGGGCCGAAGCCCACCGTCGTCCGGACCCCGGACGCCGGGACCGGGTCGGAGAGCGCCGACGGGTTCCCGGACACCGACCGGCTCCCGGTGGACCGGAACCGGCAGCGGATCGTCTACGTCGGCGTAATCAACCCGCAGGACAACGTCGAGGCCGCGGTCCTCGCCGCCGAACGCCTGGTCGGGCTGCGCGGCGCCGACGACTGGGAGCTGGTCGTCGCCGGTGACGGCGAGAGCCTGCCCGAGCTGCGCCGGCTCGCCGCCGACCGGGGCGTCGACGACGTCGTACGGTTCACCGGCTGGTTGGAGGCCGACGAGGTGGACGCCCTGCTCTGCTCCGCGTCGATCGCGATCCAGCCGGACCTGCCGAGCCGGATGGCCGAGTTCTACACGATGGCCAAGACGGTGGAGTACGTCGCCCGGGGCGTACCGGTCGTCGCGGTGGACCTGCTGGAGACCAGACGTACCGCCGACCGGGCGGCGAGTTATGTGCAGACCGGCAGTCCGGACGAATTCGCCAAGGCCATCGACCAGTTGCTCAGTGACGGACACGCCCGGACGGAAATGCGCCGTACGGGTCGCCAGCGGTTCATTGCCGAACTCGCCTGGGACCACCAGGTCAAGTCGTACATCCGACTCTGGGATCGATTGCTCCGGCCGTCGCCAAACGGCTACAACGAAGTTTCACCCGATAGCGGAGCCGATGCCGCGCGCCTGCCGAACTGACCGGCGCTGCCGTAACGACGACGACACCAGCACATCCGCACCCGGCGAAGGGGCCGCCCGATGGACCTTCTCGACCTGCTGAAACTCATGTTTCGGCGGTGGTACGTCTCGGCCCCGATCGTGGTCGGGACCCTCGGCGCCGCCTTCGCGTTCGGACTGGCGATCCAGCCGGAGTACAAGACCGAGGTGGCCATCCTGCTCGTCCCGCCGACCACCGCGCAGGCCCCCCCGGCGCCGAACGCGACCCCGCAGCCGGGCAACCCGTGGCTGCGGATCGGCGAGAACGCGATGGCCCAGGCGGTGCAGATCTCCATCTCCTCGCACGACGCCCGGATGAAGGTGGCGACGGCTGGCGGCGACCCGGACTACGAGGTCGGCCTGGTGACCCGCAGTTCGATCCTGACCGTGGCGGTAACCGCCGCCACCGAGCAGAGCGCGCGGGCGACCGTGACCGCGGTGACCCAGTTGCTCACCGACGAGGTGGCCGGCAAGCAGGCCGAGTACCGGCCGAAGCCCGGCGAGCAGATCACCACCCAGGTGCTCGACCCGGGGCTGAACATCGTCCCGTCCCGTTCCAACGTGCTCCGGGCGCAGGTGGTGATCGCCGCGATCGGTCTGCTGCTGGCCGCGGTCGCCGCCGTCGTCTACGACGCGGTGCTCCGCCGCCGGGCGGCCGCCCGGCTCGGCCGGCGCGACCCGCGTACCCCGATGACCTGGAACGGTGGCCAGGCGACCGTCGGGCCGGCCCGGGGCGGCGGCCAGCCTGCGGTGACCCCGGCCCCGGCCGCCCGCTCCGCCGGGTCGGCAGCGGGCGGCGAGCGGGACCTCACCCAGCCCCTCTCGGTCCCCGCCGGGCGGATTACCGGACGGCAGACGGACGACCGGGGCGGCGCGCACGCCGCCGACGAACGCGGACCCGGTGTCAATGAGCGGAACGCGACCTTCGGCCCGGCGCCCCGGGGCGAGTACCGGTCCGGGCAGCCCGACGAGACCATCCTGCTGGCCACCGTCCGCAACCCCGCCGACGATTCGGCCCAGTGATCGCCGAAAGCCCCAGCAGCGCCGGATGACGGCGCACGGACGAGACGAGCGACGTGCCGACCTACCTATCCGCGCGGCGATCCGACACCGTGTACGACGGCATCGCCCCCGCCGTACGTCACTTCCCGGACGCGACGGCGGCCGTCATCGCCTCGTTGCTGCTCGCCTACCTGCTGCCGTTCCGGCTGGTCTTCCCGCCGCTGAGCGACCTCGGCAAGCCGGGGCTGATGGTGGGGTTCGGGCTGCTCGTCTGGTGGGCGCTGAGCCGACTGCACCCCAACCTGGCCACCCGCGGCCAGCAGCCGATGCGCTGGGCGATGGCGATCTACCTGGTCACCCTGCTGCTCTCCTACGTCGCCGGGCAGGCCCGGGGCATGCCGGTGTTGGAGGTCAACGGCGCGGAGCGGACCCTGCTGCAGGCGCTGGCCGGCGCCGGGATCCTGCTCGCCGCCGCCGACGGCGTGCTGACCCGGGACCGGATCGACACGATCCTGCGCTGGCTCTGCTGGGGCTGCACCTTCATGGCGTTCGTCGCGCTGACCCAGTTCGTCACCCGGATCGACCTGACCACGTACATGAAGCTTCCGCCGGTGCTGACGTTCCACCGGGAGGTGGTCGGCTTCCGGGAGCGGGGCGGGGACGGGCTGGTCCGGGTCGCCGGCACCGCCGGGCACTACATCGAGTTCAGCGTGCTGATGGTGATCGGCCTGGTGGTGGCGATCCACTTCGCCCGGTTCGCCGACAAGCGGCGGGACCGGCAGATCTACGGCGCCTTGGCGATGGTCCAGGCGGCGGTCATCCCGATCTCGCTGTCTCGGACCGGGGTGCTCGCCCTCGGCGCCGCCATCCTGCTCTTCATCCTGGTCTGGCCGCTGCGGACCACGTTCAACGTGCTGGTGGTCGGCTGTTTCCTCACCGCACTGATCCAGACCGTCCGGCCGGGGCTGCTCGCCACGTTGAAGTCGCTGCTGCTCGCCGGGGAGAGCGACCCGAGCGTGCAGGCCCGGGTGGAGGACTACGACTACGTCACGCCGTTCATCCAGGAACGCCCCTGGCTCGGCCGGGGCATCGGCACGTTCCTGCCCGAGCTGTACCAACTGCTCGACAACCAGTGGCTGACCACCCTGGTGCAGACCGGGATCATCGGGGTCGTCGGGCTCACCGTCTTTTTCATGTCCGGGGTGGTGGTCGCCGGCCGGGTACGCCGGTTCGCCCGCTCGGAACGCGACCGTGACCTGGCGGCGGTGCTCGCGGTGGCGCTCGGGGTGGCCGCCGTCTCCGGCTTCACCTTCGACTCGATGTACTTCACGACGTTTTTCATCACGGTGCACCTGCTGCTCGGCCTGGCCGGTGCGTTGTGGCGGCTGACCAGGGCGGAACGGATCAACGTGATCGAGGCGGGCCGGGCCGCCCGGGTCGCCCGGACCAGCCCGGCGGAGCGCAGCGAGGAGGCGCCATGAGCGACGACGGCATCGACATCCTCATGATCACGTACGACCGGCCGGAGTACGTCCGGCTCTCGCTGCCGCACCTGCTGAGGACGTGTCCCCCGGACGCCCGGGTGTGGCTCTGGCACAACGGCACCGACCAGCCCACCCTGGACGCGGTCGAGGAGTTCCGCCACCATCCGCGGGTGCACCGGTTCCACCACAGTCCGGTCAACGCCGGGCTCACCGAACCGACGAACTGGCTGTGGCGGGAGTCGACCGGGGCGTACCTGAGCAAGGTGGACGACGACTGCCTGCCCGACCCGACCTGGCTCGACGTGCTACGCCGGGCGCACCGGGACGTACCCGGCCTCGGGGTGGTCGGCACCTGGCGTTTCCCGCCGGAGGACGTCGACGGGACCCTGGTCGCGGCGAAGCTCGCCGACTGTCCCGGGGGGCACCGGCTGCTGCGCAACCACTGGGTGCAGGGCAGCGGCTACCTGCTCAAACGGGAGATGCTCGACCAGGTTGGTCCGCTGCGTGACGGGGAGACCTTCACCGCCTGGTGCCTGCGCTCCGCCCGGCTCGGTTGGGTCAACGGCTGGTACCACCCCTTCCTCCCCGAGGACCACATGGACGACCCGCGCAGTCCGCACACCATCTACAAGACGGACGCCGACTTCCTGGCCCGCCGGCCGCTGTCGGCCCGCCGTACCGGGGTGACCACGGTCGCCGAGTGGACGGCCCAGATGCGGCACTCCGCCCGGGTGGTCCAGGCCGCCCCGCTCGACCTGCGGGAATACCAGGGCTGGCGGTTGCGCCGACGCAACGCCGCCCGGCGGATCCGGCTCGCGTTGACCGGGCGGGCGCCGTGGTGACCAGTGTGGTGATCGCCGCGCACAACGAGGCGGCGGTGCTCGGCCGTACCCTGCGGACCCTGCTCGCCGGCGCCGCTCCCGGCGAGTTCGAGGTGGTGGTGGTCGCCAACGGCTGCACCGACGGCACCGCCGACGTAGCGCGCGGGGTGCCCGGGGTGACGGTCCTCGAACTGCCCGCGGCCGGCAAGCCGGGCGCGCTGAACGCCGGTGACGCCGCCGCGACCGCGTTTCCCCGGATCTATCTCGACGCCGACATCGGGCTGGCCACCGCCGGGGTCCGGGCGCTGGTCGCCGCGCTCGACGAGCCGGGGGTGCTGGCCGCCGCGCCGGGCCGCCGGCTGGACACCACCGGCCGCCCCCTGCTGGTACGCGCCTACTACGCGATCAACGGCCGGCATCCCGCGTACCGGAACGCGCTCTTCGGCCGGGGCGCGATCGCACTCTCCGCCGCCGGCCGGGCCCGGTTCGACCGGTTCCCGGACGTGATCGCCGACGACCTGTTCCTGGACGCGCAGTTCACCGAGGCCGAGAAACGCGAGGTGACCTCGGTGGCGACCGTGGTGGCCACCCCGCGACGCACCGCCGACCTGCTGCGCCGGCTCGGCCGGGTCCGGGCCGGCAACGCCACCCTGCGGGCCGCCGACGACCAGGTCCGGCCGGCCCGTCGGACGTCCTGGCTGGTCGACGTGGTGCTGCCCCGCCCGTGGCTGCTGCCCGCCGGAGTCTGTTACGTCGGGCTGACCCTGCTGGCCGCCGCCTCCGCCCGCCGACCGGGGACCCGGGGGCAGTGGGGACGCGACGAGTCCAGCCGCCGCCCGGACGGTGAACCGATGACGGGGGCGGGGTCGTGACGCCGCTGGTGAGCGTGATCGTGGTGTCGTACCAGACCCGCGAGTTGATCCTGACCGCCCTGTCCAGCCTCGCCACGGCCTGCCCCGGCGAGCCGTACGAGGTGATCGTCGTCGACAACAACTCGACGGACGGTTCGGCGGCGGCGGTGGCAGCGACCTTCCCGGAGGCGCAGGTGGTCCGGCTGGCCCGCAACGTCGGGTTCGCCCGGGCGGTCAACGTCGGCGCGGCCCGGGCCCGGGGTGACTGGCTCCTGCTGCTCAACCCGGACACCGAGCCGGTCGGCAACGTCATCGGCGAGTTGCTCGCCGCCACCGGGGAGCATCCGGGCCACGGCGTCTACGCCGGTCGTACCCTCGGCGCGGACGGCACCGACGACGGCCATTCGGTCTTCGGGCCGCCGTCGCTGTGGACCCTCACCTGCTTCGCCACCGGCCTGTCCAAGCTCTTTCCGCGTTCCCGGTTCTTCAACCGGGAGGCGCTGCCCTGGCTGGACCGGTCGACCCTGGTCCGGGTGCCGGCCGCCTCCGGCTGTCTGCTGCTGGTCCGCCGCACGCTCTTCGCCCAGCTTGACGGCTTCACCCCGGACTACTTCATGTACAGCGAGGACCTCGACCTCTGCCTGCGGGCGACCGCGATCGGGGCCCGCCCGGTGCTGGTGCCGACCGCCCGGGTGGTGCACGTCGGCGGCGCCGCGTCGACCAGTGCCGGCAAACGGGTGATGCTGTTGCGCGGCCAGGTCACCTTCCAGCGGCTGCGCTGGTCCCGGTCGCGGGCTCGGCTCGGCCGGGTGCTGCTGCGGCTCGGTATCGCGACCCGGGCGGCGGCCGCCCGACTGACCGGGCGGGCCGGTTACTGGCGCGAGGTGTGGCGGCAGCGGCGGGTGTGGCTGGCCGGTTGGCCGCCCGCCGCCGAACTCGCTCCGGTGGAGATCACCGAATCGGGTCCGGCCGACGGCGCGCCGGCGGCCGGCGGTCTCCGGCGTCCCGCCTGACCCCACCGCCAGCCCGGCCTGCCCCCTCAACCAGCCCGGACCGGCTGACCGGTCAGCCGACCCGGCGTTCCGAGACCGGTCAGTCCGCGCCGCGTTCCGACACCGGTACGTCGGCGAACGCGGCCACCGTACGGTCGGCGTACGCGCTGGCGTCGCCGGTCTCCATCGGACCGTCCCAGGTCGACGGCAGCGGCACCGGTACGGCCGGGTTGACCCGCCGGACGATCTCGTCCAGCACCGTCTCGGCGGCGCCGACCCAGAGGTGCTTGGCCCCGGGCACCCCGACCACCTCCGCCTGCGGCACGACCCCGAACCGGTGCCGGGCCTCGTCCGGGCGCAGGTAGTCGTCGAACTCCGGGACCAGCGCGGTCAACGGCTTGCCGGAGGCGGACCAGGTGGCCAGGTCCTCGTCGCCGGCGGTCCGCAGCGGTGGTGAGAGCAGGATCGCCCCGACCACCCCGGGGTCGCAGCCGTGCCGGAGGGTGAGGTCGGTGCCGAACGACCAGCCGACCAGCCAGATGTTCGGCAGCTCGTGGAACTCGGCGTACTCGATGGCGGCGGCGACGTCGTACCGCTCGGCGTCGCCGGCGTCGAAGGTCCCCTCGCTGGTGCCGCGCACGCTGCTGGTGCCCCGGGTGTTGAAGCGCAGCACCGCGAGGTCGGCGAGCGCGGGCAGCCGCCAGGCGGCCTTGCGGAACACGTGGCTGTCCATCATCCCGCCGTGGGTGGGCAGCGGGTGCAGGCAGATCAGGGTGGCGACCGGGTCCCGGTCGGCCGGCAGCGCCAGTTCGCCGACCAGGCGCAGGCCGTCGGCGGTGTGCAGCTCGATGTCCTCCCGGCGGGCGGGCAGGATGCTGGCGGCGCGGATCGGTGTGCTCACCGGTCCAGTCTCACCCAGGTCGGCCCGGTCAGCCGTACCGGGGGGCGCTGCGGGAGCGTTCCACTCCGGGGGCCCGCCGGTCCCGGGCCCGCCAGCAGCCGGTGTGCCAGTGCCGCCGATCGCCCAGGTCACCCCGACCGTCGGCCGGCCAGGCCACCACGTGCGCGACCCCCGGGCGGATCTCCTGGACACAGCCGGGACAGCGGTACGTCTTGGCCGCGGCGGAGGCGGGGATGGCCCGGACCTGCCACTCGCCGTCCTGCCAGGTCTGGACCGAGCCGACGCCGCGTTCCAGTCGCTCCCGGTCCAGCGGTGGGGCCTCCTCGGGGCGGGGACGGTTGCGACGTGGGCTCACCTTTCCAGGGTACGCAGCGCCGACGCGGGTGGATCACGGCACCAACCGGGACTTTCATCACTTGAAGTAGTTGTCAGATCACGGTCAGTGTGACGCGAATCTCCGCATACGGGTCTAACGTCCGCGAATAGCGGTCGTCCTCGACGGGCGGCGGCTACGGAGCAAGGAGGGCGCCATGCGGAGCAGGCGCATCACCACCCTGACCATCCTCACCACCGCCGCCGCACTCATCGCGGTACCGTCCGCCACGCAGCCCGCCTCGGCCGGCAGACCGGGCGATGCGATCGTCGGCGACTTCAACAACGACGACATCCCGGACCTCGCCGTCACCGGTTCCGTGAACCCGGGCCTCTGCTCGATCATCGTCCAGTACGGCACAGGCCCCGGGGTCTACCAGCCACCGATCGCCTTCACCTATCTGCGCCCCGGCGGCGAGGCGTCGGACTGCCCGGACATCGGGACCGCGTTTGACGAGGACGGCGATCTCATGGACGAACTCTGGCTCGGCTGGAGCTCGGGTCCACCAGCGGGCCTGAACTACAACCGCGTGATCGTCGACCACAACTTCCGGGTGGTGTCGACCTTCACCTCGCCGATCACCCCGGTCTTCCTCGGCAACGCGGACTTCAGCGGTGACGGCGTCCCCACCCCCTACTCGTACGGCCACGGTGGGTTCGCCACCTACGTCTTCATCAACGGCGTGGGACAACTCGGTCCGGAGCAGTGGTGTACGGCGGGACCGCCGACCGTCCAGCTTCAGGATTTCAATGGAAACCGGGCGATGGACGGTCTCGTGTCGTACACCGACGGCTGCGCCGACGGCGGCAGCGGGGTGGTCGTGGTGCTCGACGACGGCACCGCTCAGCAGCTCGAATTCGATCCACGGAACGAGACCGTCTGGCGAGTCCGGCTGTTGGACGCCAACAGCGACCGGAACCGGGACATCTGGACCGAGAACACGGCCACCGGAGAGGTCAACCACTTCCTCGGGAGGGGCGACGGCACGTTCGTACGCGGGCCGAAGGCGAACACCGACCGGGTCACCCTACCCACGAATCGACCGATCGCCATCGATGTGCTGGCGAACGACTGGGTGTCCTCGAACATCCGGCTGGTCATCAGCAGCCCACCCCGGTACGGCCGGGTCCAGGTGTTGACGGACCGCCGGATCCTCTACTCGCCGAACCCGACCCACGGCCGGACCGATCGGTTCACCTACACCGTCATCCGGGACGACCGGCGCAGCAGCGCCGTGGTCTACCTCAGCTATCCGCGCGAACCGTAACCGAGCAACCGCGCTGAGCTGCGGAAATGTTCCCACCGCCGCTGTCGGATCACGGTCAGACAACAATGAACTCCATCAAAAGGTGTCTACCGTCCGTATCAGGAGCAGCCAGCCATACGGAACGGGGAAGACAGCAGGAGGCATCCATGTCGAGCAGGCGCCTTGCGGCAGTGGTTGCGGTGTTCGTCGCGGTCGCGACCAGCGCGGCGGCACCCGCCGCCCACGCAGCCCTACCCGGTGACCCCCTCTACGGCGACTTCAACGCCGACGGAATCACCGACCTCGCCGTCCTCGGCGAGACCGCCCCCAACCTCTGCTCGACCGTCGTCGAGTTCGGTCGGGCGGCCGGCGTCCTCGCGCCGCCGGTCGCCTACACCTACCTGCGTCCGAACGGCAGCTCCGACGCGCACTGCCCGGACGTCGGGGTCGCGCTCGACGTGGACGACGATCCCGCCGACGAACTCTGGGTGGGCTGGTCCACCGGCGCCCCGGTCACGGTCTCCTTCAACCGTCTCGTCCTGCAGCCGCCGACCTTCGTACCCAGCGCCTACCACACCTCGATCATCCGGCAGCCCAGCTTCGTCGGGATGGGAATGTTCGACGGGAACGGCCGGCCGAGTCCGTACGACGTGGGGCCCGGCGGAGTGCAGAACTTCGTGATCAACGGCGCCTCGGTGGTGCCGGGCCCGGTCGCGTTCTGCACCGTCGACAGCCCTGCCGTCATCGTGAGCGACTTCAACCAGGACGGCATCGACGGAACCCTGGTCACCTACCAACGCAGCTGTGCCGACAACAGCAGCGGAGTGCTGCGGATCCGCAACGAGGGTCCGGTCGCGCAAGTCCTGGAGAGCGATCCGACCGGCGCGACGTCCTGGGACAGCCGGGTGGTGCACGCCAACGACGACCGGTACATCGACGTCCGGACCGTGAACCGGGACACCGGCCGGGTCAGCCACTTCATCAACCGCACCGTCGGCACCGAGACCCTCTTCATCAGAACGCCGGACGCGAACACCGACCGGGTCCGACTCGCCTCGGTCAAGGCGCTGGCGATCGACGTACTGGCCAACGATCACGCGACCCGGAACGTCGACGTGGTCGTCACCCAGCAACCCCGGTACGGCAGCGTCCAGGTCCAGTCCGACCGCCGGATCGTCTACCGACCGAACCCCCGGTACGGCCGCACCGACCGGTTCAGCTACCAACTCCGCGAAGAGGGCAGACGCAGCAGCGCGACCGTCACCATCCAGCTCCCGGGCTGAATCCGGCGGACCGACGTATCCACGAGGAGGCGAACGCCATGTGGCGGAAGCGGACAGCGATGTTGACAGTGGCGATGCTGCTGGTCACGGCGGGTGGGGTGGGGGGCCTCACCCCCGCTCCCGCCTGGGCCGGCGGTCGGGGCGAACAGATCCTCGGCGACGTCAACGGTGACGGCCTCACCGACCGGGTCACCCTCGGCGTCGTCGACCCGGACCTCTGCTCGGTGATCGTGGAATACGGCACCCCGTCCGGGGACTACCGACTTCCGGCGGCCTACGTCTACCTGCGACCCGGCGGCACCGGAGCCGGCACCCGCTGCCCGGAACTGGGGGTGGCGGTCGACCTGGACACCGACCGCACCGAGGAACTGGTGGTGGCCTGGTTCCCGGGCCCACCGCCGACCGTGCCGTACAACCTGATGGTGCTGGACACCGCGTTCCAGCCGTCGTTCGGCCTGGTCTCGGCGATCTTCGCGCCGTACTACCTGGGCGAGGCCGACTTCAACGGCGACGGCCGGACGGACGTCTACCTCGTCACCGACCAGGGACAGGGCATCGAGACATACCTGAACCTGGGCAACGGCACGCTCACCCACGGACCGGCCCAGTGGTGCGCCAAGCCGATCCAGTACGAGCTGAGCGACCTCGACGTCGACGGCCGGACGGACCTGGTCAACAGCTACACCGAACGGTGCCTGTCGGCCACCTTCGCCAGCGGGGTCGCGGTGGTGCTCGACGACGGCAGCGCACAGGAGCTGGAATCCGATCCGGTCGGCGTGGAGACCTGGACCGCCCAGGTGACCCACCTCAATGGCGACCGGCTCCCGGACATCCGGACCGCGTCCCGACTGACCGGCGAGGTCGACTACTTCATCAACACCGGTGGCCGGTACGTCCAGTCCCCGAAGGCGAACACCGACGCCGTCTACCTCACCGGCACCCGCGCCGTGACCATCAACGTGCTCGACAACGACTGGGCGACCAGTTCGGCGACGGTCACCATCACCTCGCCGCCCCGGTACGGCACCGCGCAGGTGATCAGCGGTGGCCGGATCGTGTACCGCCCCCGGGCGAACCACGGCACGACCGACCGGATCACCTACCAACTGACCGACGACGGCCGCCGCAGCAGCGCGGTCGTGTACATCCGGTGGACCGGATGAGTCCAACCCGGTCGGGTTGGCCAGCCCGAGGAGGCGTGCCATGAGGGGTAGACGGATCGCCGCGGCGACCATGGCGGTGACCATGGCAGCGGTCGGCGTGGTGGGTCTCGGCGCGCTCCCGGCCTCGGCCGGTGGGCCCGGCGAGCCGATCATCGCCGATGTGAACGGGGACGGCCGGCCGGACCGGGCGGTGCTCGACCTCGTCGTGACGGCCGCGTCGAACTGCCGGGTGGCGGTCAGCCTTGGGCTGTCCGGCGGTGGTTACGGCACACCGCAGACGTACACCTATCTGACCCTGCCGGCGGACGAGCCCAACTGTCCGGACATGGGGGTGGGGGTCAACCTCGACGCCGACGTCCCGGCCGAGCTCGCGGTGGCCTGGTTCGCCGGGCCGCCGACCACCGTCTCGAACACCCTGCTGGTGCTGGACAACTTCCGGGTGGCCCACGGGTTCAACACCATCTACCAGCCCAGCTATCTCGGCACCGCCGACTTCGACGGCGACCAGCGGGAGGACATCTACCAGTGGACCGACCAGGGTGAGGGTTTCGCCACCTATCTCGCCACCACCACCGGGACACTCGTGCCGGGTCCGGTCCGCTACTGTGCCGGCCCGCACACCCCCGAGCTCGCCGACTTCGACCAGAACGCCGCGATGGACGTCGTTATCACGTACATCGAGGGATGCGCCGACTACTTCAGCGGCGTGGTCGTGGTCCTTGACGACGGCACCCAGGTCAACCTGCACGGAGACGTGGACGGGCTCGCGAGCTGGACGGTGGAGACGGCCGACGCCAACCGCGACGGGCTGATCGACGTGACCACCTACAACCAGCTCAACGGCCAGATCACCACCTTCATCAGCCTCGGCAACGGCTCCTTCGTCCGGTCCCCGGTCGCCATCCGCGACTACCCGACGGTCAGCGGTGTCAAGGCGACCGGCATCCAGGTACTTGGAAACGACCACGCCACCGCCCGGGCCAGGGTCACCATCTGGACCCCACCCCGGCACGGCACGGTGAAGGTCACCACCAGCGGAACCGTCATCTACACCCCGAACCCCACCCACGGCCGGACCGACACGTTCATCTACCGCCTCACCCAGGACGGCCGGACCAGCAACGCCGCGGTCAGCCTCAAGATCATCGGATGATGCCACCGAACCACCGAGTCCGCGCCGCGTCTCACCACTTCGGAGGAAGGTCATGTGGAGAAGCCCGCTCGCGGCAGTGGCCGCCATGGCGACGATCATCGCGGTAGGCACGGTCGGTGTCCCGCCCGCCCGGGCGGGCGGACCCGGCGAACCACTGTACGGCGACCTCAACGGCGACGGCCCGGTCGACCGGGCCCGGCTCGGCGCCGCGCCCCGCGCATGCACCGTCACCGTCGAGTTCGGCAGACCCGAGGGAGGGCATCTCCCGCCGCGCCAGTACACCTACCAGGCACCTGGACGCGGCGCGTCGGCCCGATGCCCCGACCTGGGCGTGGCGGTTGATCTCGACACCCCCGCGACGGCCGAGGATCCGGGCATGGACGAACTGGTCCTCGGCTGGTACGGCGGTCATCCTGGTGACAGGTCCATCCATGATCTGGTGGTGCTGCGAAACCTCGCGGTGTCGTCCAGCTTCCCGGCGCTCCCCCTGCCCAACTTTCTCGGACTGGCGGACTTCGACGGAGACGGACGGCAGGATCTCTACGCGTGGACCGACCAGGGGCAGGGGTTCGCCACCTACCTCAACGACGGGGCTGGGGCACTGCGGCCCGGCCCGGTCCGGTACTGCTCCGGACAGTTCGACCACCAACTCGCCGACTTCGATCGCGACGGCGCGATGGACGTCGCGCTCACGTACGTCGACCGGTGCGCCGACGGCACCCGGGGTGTGGTGGTGGTGCTCGACGACGGCACCGCAGTCGAACTCCAGAACATGACGGACGGCGAGCGGTGTTGGACGGTCCACGTGCTGGACGCGGACCACAACAACGTGCCCGACGTGCTCACCTATCACCTACCGACCGGGCTGCCCACCACCTTCCTCGGCGTTGGTGACGGTACGTTCGTCAGGTCGCCGCTCGCGCTCCGGGACACCGTCACGGTCAGCGGCGCCGCGCCCACAAACATCCCGCTGCTCGACAACGACTGGGCCAGTCGCCGGGCGAAGATCAGCATTGTCACCCCACCGACGGCCGGTACGGCGCAGGTGCGGGCCGATCGGTCCATCGTCTACATTCCGGGTTCCACGCCCGGGCTGACCGACCGGTTGGTCTACCGGGTCACCCAGGACGGCCGGACCAGCGACGCGACGGTCATTGTCAAGATCACGCCCTGACGCCGGGACCGGCGACGTCTGGCGGTGCCGGCGTTCACCGCCGCCGGATTGATCCTCAGCGGACTGTCGGATTACCTGCATTTACCCCTGATGATGACAAAACCGACCTAATCTGCAGTGGAGACTCCGCCGCCGGAGCAGCTGATCAGGGCTGAGGAGGCACCATGTGGATTCGGCGAATCGCCACCGTCACCGCCGCGGTGACCGTGGCCCTGGCCGCCACGACCGCACCGGTCCGGGCCGGCGGGCCGGACGAGCCGATCATCGCCGACGTCAATCGCGACGGACGCGCCGACCGGAACACCCTCGGCCAGCTGCCCGGCCCCGGCCAGTGTGTGGTCACGGTGGAGCTGGGCCTGTCCGGCGGCGGCTACGGACCGCCACACGCCTATCCGTACCTCTCCGCGCCGTACTGCCCGGACATGGGGGTGGGACTCGACCTCGACGGTGACGTCGCGGCCGAACTGGCGGTCACCTGGTTCTCCGGACCGCCGCCGTCGGTCGACCACACCCTGCTGGTGCTCGACGACTTCGCCGTGTCCGCCGGCTTCGACACCATCTTCCAGCCCAGCTACATCGGCACCGCCGACTTCAACGGGGACGGTCGGCAGGACATCTACGAGTGGACCGACCAGGGCGACGGCTTCACCACCTACCTCAACGCCGGCACCGGTGCACTGAGCCCCGGCCCGGTCCGGTACTGCTCCGGTCGCCCGGAGTTCCAACTCGCGGACTTCGACACCGACAGCGCGATGGACGTGGTCATCGGATACTTCGAGGGCTGCGGAAGCTACTTCAGCGGCGTGGTCGTGGTGCTCGACGACGGCACGGTGGTGGACCTGAAGGGCGATGTCCACGGCGACGACCACTGGACGGTCGAGGCGCTGGACGTGAACGGAGACGGCCACCTGGACGTCCGGACCACCAGCACCATGACCGGCAGCCAGGAAGTCTTCCTCGGTACCGGCACCGGCACCTTCCACCCGAGCCCCACCGCGATCCTGGACAACTTCCGGGTCAGCGGTCTCCGGGCCACCAACCTCGCGGTACGGGCCAACGACTTCGCCACCGCCGCCGCGCGGCTGAGCGTCGTCACCCCGCCGACGTACGGCACGGTGCAGATCACCAGCGCCGGCACGGTCGTCTACCGGCCGGACCCGGACGCCCGGTCACTCGCCGACCGGTTCGTCTACCGGCTCACCGAGGCGGGCCGGGCCAGCAACGCGGCGGTCAACCTGAGACTCGCCCGCTGACGGACGCCGGAGGTCAACTGGTCGGGGTCACCGGGTGGTCGCGGAAGCCGCGACCGGTGCGCTCGCCGAGACAGCCGGCGGTGACCAACTGCTCCAGCAGCGGCGCCGGCGCCAGTCCCGGTTCCCGGGTCGCATCGTAGATTCCACCCTGGACCGCCAGCGCGACGTCCAGACCGATCCGGTCCAGCAGGGCGAACGGCCCGACCGGGTAACCACAGCCGAGCGTCATCGCGTGGTCGATGTCGTCCGCCGTCGCGTACGACTCCGCGAGCATCCGGATCGCGTCGTTCAGGTACGGGAACAGCAGGTTGTTGACGACGTACCCGGCGCGGTCGGGGCAGACCACGGCGGTCCGGTCGAGCCGGGCGCAGACCGACCGGGCGGTGGCGACCGCCTCCGTCGAACTGAGCACGGTACGGACGATCTCCACCAGCGGCGCCTCCGGCGTGACCGTGCCGAAGTGCAGACCGACCACGTCGGCCGGGCGGCCGGACGCGACCGCCAGGTGGGTCACCGGCAGCACGGCGCCGGTGGCGGCGAGCACCGTTCCCGGCCCGCACCGCCGGCCCAGTTCGGCGAAGAGCGCCCGCGCCCCGGCCAGCTCGTCGCCGGTCACCCCGACGGCGTCGGCAGTCCCGACGGCGGCGGTCGCCGTCCCGGGCCCGGCAGTCGCCGCCACGGGCCCGGCGGTCGCCACCACGACCAGGTCCGCGTCGGCGAGCCCGGCCAGGTCGACACCGCCGGTCCCAGCCGTCGCCGGGTCGGCGGCTCCCGCCGGCGCCAGGGGTTCCGCCCTGGTCCACGGCACCGGGAGCACGGTGTATCCGGCCCCGGTAAAGAGGCCGGCGAGGGTGGCGGCCGGCGCACCGGACCCGACCACGGCGACGGTCCCGACCGGACGGCCGTCCTCCGGGGCGGCCGGCGCGGCCGGTGACGCCCCCGCCGGCGTCCACCCGTCCGGTACGACCTTCCCCGAGCCCGGCCGCTCGTACCGGTAGAAGCCCTGGCCGGACTTGCGGCCGAGCAGTCCCGCCACGACCAGCTGGCGCAGCAACGGCGCCGGGGCGTGTCGCTGGTTGCGGCCACCCCGCCGGTACATGGTCTCCAGGATCTCGTACGCGGTGTCCAGCCCGATCAGGTCCAGCAGGGCGAACGGCCCCATCGGCAGCCCGGCGCCGAGCCGCATCGCGGCGTCGATCTCCTCGCGGGAGGCGTGGCCGGCGTCGTACATGGCGACGGCCTGGTTGAGATAGCCGAAAAGCAGCGCGTTGGCGACAAATCCGGCCCGGTCGCCGATGGTCACCGCGACCTTGCCGAGCCGGGCGCAGAGCGCCTCGACGGCGGTGACCACCTCGGGGGCGGTGACCACGGTCCGGACCACCTCGACCAGCTTCATCACCGGCGCCGGGTTGAAGAAGTGCATACCGAGCACCTGCCCCGGCCGACCGGTGGCGACGGCGATCTCGGTGACACTCAGCGAGGAGGTGTTGCTGGCCAGGATCGCGCCCGGCTTGCAGACCGCGTCCAGGTCGGCGAAGAGCCGCCGTTTCAGGTCCAGCCGCTCGGGCACCGCCTCGACCACCAGGTCCACGTCGGCGAGCGCGGCCAGTCCGGCCGCGAAGGTGACCCGGCCGAGCAGGGCGTCCCGCTCGGCCTCGGCGAGTCTGCCCCGGCGGACCGCCCGCTCGGTGGAGGCGGTGAGGATGTTTTGGCCGCGTTCCAGCGCCTCCGGCGTGACCTCGACGGCGACCACCTCGAACCCGCTGCGGGCGAAGACCTCCGCGATGCCGGCGCCCATGGTGCCGAGGCCGACGACACCCACCCGGGAGATCCCGGTTCCGTCGGTGAACCCGTCTGCCACTGGAGCCTCCCACCTCGTCGCCGGACCGCCACCTGAACGGCCGCTCAGCCACTTCGGGCGAGTCTGCCATGCCATACGCCGCCGCCGGAACAGCCCGCCCCGGGCCGGGAGCACGCTGCGCTCAGCGGATGCCGGTCAGTTCCAGCAGCGCGGCGACGAACTCCGCCGGCCGTTCGACGTTCGGGGAGTGGCCGCAGCCGGCGAAGACCAGCTCCCGGAAGCTGCCGCCGGCCGCCGCGTACCGCTGCAGCACCGCCCGGGTCTGGCTGACCATCGGCTGCGGCGGGCAGGCGTCCGCCCCGGGCCAGCCGGGGACCAGACCGAGCGAACCGAGGTACGCCAGGTCGAACAGCGAGGTGTCCGACACGATCACGTCGGCGTCACCCCGTACCCAGGTGATCGGCGGCTTGACCTCGACGGCGACCAGCTCGTCGGCGATCCGGAAGTGCTTCGGGGCCAGGGTGTTCAGCACACCCCGGTCCCCCGGCGCGGTGCCCGGCCAGGTCTCGACCCGCTCGGCGGTACCCGGATAGTTGTCGTCCCCGACCGCGGTGGAGAGTACCGAGTCGAGCAGCAGGTCCTCGTCCGGGCCGAGGCGCGCCGGGTCCGCCACGTACGCGCCGCGCAGCACGTTGCGCGGGCTGGTCGGGGCGTCGGTGCCCCGGTCCTGCGCGGCGAGCCGCTGGACGAAGTCCGGGTTGGCGCCGCCCGCCCCGGTGCCGGCAAAATCGGGGGTGGTCGGGGTGCCGGCCAGGTCCCGGGTGCCGCCGAACCCGTACGGCGACACCGGCGCCGCCAGCAGCAGGCCGGCCACCCGGTGCGGCTGGTCGACCAGCAGCCGCATCGCCACTCCCCCGCCGAGCGAGTGTCCGACGACCACCGGCCGCGCCCCCGCCCCGAACAACTGCGGTACGTCGAGCAGCGCGGCCACGTCGTCGGCGAAGTCGCGCAGCCCCCGGGTCGCGTCCAGCGGGGCGGTCTCGGTGCCGCCGTAGCCACGCAGGTCCGGGGCGACCACCCGCAGCTGTGCCGGCAGGTGCCGCAGCAGCGGCTGCCAGAAGTCGGCGGAGGAGCAGTTGCCGTGGATGAGCAGTACCGGCACGCCGTCCTCGGCGCCGGCCACCAGCACCCGCTGGCGGATGCCGTTGGCGACGATCTCCCTGTGCCCGATCTTCATTCGGGCGATCATGCCAGTCGGGTCGGACCCGTTCCATGTGGTCAGGCGCCATATCCCGGCCCGGGGCCGGTGGCCGACCCACCACCGCCGTACGACGGTTCCGTCCGCCGCCGGCGTTCCGTCACCCGGTCCTCAGCTCAGGGCGAGATAGGTCCAGGCCAGCCAGCCGGCCAGGGCCGCGGCCGCGCCGAGCAGCAACAGCAACCGACGGGACCGCCGGGGCGTATCCATCAGCTGGGTCGGCATGGTGAGCGCGGCCGCGGACCCGGCCGGGTCGGGTGGGCCCGGCGGCAGCGCCGACCGGACACCGGCGCCGGCCGGTACGGCGGCCGGCGGCGGCAGCCGACGCAACGTGCCGACCGGCTCGGTCGGCGCCGAACCGGGGTCGAAGAAGCGCAGCTCGACATGGCCGATCCGGATCCGGTCCCCGTCCCGCAGCTCGGTCCCCGCACCGACCCGGCGGTCGTTGAGCCAGGTTCCGTTCGTCGAGCCGGTGTCGGCGAGCAACACCCGCCCGCCAACCAGTTCGACGACGGCGTGCCGACGGCTCACCTTCGGATCGTCCAGCAGGACGTCGACGCCGTCCTCCCGGCCGATCCGGCGTAGCCCCGGCCGCAGCCGGAAACTCGCCCCGCGTAGCGGTCCGCTCGTCACGGTCAACAGCGGCATGAGATGCACGTCGTCGGACATGGACCCGCCCCCATCCACCCCGTTCTGTGGCCGACGCGGCAACGCCGGCTCCGCCGGCCAGCGTCGCAAGGTAAGACCGGCTCCGCCGGCCAGCATCGCACTTCGTACCGCCGTAGCTCCACGTCCGGCGGACCGAGTCGGTGTGTCCGGCCGGCGGTCCGACGCTGCCGGTTCGGTGCGTGAATCGGTGACGATCGTGCTCATCCGCGTACCTACCCGCGAGTAATGCTCCGGTCTACACTCGCGCCATGACAACCGTTACCGGGCTGCCGACGGTCCACGACGGCGAACTGGTCTCCACCAGTCCCGCCACCGGGGAACTCGCGGGACGCTTCCCGGTCGCCGAGCCGGAGGACGTCGACCGGGCGGTCGACCGGGCCCGAGAGGCGGCCGACTGGTGGGCCGGCCTCGGCTTCGCCGGTCGCCGTGCCCGGCTGTCGCGGTGGCGGGCGCTGCTGGCGAACCGCCTGCCCGAACTCGCCGCACTCTGCCATCGGGAGACCGGTAAGCCGGTCGCCGAAGCGGTGGTGGAGATCCTCGCGGGGATCGAGCACGTCGACTGGGCGAACCGGAACGCGAAACGGGTGCTCGGACCACGCCGGGTACGCTCCCGGCTCGTCCTCGTCGAACACTCCGCGCACCTGGAGTACCAGCCGTACGGCGTGGTCGGGGTGATCGGACCGTGGAACTATCCGGTGCTGACCCCACTCGGCTCGATCGGCTACGCCCTCGCCGCCGGCAACACCGTGGTCTTCAAACCCAGCGAGTACAGCCCGGCGGTCGGGCAGTGGCTGGTCGACACCTTTGCCGAGGTGGTACCCGAACAGCCGGTGTTCCAGGTCGTGCACGGGCTCGGCGAGGTCGGTGCGGCGCTCTGCCACGCTCGCGTGGACAAGGTCGCGTTCACCGGCTCGACCGGCACCGCCAAGCGGGTGATGGCCGCCTGCGCCGAGTCACTCACCCCGGTGGTGCTGGAGGCCGGCGGCAAGGACGCCATGATCGTCGACGCCGACGCGGACCTGGACGCCGCCGCGGAGGCCTGCGTCTGGGGGGCGTTGACCAACGCCGGCCAGTCCTGCATCGGCATCGAACGGGCGTACGTCGTCGACGCGGTGCACGACGCGTTTGTCGACAAGGTGGTGGAGCGGGCCGGCCGGCTCACCGTCGGGGTGGACGGTGCCGACATCGGGCCGATCACCATGCCCCGGCAGATCGAGGTGATCCGGCGGCACATCACCGACGCGGTCGCCCGGGGCGGGCGGGCGGTGCTCGGCGGCCCGGAGGCGGTGCAGCCGCCGTACGTCCGGCCGACCATCCTGCTCGGCGTGCCGGAGGACGCCGACGCCATCCGCGAGGAGACCTTCGGCCCGACCCTGACCATCAACCGGGTCGCCGACGCGGACGAGGCGGTGAGCCGGGCAAACGCGCTGCCGTACGGACTCGGCGGGTCGGTCTTCGGCCGTCGCCGGGCCACCGAGATCGCTGCCCGGATCCGGGCCGGAATGGTCGCGGTGAACTCCACGCTCACCTTCGTCGGAATGTCGACACTCCCGTTCGGCGGGGTCGGGGACTCGGGATTCGGCCGCATCCACGGCCCGGACGGGCTGCGGGAATTCGCCCGGTCGAAAGCCGTGACCAGACGACGTGGACCGTCGCCATTGCCCGCGATGACCTTTGAGCGGACTCCGGCCCAGGTCGAGCGCATTGTGAAAATGGCACGGATATTGTACGGGCGGTGAAATGTAACTAACCGATCGTGGCGACAAACAAGCGACTAGGACATCCCTCGCCGCTGCCCGCATCGGTACCGTTCGCCAAATGGGACTGCACGCGTTGCGATTCCGCCTGGTCGACAGCGAGAACTCCTGGGGAGCCCGGCGGCGACAGCGTCGGGCCGGTTGGCTCGCCGAGACGTTCCCGGACCTGGCCCAGATGTCCGTCATCGACCTCGGCGGCCGGGTGAGCACCTGGGCCCAGAGCGCGGTACGGCCGAAGCACGTGCACGTGGTGAACCTCGAGGAGGCACCGGCCGACGTACCGGACTGGGCCGAGGTCGACCACGGGGACGCCTGCGCGCTCCCGAAGCGGATCGCCAGCCGCCGCTACGACCTGGTCTTCTCCAACTCCGTCCTGGAGCACGTCGGCGGACACGAACGACGGCTCCGGTTCGCCGAGACGGTGCACGCGCTCGCCGACGCGCACTGGGTGCAGACGCCGTACCGCTACTTTCCGATCGAGCCCCACTGGATCGCGCCGGGGATGCAGTTCACCCCGGTCCGACTGCGGGTGGCGCTGGCCCGGCGCTGGCCGCTCGCGCACACCCGTCCGGACAGCCGAGAGATCGCGATCCAGCAGGTCCTCTGGACCGAGTTGGTGGACCGGTCGCAGATGCGGCACTACTTCCCGTACTCGGAGATCCGCGCGGAGCGGCTGGCCGGCCTGATCAAGTCCCTGATCGCGGTCCGCACCGGGCGCCCCTGAGCTGGCCCGGGTCGGCGCCGGAGGTGCCGGCGCTCACCCCGCCGGAGGTGCCGGCCAGGGCGGGTCGCGCAGGACCGGCCGACCGCCCCGGTGGCCGAGCCAACCGGCGAGGGCGGTGCCGAGCAGCGCGAGGGCGGTGCCGAGCAGGGCCGCTCCCCGGTAACCCGTCACCCCGCCCGCCCAGCCGGCGAACGGCAGCAGCGACCCGGCTGCGGTGAGGACGCCGACCGCGACGATAAGCAGCGGCCGGCGGGTCCCCCGGAGCCGTGCGGTCAGGACGACCGCGCCGACTACCCCGACCAGGATCAGCACCGCGCCCAACGGCGCCAGCGCCAGCGCCACCGGGACGCCCCCGATCCGGTACGCCGCGAGGCCGGCCAGCAGGAACGGGAGTCCGAGCACGGCGGTGGCCACGAACCAGCTCACCGAGGCACCGTCCGGTCGGGTCAGCAACCCACAGCCCAGGCAGATCGCCACGCACCCGAACATCAGCCCGAGGGCGATCTCCACTTGGAGCCCGTCGGGCGGTCGGCGCGGCTCCGGCAGCGGGACCGGCCTCGCCACCCTGGCGGAGTAGGCCCTGAACCCGATCCGGGACCAGGTACCGGTAACGTCCCGGACGGCTATCCCGTCCCTTCCGTTCGCCACCACCACGATGTGGCCGCCCGCCACCGAGCGTACCGCCAGCGCCCGGGAAACGACCTCGACGTCCGGGTCCCGTACGTCGTCGTAGTACCGGGCGAGCCATTGCCGATGCGGCTCGGGGACCTCCCAGCTCGTCCGCCAGGTGGCTGCCCCGTCCCGGCTCTCCTCGACCGCCAGCCGACCCGGGACCAGCCGGTAGCAGTGCTGGTCGGGGAGACAGACCTGCCGCTGCCGGACCGAGTCGTCGGGCAACTCCAAGGTCACGGCGTCGGTCTCCTCCGGGGTCATCTCCCGCCAGTCCCGTCCGTCCGGCCCACCGGCCCACCAGTCGAGTTGGTCGTCGCCCGGGCCGTAGTACGCGTTGGCCTCCCCGACCACCAGGGTGTCCCGCCAGACCCCGACGGCCTCCAGACTCGGGTACTGGGGCGCGCTGGTCGCGGCGACCGCCAGCAGCGCGCCGGGCAGCACGACGAACACGCCGATCCGGCGTACCGCCTGCCGGGTCGCCGGCCGGCGTCGGGCCCGGGTGTACGTCCACCAGGCGACGCCGAGCGCCGGCAGCGCCGCCAGGTCGGTACGGTCGGCGAGCACCACCGACGGTCCACTCAGCACACTCCAGAGCACGGACGCGGTCGCCGCCCCGACCGGGGCCGCCTTGACGACCGTGAAGACCACTCCGACCGTGGTCAGGGCGGTGACCGCCAGCGGGGTCGGGGCCAACCGCGGGAGCAGCCCGGCGAGTACGACGGCGAGCAGTGCCGGGGCGAAGAGCAACCCGGCGACATCGCTGAGTTTGCCGGTGACCAGCCCGGGGTGGGCGGCCTTCCCGACGTGGTCGTTGACCACCAGCACCACCACGGCGAGCAGACTCACCGGACTGCCGAGCCAGGCCAGCATCACCTGGAGCGTGTCGCTGCTCCGAACCCTGTCCCCCATGGCATCCACCATGTACGCGAAGAGTCACGAGTCCACTGCGCTCGGGTGCCGAATCTGACTCGGAAAGTGGTCCGGGATCAGCAGGTCGACGAGGACGAGCAGGGCCTCGGCGGTCATGTCCCGCTGCCAGGCGACCTCGGCGAGCCGCGACATCGCCGCGTAGAAGCGGCTCTCCACCACCAGGTCGTGGGCGGAGAACTCGGCGGGCGGGCCCGTCCCGGCCGGCTCCGCGCCGACCCTGGCAGTGCTGCTGGCAGGTGACCGTCCTGACATTTCCCCGCCCGTCTCCATCGGAGTCTCAGCGGGCCCGGTGTCCGACGGTCGCGACCCGCCGGGACGCGGTCGTGCAGGCGAGGCAGTCGAGCGGGCTGCCGCAGGTGACGCACCACCTGGATTTCACCCTGAACGTCAGCAGTCCGGCGACGAAGCCGAACAGGGCGCAGCCGACGGCCACGAAGAGGATTCCGACCGACATGGTGCCCTCCTGCGGGTGGGAGGTCGGCGGGCAGTTGCCGCTACCCGCCGGCCTCCACGTGGAAGCCAGGGTCGACGCGGTCCCCCGGAGGTGGCCATCCGCCCTGCGCCGGCCCTGTGTCACAACCCGAACATCCCCCGTGACCTATTGCATAGGATGCGCTAGTCGATAGGACTTTGCAAGGTATGCACTAGCCCTATCTTCACTTGCCGACCCTGCCTTGCTGCTGGCGCGGGACGACAGGGACACTGCTAGCCGAAGTCGGAGCAAAGGGGATATCGATTTGCCCGCACGTCGGCAACCACCCACCGTGCGGCTGCGTCGGCTCGCCAGTGAGCTGCGTGGTCTGCGTACCGCCGCCAACCTGACCCGGGAAGAGGTGGCCGAGCAGACCGGTGTCAACCCCGCGACGCTCTACCGGATCGAGACGGCCCGGGTACGGCCACAGCGTCGTACCCTCCTCGCCCTGCTCGACAAGTACGGCGTGACCGACCAGGACCGCCGCGCCGAACTGGTCGACCTCTCCAGGCAGGCGACCCAGCTGGGCTGGCTGCAGGCGTACGAGTCGGAACTCCCCGAGGAGTACACCGCCTACATCAGCTTCGAGGCCGAGGCCCGCGGCGTCCGCAACTACGAGAGTCTGTTCATGCCCGGGCTGCTCCAGACCGAGAGCTACGCCCGGCACGTCATCCGGGGCGCACTCCCGTTGGCCAACGACGAGGAGACCGAACGCCGGGTGGAGGCGCGCCTGCAGCGCCAGGAGCTCATCACCAAGAAGCCACCACTGGAGTTGTGGGCGATCATCGACGAGGCGGCCATCCATCGTCTGGTCGGTGGGCCCGCCGTGATGGCGGGACAACTCGACGCGCTCGTACGGGCGGCCGCACACCCACACGTCACGGTGCAGGTGATCCCTTTCGAACGGGGCGCTCACCCGGGCATGCCTGGCTCGTTTGTCGTTATGGACTTTCCGGACGCGGCGGACCCCGACCTGGTCTACATCGACAGCATGGCGGGGGACCTGTTCCTGGAACGTGAGCCCGACGTACGGCGGTACACGGTGGTCTTCGAGCACCTGCGGGCGCTGGCTCTCGATCCTTCCAGTTCACTGCAAATGATCGAGACGAAAATACAGATTCTCAATGAGGAAGGGGGTTGGGGACATGAACGCCCCTGACCTTGGCGATGTGGTGTGGAAAAAGTCGAGCCGTTCTTCGGGAAACGGCCAGTGTGTCATGACGGCCCGCCTCGACCGGACGGTCGCCGTCTGTGACAGCAAGGATTTCACCGGCCCGGCTCTGGTCTTCGGTTCGGCCGCCTGGGCAGCCTTCACCGGCGCGGTCAAGGGCGACGCCATCGCCCGCTGACCCGGTCGGGAACGACCGTCGGACGTCGGAGGGTGGCCCTACTGGGACCGGGGGCGTGCGGACCCCGGCGCACCACTACGACCTGCGGGAACAGGCGACCGGCCGCCGGGCCGACGGATTTCGTCGCGCGGTCCGTCGTGACCGCGGGTGGAAGTCGGGGCGCATGCGCCGCGTGGTTCAGGTCCAGTCAGAGGCGGCTGTCGTGCCGGTACTGCGATGGCGACTGGCCGGTGTGGTTGCGGAAGACCCGGCTGAGGTAGAACGCGCTGCGGTATCCACAGCGCTCGGCGATCGCCTGCAGTGTGTCGTCGGTTTCGGTCAGCAACTCCCGTGCCTTCTGCAGCCGGACTGTGCGGAGATATGCGACCGGCGTGACGCCCCGGACGGCTCGGAAGCGTCGGGAGAGCTGCGTTGGACTGATGCCGAGTGCGGCGGCCAGGTCGCCGAGCGAGAGGTCCGGAGAGGTGAAGTGGTCCAGGATCAGGACTGTCGCTCGCCGCACCAGTTCGTCTCCGGGCGCGTCGCGGCGGGCGCGGAGCATCATCAGGATGAGGTCGGTGACAACATGAGCGGCCACCAGCCCGGGGTGGGCTTCGGCGGCTTCGAGCATCGCGAGATCGGCGCGGAAGCGGTCGACGTCCAGTACCCGGGTACGGCCGATCGGCGGCGCCACCTCTGTGCTGAAGCGCGCGTGGAAGAAGGATGTCGGGGTCCGCATCCGGCGCCAGAGCGTGCCACCCGGCGGGCAGACGACGATGTCGCCGTGCTTCGAAACCCCTCGCGGTCCGCCGGAGATCTCGAAAGTGAAGGATCCGGTCCTCGGCACCAGCAGGCACCAGTCGTCGTACCTGTCGAAGCTGAGGCTGAACTGGTCTCGGGACGGGGCGAGCAGGTAGCCGTCCAGCCTCACCATGGCAAAAAAGTATATGCGGACAGCCGGAATTGCCATGCCCATGGGGACTCCCGCAACGGCAGAGTGCATGGTCATGACCACTACAGCCGATGTCTGTGTCTACGGGGGAACGCCCGCGGGTTGCGTCGCCGCGATGACGGCGCGTCAGGAGGGCGCGTCCGTGATCCTCATCGAGCCGGGCCGGTGGCTTGGCGGCATGCTGAGCGCGGGAATCAAGCCCCGGCAGGACTGCCCGATCCCCGCGATCGCGGGCGGCCTGACAAACGACGTGGTCTTCGGCTTCGGGGACGACCCCCACAACGTCATGCTGGCCTTCCACGAGTGGATCGAGAGTGCCGGCGTCGAAGTGATCTTCGAGCGCCGGGTCCGTTCGGTGCGGCGGGAAGGCAACCGCATCACCGCCGTCCAGTTGGAGACCTCGCAGCCGGACCGGTGGGCTGTTCCGTTGCCGGCTTCGGAGTCGGTTCCCGACATCGTCGTGCGGGCGGCGGTCTTCATCGACGCCTCGTACGAGGGCGACCTGATGGCGCTGGCCAAGGTCCCCTACCGTACCGGACGCGAGTCACGAGACGCCTTCGGCGAACAGATCGCCGGCGTTCGCCCGGTCACGAACTGGACACCTGTCGACCCGTACGTCGTACCGGGAGACAGCACCAGCGGACTGCTGGCACTGGTGGAACGGGATCACGGTCTGTCCATCGGCGCGGCCGACGACTACACGCAGGCGTACAACTTCCGCTTCTACCTGACGACCGACCCCGCACGTCGGGCCGAACTCACTCCCCCCGACGACTACAACGCCGACGACTTCGAGCTGGTACGGCGTTACGTCCGACACCTGGGATCCGACGTCGAGGCGCTGCGCGGGATCTTCCCCGGTTGGCTCAACTCGGGTGAGTACAACTACCAGCGCGCGTCACTGATCACCAACGCACCTGTCGGAGTGAGCCGCCGTTACCAGGACGGCGACTGGAACGACCGTTCGCGACTGTGGCGCCACCACATCGACTATCTCCGCGGTATCCACCACTTCCTGTCGACCGATCCCGCCGTACCTGAGCAGTTCCGAGCGGAGACGGCGGCCTACGGCCTGGACGCGAGCGTCTTCCCGGACACCGACGGCTGGCCACCGCAGCTCTACGTGCGGGTGTCGCGGCGGCTCGCCGGGATCTACACGGTCACGTACGCGGACGTTGCCAACCAGACCGATCCCAGCGACAGTATCGGCCTCGCGCTGTTCGGCGTGGACGTCTACCCGGTACGGCGGATTCCGTACCGTGATCCGGAGACCGGGCAGCTCGGTGTGGCGACCGAGGGCGACATGTTTCTCGGCGGCCACCTGGGCACCGGCCAGCCGTACCCGATTCCCTACCGGGCTGTCACCCCGAAGCAGTCCGACTGCGGAAACCTGCTGGTCCCGGTCTGCCTGTCCGCCAGTCACATCGGCTACGCGGCAACCCGGATGGAACCGGTGTTCTGCGTCCTGGCCGAATCCGTGGCAGTCGCCGCGGTGCAGTCCCTGCGCGAACACACCGACGTGCAGGACATCGACGTCGCCCGGCTCCAAGCCCGACTCGTCGAGCGCGGCCAGGTCATCGCCTGGACCGCCACCTAGGCCGTCAGATCCGCACTCCCCACTCCCCGGGCGGTCCGTCGGAAGGTTCACCCTTCCGAGCAGACTCACGGTGCGCGGTGTTTGCGGATCTCGTCCGGCCAGGCGAGGGTGACGCCGAGGGTGTCGGTGAGCAGCCGCTGGTAGTCGGCCTGGTGGGTGTGGTCGGTGCGGACCTTGCGGGGCGGCACGCCCCGGTCGAGGCAGTACGCCGCCATGGCGCCGGCGGCCTCGCCGATGCTCCACTCGACCGGGTGCAGCCGGTAGCAGCCGTTGGTGATGTGGGTGGTGCCGATGTTCTTGCCGGCGGCGAGCAGGTTGTCGACCCGGATCGGGATGAGGGCGCCGAGCGGGATCTGGAACGGGTACGACTCGATGTCGACGTAGGTGCGCCCGGCGGTGCTGGGGTGCAGGTCGATGCGGTAGTGGCCGATGCCGACGCTGTCGACGAAGACCTGGCTGCCGGCCCCGGGTGGGCGGGCATCGACGCCGACGTGCTGTTCCAGGACTGTGAACTCGGCCTGGATGCGGCGTGACTCGCGAATGTAGGGGGCGATGGCAAGCCCGTCGGCGGTGCCGGTGATGTCGCCCCGCAGCCGTAGGCCGGGGTATCCGGTGCCGTCGCCGGCCGGGTGCGGCGCCTCGGTCTGCATCCAGTACAGGAACGACAGCGACAGGTCGCGGGCGCCGTCGAGCGCGGTGGCCCGGGTGGCGTCGTCGACGCCGAGCAGCGGGGTCTGCCAGTAGTCGATCTGCGGCCAGTTGACCAGGGTGACGTCGGCGAAGGCGGTACCGGTGAACTGGCGGGCGGCCAGGATGCGCCGGTAGTGCCACAGGTCGTCGGCGGGCCCGCTGCCGGGGTCACCGCGGAAGATGGGCCGGTTGCGCGTACCGAGGGTGACCGGTTCGACATCGATCCAGGACAGCTGCGGACCGGGCCAGAACGGGGCGACCGCGGTACGCCAGAAGTCGTAGCCTGCCGGGCGGTCGATGGTGTGATCCTCGCCGGGCCGGTGCTCCAGGGCGAAGCACCACGAGATCGCCTGCTGGTTGAGCGGGTCGGCGACCGGCAGCGCGTGAGGTTCGCCGGTGGTGTCCTGGCCTTCGGCGCCGATGACGTGCTCGACCCCGGCCAACGGCAGCAGGTCGCCGAGTTCGGTGGCGTCGAGGATGTAGTCGGCGGTGACGGTGAGGTCGCTGCCGTCGGGGCGGCGCAGGGTGACCGCGGTGACCTGCTCCCCGGCGGTGTCGGCCGCGACCGGTTCGTGCCGCAGCAGGACTGTCACGCGACCGGCGGACTGCCACGGTGCCAGCATCTGATCGATGACGGCAAGGGCGGAGCGGGGTTCGTGGCACAGCCGACTGACGTGCCCCAGGCCCGGGTTGAGCAGCGGATCGGCGGCGGCTCGCGGCGTCAGCGGATAGTTGTCGCGGTAGTGACGGCGGATGCGCCGTCGGAAGTCGGCGTAACTGACAGCGGTCAACTGGGTCTCGATCCAGGCGTTCTCGTCCGGTGCCACCGCCTGGCTGGTGAGCTGGCCGCCGAGCCACTCGGTGGCCTCGGCGAGTATCACCCTGCGGCCGAGCTTGGCGGTGGCCAGTGCGGCGGCAACGCCGCCGACTCCCCCGCCGACCACCAGAACGTCCGTCTGCAGCTCCGTACTCATGCAGTCGCTTTCCTTTCGCACCTCGGTGCATCGCCCGGTCTGCCCGGGGACGGGCTCCACCGGCGGTGGCGCCGCGGCCCAGCTGGTGTATGAGCTGACGTGGGGAGGGGGTCCCGGTCCGACGCAGGCAGCCGAGGGCCGCCGACACTCACCGGCGGCCCTCGCGTTCGATGCGTGGGCCGGCATCGGTTCCGAGCTGGGCGAACCATTCCGAGGCGAACTCCAGGTCCGGAACAGTTCCCAGCGGCAATCCGATGCCAGGTACGACACGTTCGGGTGGCGTGGGGTGAACCCGCAGCTCAGCGATCACGTCGCGGACCCGCGCCCCGACCGGCTTCACGACGTTCTCCGTGTCGATGAGACCGAGCCCGTACTCGAGTTCGTCGAAGCCGCGGAATCGGCGATCGATGTCATGTGACGCCCACCAGGTCACGGCGGTGACCTCCGGGATCGCGGCGATCCGCCGCAGCATCCGTTCGGCGAAGTCCGGCACCGTCGCCCGCTCGAGCCAGAGGTCGGACACGCCGACCTCCTGCACCCACAACGGCTTCCGCCGTCCGCCGAGAACCGCCAACGCGATCTGGGCAAGGTAGTCGGGGATCGCCCACGCGCCGCGCTCCTGCTCGCCGAACCGCGCCAGGGCCCCGGTGAAGTACGGCCAGGCGTGGATGGCGACCAGGTCCGAGACGTCGACCACCGTCTCCGCGGTGAGTGGGCAGTCACCGGTCATCCAGGGCTCGTGATCGACACCGACCGTCACCGGTACGCCCGGGGCCCCGGCGCGCGCCGCTGTGACCATGCGGCGCGCCCAGTCGTCGCAGGCGCCCGGTCCGAGCCGAGACCGTCGCATGAGGACGTTCGGCTCGTTCGCGATGTCAAGACACCACAGGGCCGGATGCGCCGAGACGGCCTTGGCGACCGCGGTCACCACCATCGCGGAGGCTTCCACCGCGACGGGGTCGGTGAAGGGATCGGCATCCCGCAACCAGGCGGGACGGAAGTCGAAGCCGCTCAACCAGCCGTCGAGCACGGTCGGGCAGACTGCCAGGCCGCGCGCTCCGGCGAGGTCGAGCAGGCGTACGAGCCGGTTGAGCATGGCCGAGGAGACGTACGCCGGGTTCGGTTGGAACAACGGCCACAGACATTGGATGCGTATGTGGTCGAAACCGAGGCCGGCGATGACGTCGAGGTCACGCGCGAGGTCGGCCTCGTTCCAGTCGACCCACGCGTACCACCAGTCGCGGCTGGGCAGGTAATTGACGCCGTAGCGAACCGATGTGCTCACCGGCCCAGCCGATCCGCGAGGAACGACGCTCGGAGCGGATTGCCGAGGTCCACGCTCACCCCTTCAGCGCTCCGGAGTTGCCGGCCGCCCTGAGGAACTGCCGCTGGAACACGAGGAAGAGCACCACCGGGATGATCACGGAGATGAACAGGGCACCCATGAACTGCGCGAAGTCGCCAGCGGTCTCCAGCCGCGGCAGGGCGACCGAGATCGGTTGGTCCTCCGGATTCGGCAACACCAGCAATGGCCACAGGAACTCCTTGTACGCCCCGACGAGTGTCAGCAGGCTCACCACGCCCAGGATCGGCCGTGACATCGGCAGCACGAGCGAGACGAAGACCCGGAAGGGACCCGCGCCGTCGATTCGGGCCGCCTCGAACAGATCGGCGGGAATGGCCGCGAAAAACCGTTGCATGAGCAGCACGTTGACCGCGTTGGCCGAGGCCGGCAGCCACACCGCCCACAGGGTTCCGATCAGGTTGACGTGCAGGAGCGGCAGATCCATCACGGTCAGGTAGAGCGAGACGAGCGAGATGACGCCGGGAATGAACAGCGTCGCAAGGATCGCCGCGAACACGGCCTTCGCGTACCTGGGCTTCAGGACGGCGAGGCCATAGCCACCGGTCGTCGCGACGACGAGGCCGAAGAACAGCGATCCCGCCATGAGCCAGAGCGTGTTGACGAAGTAGCGCGCAAAGTCGACCTTTGTCCACACCTCGGCGAAGGTGCTCCAGTGGATCCCGCTCGGCCAGAGCGAGAACGGCGCGGAGAGCGTCTCGGTGGTGGTCGATGTCGCGGCCTTGAACAGCCAGAACAACGGTCCCACACACAGGACGGCGAGAGTGGCGAAGACCAGCACCCGGGCGGCGACCAGGGCGATCCGTACGCCGGGTCGGCGCCGGTCGAGACGGGACAGGATGCTGCGTTCGGCGTCGGCGGTCACGACGTGCTCCAGTGCTTGGTCGCCCAGAGGTAGATCCAGGAGAGGCCCGACAGGGCGATCGCCAGCAGTAGGCTCAGGGCCGTCGCGCGCCCGTAGTCCCCGGAGACGAAGGCGTACCGGTAGATCAGCATGAGGATCGTGACCGTGCGGTTCTCGGGACCGCCATTGGTCATGATGTAGGGCTCGGTGAAAACCTGGAAGGTGCCGATCAACTGCAGTAGCAGCATCACGAGCAGCACGCCGCGCATCTGCGGCAGGGTGACGTGCCAAAAGCGCCGGAACGCACCCGCCCCGTCGGTTTCCGCAGCGTCATACAGCTCGGTCCGGATGCCCATCAGCGTGGCGAGATAGATGATGGTCGCGGTGCCGAACGACGCCCAGGTGGCCTGCAGCACGATCGAGGGCATGGCGAGGTCTCCGTCGTTGAGCCACGACAACGGGCCCAGCCCCACCCACCCGAGGATGGTGTTGAGCACGCCGGTCGGGCTCGGGTCGAAGAACGCCTTCCACAACAGGACGGCGACCACGGGCGGGAAGATCACGGGCAGGTACACGAGCGCCGAGGCCAGTCCCCGGCTGCGACGCAACTCCGCGATGAAGACCGCCAGGATCACCGGCACGGGAAAACCGATCACGAGTGCCAGCAGCGCGAACCACAGCGTGTTGAACGCCGCCGTCCCGAGCAGCGGATCGGCCAGGACTCGGGCGAAGTTGTCGAGGCCGATCCACTCGGTGGTGAGGAAATTGGTGCGCTGGAAGCTGAGCGGCAGTGACCGGAGGATCGGCCACCACGAGAACAACCCGAACGACAGCAGCAGGGGCAGGAAGAACACGAGCGTGGACAGTCCGCCCCGGCGTACCCAGCTGACGAGGCCGCGGGAACGACGGCTCGGCACGACTTCGGGCATGCGGTACGCCGGCCTGGACCGGGCAGGGGCGCTCAGGGGAATCACCTCGTCTGTTCGCGGGCGGATCTCTGTCGGGCCCCGGGATCCGCGCCGCGACAGGGACGATCGGGCAATGACCCTTCTTCGAAAAGGTTCAATGATCAGCCAGCGTCGATGATCGCCTGGACCTTGCGCTGGGCGTCCTTCAGCAGCGCGTCGATGTCGGCGTCCTGGCGGGTCAGGACCGCCTGGACCACGGTGTCGAGTGTCCCGTACGTCTCCTGCGCCTTTGCCGGCGGCTCCGGCACCAGGGCCAGCGTCTGCGCCGTGGCGAAGTACGCGGCGTAGTTCTGCCGCGGCACGTTGATGTAGTCCTTGACCCAGCCGAGGTACCGGTCGGTCGTCGCCTGGTCGAACAGCGGCAGCGCCGGGTCACCCACCGGTTGCTTGTCAGCGACCTTGGCCTTCGCGTCCGCGACGGCCTCCGCCTCGCTGTCGTACTTGCGGAAGTTGACGAACTCCAACCACTTGATCGCCGCTCTGGTCTCGGCGGCCGAGGCGCGCGGGTTGACGATCGCGACCGTACCGCCGCCGAGCGTACCCAGCCCCTGGGGCCCTTGCGGCAGCGGCGCGATGCCGAAGTCGTCGGGCTTCATGCCCATGTTCGCCACGACCACCTTGTACGCGTCCGCGCCCTGCACGAACATCCCGACCTTGCCGCCCGCGAACGCCTTCGTGGTGTCGTTGTAGCCGGTCAGGAAGTTCGCGCCGAAGGTGTTGTCCTCCCACCGCAGCGAACGGTAGAACTCCAGGACACTGCGGGTGGCGTTGTTGTCGACGGTCGCGTTCCTGCCGTCCGCCGACGCGATCGTGCTGCCGTTGGCGTAGCTCATCGCGGTGAGCACCCAGCCACCGGTGTTGTCCTTCGTCATGCTCGCGAAGCCCTGTACGCCGGTGGCCGTCTGGATCGCCTTCGCGGCGGCGCGTACCTCGTCCCACGTGGTCGGGGGCTTGTCGGGGTCGAGGCCCGCCTTCTTGAACAGGTCCCGGTTGTAGAACAGACCCATGCTGTACGCCTGGATCGGCACGCCGTAGATGCGGTCGCTCGCGTCCTTGGTCACCTTCAGGATGGCCGGGTTGATCCGGCTGACCACGGAGTCCGCGCCGATCGCGCTGGTGACGTCGGCGACCTGCTTACGGGCGATGAGGCCCTGCATCTCGGTGAAGGGGACGTAGAAGACGGTCGGCAGCTTGCCGCCCGCCAGCAGCGCCTGGAACGTCCGCACATCGAAGGTGGCCTCGTCGCCGACGACCTTGATGTCGGGGTTCGCCTTGGTGAACTCGGAGATGTTCCGGTTGAAGTTGTTGAGCTCCTCCGGGTGCCGACTCGTGGGCATGCCCGCGACGGTTATCGACACGGGTCCGGACGACTCGCTGTTCGACCCGCCGCATCCGGGGACGAGGGTGAGCGCCGCGCCGGCCAGGGCCAGCGCGAGCAGCCGGGTTCTTGTGCTTGTCATGACACTCCTCGGACAGTATTGGTGGTGGATCACTCGGTGTGGGTGGTACTACCGGTCAGGGAGCGCCGCCGGTCAGGGAGCGATGAGTCCGCCGTCCCGGCCCCGGACCCGCGCAGCCCACGCGTCGTGCCCGGAGAGCCCGGCGGGGAACCGGGCGGCGGCGGCCTCGTCGAGGTCGATTCCCCAGCCCGGCGCCTCGTTGGGGCGCAGCCAGCCGCGCTCGATACGCAGCGTCCCGGGGAAGACCTCGTGCACGGCGGGGGTGTACACGTGGCCTTCCTGGATGCCGAAGGCCGGGCTGGTGATGTCCAGCGCGACGTTGGCCGCCGCGCCGATCGGCGACGTGTCGCCCGGGGCGTGCCACGCCGTGCGTACGCCCACCAACTCCGCGGCGGCGGCGATCTTGCGTGCCGCGGTGAGGCCACCGATGCCGGAGATGTGGGAGCGGATGAAGTCGACGCCTCCGCCGAGCACGAGGCGCGCCGCGTCCGTCAGTGAGGTGGTCAGCTCGCCCACCGCGAGGGGCACCGGCGAGGCCGCCCGCACCTCGGGCAGGCGGTCCCAGTGCTCGGGGGCGATGACGTCTTCCAGGAAGTACAGGCGGTACGGCTCGAGCGAGCGGGCGAGCACGACGGCCTGCTTCGGTGAGAGTCGCGAGTGCACGTCGTGCAGCAGGGCGATGTCGGGGCCGAGCCGGGCTCGGGCCGCCGCGAAGAGTTCGGGGGTCCGCCGGAGGTACTCCTCGACGTCCCAGCCGCCCGGATACTGATGGTCGGTGGTGGTGGTGTGCGGCACCGCCGGGGCGCCGTAGTGCCCGGCACCCGGCTGGCCCGTCTGGAGCCGGATGTGCCGTAGCCCCTCATCCCGGAGACGTTCCGCCTGGTCGAGCGTCTCCTCGACGGTCGCGCCGGCGGCGTGTAGGTAGGTGTCGGCCGCTCCGCGTACCTTGCCACCGAGAAGTTCGTGCACCGGCCGCCCGGCCCGTTTTCCCGCGATGTCCCACAACGCCTGGTCGAGCCCGGAGATCGCGTTGTTGCCGACCGGGCCCTCCCGCCAGTAGGACGAGAACCGGGCGAGGCGAACGAGGTCCTCGATGTCGCCCGGGTAGCGGCCGACGACCAGCCGGGCGAGGTGCTCCTCCACGTAGGTCGCGACCGCGTGCCAGCGCTGGGTGAAGGTGGCGCAGCCCAGCCCGTACAGGCCGTCGTCGCTCGTCTCGACCTTGACGACCAGCAGTGGAATACCCTCCGGCGCGGTCGCGATCGCCCGGACCCGGGTGATGCGTACGTCGTCGGGCGCCTCCCAGGGCTGGGCGAAGGGGGACGCCCCGTCCTGCGTGCTCATGCGGTTGCCTCCAGGATGGATGTCTCGCCCTCGGCGAGCGAGACGACGGGAGCCCAGCCGAGTACCCGGCGTGCGGCGGACGTGTCGATCGGCGCGCGTCGCCCGTCGAAGCGTTGCCTGCGTTCGACGTCGGCGGCGTAGCGGTCGAGCAGGTCCTCGGTGGACTGGTCCAGGATGGTGTCCGCCGCGGCCACGAGCAGCGTGTGCATCCCGGAGATCGGCTGGGTGAGGCCGCGCAGGATCGCGTCGACGGCATCCGCCATCTCCAGGTACGCCCACCCCTCACGCGCGAGGCGCGCCTGTTCCCCGGGTATCGCGATCATGCGCCGCACCGTGTCCCGCAACGCCGCGAGTTCGCGGACGAGCGGGAAGCGCAGCGCAACGACGGTCATGTCCCAGCGGCTGCAGGCGAACGCGCCGATCCGCTCGTCGACCCACTTCGACAGCGAGTACGCGTCGTCGTGTGCCACCGGCGACGCCTCGTCCAGCGGGTAGTACGCCGGCATCACGTCGTGCCGATTCATCGGTATCCCGAAGGCGTTGATCGAGCTGGCGATGACCGCCCGGCGGATACCCGCCTCCCCCGCGCAGGCGAGAACCGTGAATGTCGCGGAGGTGTTCCCGACGAACACGGCCCGCGGCGTGTCGAGGTCGGGATGCGCCGTCGCCGCCAGGTGGACGACCGCGTCCACGTCCGTCAGCGCGTCCCGTACCAGGTCTTCGTCGGCGGCGTCGCCGGTGAGGACCCGGTCCGCCGGGGTCGGCGCGGACCAGGTACGGGACAGCGCGGTGACGGCGATGCCGCGGTCGACGAGCGCCTCGACCGTCGGCCGGCCAACGGTCCCGTCGGCACCGGTGACCAACACTCGGGTAGGTCGGATGAGCTCAGGCACGCCGGTGATCCTCACTGTCGGGAAACGATGTTGCGAAACTGCTTTCGCAGCAGAGAAGCACACGCCCCGGAGGATGTCAACAGTCGAATGCCGACGACCCGCTCCGGCGCACACCGAGGCATGACAGTCCGCTCAGGACTGTCGTGCGGTCAGGAACGCCGTACGGTGCGACTGCGCCGTCAGGAGGCCGCCAGCAGGCCGTCAGGAGGAAGGACCGAGCACCAGGGTCGGCGTCACGAGGTGCTCGCCGGGTGTCCGCTCGGACGAGAGGACGTCGGCGGCGGCGAGTCGGCCGAGCCGCTGCAGCTCCAGGTCGACGGTGGTGAGCCGGCGGATGCCCTGATCCAGCACGACGCCTTCCCAGTTGTCGACGCCGACGACGGCGATGTCCGCGGGCACCCGGAGGCCGCGCACGGCGCAGACCTCGAGCACACCCAGGCCGATGTGGTCGTTGCCGCAGAAGACGGCGTCGATCTCGACACCGGAGTCGAGCATCTCGGCCATCGCCGCGGCGCCCCAGTCGTGGGACCAGGACCCGTGCCGGGTCTCGCCGGCCTGCTCCAGCCCGGCAGCCTCCAGTTCCGCCCGCATGCCACGCTCACGCAGGCGGACGGCGATGCTGTCCCGACTGCCCGTGATGTGGGCGATCCGGGTAGCCCCGGTCGCCACCAGGTGCCGGGTCGCGAGGCGCCCCGCACCCTCGTTGTCGGGCAGGTAGACGACGTCCTCGAGATGGTCCGACGCGGCGAACGCGTACGTCACAGGGACGCCGAAATGGTGCGTCACCGAGTGCGACACGCGTTCGTGACCGTCCCCGACGACAAGAAGGCCGTCAATGCGACGTGCCTGGAGTGCCCGGATGCTCCTGGTCATCTGGCGCGGGACCAGCAGGTCCTCGTCGAATACCAGAGACGCCTGCTGCAGTTCGCCGAGTTGCAGTACCGCGCCGATGAGGACCGGACCTGCGAAGGTACTGGTCGCGCGGTAGGTCAGGACCCCGATGGTCCGGCTGCGTCCGAGCGCGAAGGAGCGGGCGAGCGCGTTCGGCTGGAAGTCGAGCCGCTCCGCGACCTCGCGCACCCGCGCCCGGGTCTCCGCCGAGATCCGATCTCCCCCGTTCAGGGCCTTGGACGCGGTGGAGATCGACACTCCGGCGATCGCCGCGATGTCGCTCAACCGGACGCTGCGGTTCGACGCCATGCCGAAAGCATACCGGCGCAGGGGCATTGACAGAGTTTGACCACCCGGTAAAAATTGGCGAACTGCGAAACCGGTTTCGCACCGCAAAGCCTCCCCGTCCCCCGATCGTGGTCATCCGATGCCCCATCGAGGAGTGCTCATGCTCAGGACAATCTCCCCGCTTTCCGAAAGGGCGCTGCCCCGCCGAACGCTCGCACTGCTGACATCCCTCGCCGCCGTCGCGGCGCTGCTGTCCGTCCCACAGCCCGCCGCCGCCGACCCCGGGCCCGTCGTGATCGGTGACTTCGAACAGGGCACCACCCCGTGGTTCCCGGTGACCACGGGCGGCGCCACAGCGACGCTGACGACCACCACCAACGCGCCCGCGGGCGGCACCGCAGCCGCCCGCATCCAGGCGAACGCGCCGAGCGGGACGGTCGAGATGGCGCGCGGCATCCCCTCGCTCGACCTGCGAAGACTCGACCTCTCGGTCCGCAGCGCCCAGCTGACCGGCCTGGTCCTGCGCCTCGTCGACAGCACCGGGCAGGCGCACCAGCAGACCCTCGCGCTCTCGCCCGGCACGCAGTGGCAGCAGCTGTCGGTCACCACCTTCGCGGGCGGAACCCAGTACATTCACTGGGGCGGCGCCAATGACGGCGTGTGGCACGGGCCGCTGAAGCAGATCTCACTGCTGATCGACGCGTTCCGCATCTCACCCGGCCCCGCCGTGACGCTCGACGTCGACGACGTTGTCGTCCAGGGACCACCCCCGCTCGCCATCAAGCCGACCACGCTCGGCAACGTATTCACCACCGGCGACACCGTGTCGTTCGGCGTCGACACGGCCGCCACGTCACTGCGCTGGTCGGCACGGGACGCGTACGGAGGCGTCGTCGCCACCGGCTCCGGCACCCCGGCGCAGCTCGGAAACACCATCTCCCTCGGTACGCTCGGGACCGGCTGGTACACCGTCGACATAACCGCAGTCCAGCCCGACGGCACCACCGTCAACGGCGGCACGGACGTCTCGGTACTGCCCGCGACCACTGTCCGTGAACGACGCATCGGTGCCGCGACGCACTACGGTGGCCTCTGGCCGGGCACCTCCGCGCCCCTGCTCGGAAAGGCCGGTCTCGGCTTCGCCCGCGACGAGGCGTACTGGTCGGAGGTCGAACGGGTCAGAGGCACGTACGTCTTCCCCGCCCGGGTCGAAAGCGCCACGGCTGCGCTACGCGCGACCGACGTGGACTTCCTGCAGATACTCGACTACGGCAACGCGCTCTACCACGCGGGAGAAGCACCCGCGACCGACGCCGGGCGGGCCGGCTTCGCCGGGTACGCCCAGGCATCCGTCGATCACTTCGGCACCGCACACGCGGCGTACGAGGTGTGGAACGAGTGGAACATCCGCGACGTGAACGGTCCCGCGGGGGCGACGCCGCAGAACTACGTCGCGCTGCTCGCCGCGACGGCCGCGAGAGTGAAGGCGACGCATCCGGACGCGACGCTGGCCGGGCCCGCCCTCGCGCCGATGAACGACTGGCAGGGCTGGCTCGACGGCTTCATCTCCGCCGGCGGCCTCGACCACCTCGACGCGTTCTCGACCCATCCGTACAACTTCACCGCCGAGCCGGAGACGTTCCGGACCCACGTGGCGACCCTGCGCCAGAAGTTCGCCGCGGCGGGCCACCCCGACCTGCCGATCTGGTTCACCGAGCACGGCTGGTACACGACGCCGAACCCGCCCGGCGTGACGCCTGCCGTACAGGCCCGCAACCTCGCGCGCGCACAACTGCTGAGCCTCGGCGACGGGATCGGGCGCTACACCGTCTACGACTTCAAGGACGACGGCACGAACCCGACCGATCCCGAGCACAACTTCGGGATGATCCGCAACGAGGCCGACGTTCGTGGCGCGTACGTCCCGAAGCCCGCGTTCACCGCTCAGGGCGTACTGACACGTCAGACGGCGGAGCGTCCCGTCCGCGCGGTCCTGTCGCTCGGCACCGGCCGCTACGGGGTCGAGTTCGGCCGACGTACCGGCGAGTCCGCTGACACCCGCATGCAGGCCCTGTGGGCACTGACGCCGCAGACCTGGAGCGTCCAGGCGACCGGCTCGGTAACGGTCACCAACCTCTACGGCGGTACGACCGTCGTAGAGCCCGACACCAGTGGACGGGTGCACGTCTCGGTGGGTGCGGAGCCGGTCTATCTGCGGGGCGCACTGGGCACGGTTACGACCGGCTCACCGTTCTCGCTGGCCGTGACGGGTGCCGTCGGTGGCAGCGCGCCGGATGCCACCTGGCACATCGCCAACACGGGGACGTCGGCCCGCCCCCTCTCGCTCGTCTCCGACGGGCTGACCACGCAGGCGACCGTGCCCGCCGGGGCCACGCAGGACGTCGCGGCGGCGCTCGCGCCCGCTCAGGTCGGGCAGCGCACCTGGACCGCGGTCGTACGGGAGGGAGGTCACGCGATCGGCGTCCTCACCGCTGCCGCGCAGGTTCTTCCCGCACTGCAGCTGACGGGTGAGCACGCGCTGAACGCCGCCGGCGCGGACGTGCTGCGACTACGGGTTCGCAACCGCGGCACGCATGCGGTACGCCTCGACGGCGTCACCTGGACCCTCGGCGGTTCGCAGGGAACGGTGCTCGCCGATGCGCAGGTGGCCGGCGGAGCCACGGCCGTACAGGATGTTCCACTCACCGCCTTCGGCGCGTGGTCGGCGACCGTCTCCGGACCTGCGACCGACAGCGTGAGCGGCATCGTCGTGGCGGCGAGTTCGGTGGCGGTGGACGTCCCGTACCAGACGATTCAGGTCGACGGCGTGCTGGATCCCGCCCTGAGGAACCTCCCGGCGCAGACGCTGGGGGAGGACGAGCAGGTGATCACCGGATGGCAGGGCCCGCAGGACCTCGGCGGAAGCCTGTGGATCACACACGACGACAGCCGGCTCTACCTCACGGCGCAGCTCGTCGACGACGTCCACGCGCAGCCCGCCAGGGGTACGGACATCTGGCAGGGTGACAGCCTCCAGGTCGGGTCCTCCCCCGGCTGGCCGGGCGAAGGCGGCAGGCCGGTAGGGGAGGTCGGCAGCGCCCTGACCGACGTGGGACCGGTCGACCTCACCCGGTGGCTGCCGGTGGGCGGCGGGACGGACGGCGTCACGGCCGTGGTGAAGCGGGACGAGCAGACGAAAACGACGACCTACGAGCTGGCTGCGACGTGGGCGGCGGTCGGGGTCGACCCGGCCAGTCGGATCATGGCCGCCACGATCGCGGTCAACGAGAACGACGGGTCGGGCCGCCGCGGCTGGAGCACCTGGGGCAGGGGTGTCGCCGAGGCGAAGGATCCGAGTCTGTTCCACGCCCTGCGGCTCATGCCCCCGGGCGGTGACGAGGTGGACCTGTCGACCCGGGCCCGGACGATCGACCGCCCCTGACAGCCCCCACCTGGACGGCGGCGGAGAGGCCGGCCCTCTCCGCCGCCGGCGGACCCGCCGCACCGAGGTGAGAGGTCAGAAAAGGGTCAGTTCGTCGCGCTTGATGCCGCGCAGCCGGTCGTAGTTGACCACCACGCACCGGATCCCCCGGTCGGCCGCGAGGACCCGGGCCTGCGGTTTGATCTCCTGCGCCGCGAAGACGCCGGAGACCGGCGCGAGCAACGGGTCCCGGTTGAGCAGTTCCAGGTAGCGGGTCAGCTGCTCCACCCCGTCGATCTCGCCGCGCCGCTTGACCTCCACCGCGACCGTGGCCCCGGCGCCGTCCCGGCAGAGCAGGTCGACCGGCCCGATCGCGGTCATGTACTCCCGGCGGATCAGCGTGAACCCGTCACCCAACTCGGTCGGGCTGGCGGCCAGCAACTCCTGCAGGTGCGCCTCCACACCGTCCTTGCGCAACCCGGGATCGACACCCAGCTCGTAGGACGTGTCCTGGAAGATCTCCTCCAGGGTGATCCGCAGTTCCTCGCCGGCCTTGTTGACCACCCGCCACACCCCGGGGGCCTCCTCCAGTTTGCACGGCGGGCTCATCCAGTTCAGTGGCTTGTACGCCCGGTCGTCGGCGTGGATCGAGACCGACCCGTCGGCCTTGACCATCAGCAATCGGGTCGCCAACGGCAGGTGTGCCGAGAGTCGTCCGACGTAGTCCACCGAGCACCGCGCAATCACCAACCGCACCCGACGAGGGTAGCCGAGCCCGCCGGCGACGCTCGGCGGGCCGGGCTGGCGAGTCGGTGCGATCCTGGATGCCGTGCTGGAAGCCCTCACCGGAACCGGTCTCGCCGCCTCGGCCGGACTGAACGCGTACATTCCCCTGCTCACCGTGGGCCTGCTGGCCCGCTTCAGCGACCTGGTCACCCTGCCCGGCGGCTGGCAGTGGCTCTCCAACGGCTGGGTACTGGCGATCCTGGTGGTGCTTCTCGGGATCGAGATCGTCGCCGACAAGGTGCCGGTGGTCGACCACGTCAACGATCTGGTGCAGACCGTGGTCCGGCCGACCGCCGGCGGGCTGGCGTTCGGTGCGGGTTCCGGCGCGGAGACGGTGACCGTGAGTAACCCGGGAGAGTTCTTCGGCTCCCACCAGTGGGTACCGGTCGTGGCCGGGGTGCTGATCGCGCTCGGCGTGCACGGGGTGAAGGCGGCCGCCCGACCGGTGATCAACGCCGGTACCGGCGGCATCGGCGCCCCGGTGGCGAGCACCGCCGAGGACGCGACGAGCATCCTCGCCTCGCTGGCCGCGCTCCTCTTCCCGGCCCTGGTGCTGATCTTCATCGTCGCGCTGGGCTTTTTTGTCGGGTGGATCGTCAGCCGCCGGCGGCGTCGCCGGCGGGAGCGGCAGGCGGCCCGGGCCGCCCGGGACGAGACGCTTGTCGAGTACTGACGGGGCTCGACATCGGGACACACCCGGTGTCCCCCGCTGCCGAGCCGTCACGCATAGTTGATGCCATGAGCGAGCAGGTGGCGATCTCCGTACAGGGGCTCCACAAGGCGTACGGCGGGAACGTCGCCGTGGGCGGCATCGACCTGTCGGTGTACCGGGGTGAGGTTTTTGCCCTGCTCGGGCCCAACGGCGCCGGCAAGACGACCACGGTGGAGATCCTGGAGGGCTACCGCCGTCGGGACACCGGCGAGGTCAGCGTGCTCGGCGTCGACCCGGACCGGGCGGACGCGGCCTGGCGCTCCCGGGTCGGGATCGTGCTCCAGGGCACCGGCGAGTTCGACGACCTGACCGTCGCCGAGGTGGTGCACCACTTCGCGGCGTTCTATCCGAACCCGGACGACCCGGACAAGGTCATCGACCGGGTCGGGCTGGCCGGCAAGGCACGGGCCCGGACACACACCCTCTCCGGCGGACAGAAGCGCCGGCTCGACGTCGCGCTCGGCATCGTCGGGCGCCCCGAACTGCTCTTCCTGGACGAGCCGACCACCGGCTTCGACCCGGAGGCCCGCCGCGAGTTCTGGGAGCTGATCCGCGACCTGGCCGCCGCCGGCACCACGATCGTGCTGACCACCCACTACCTGGACGAGGCCGAGTCGCTGGCCGACCGGGTCGGGGTGATCGCGGGCGGCCGGCTGGTCGAGGTGGCCACCCCCGCCCGGCTCGGCGACCGGGAAAATGCGCTGGCCACCGTCGCCTGGCGTACCCCGGACGGGACCGTGGAGCGCGCGGAGAGCGCGACGCCGACGGCGCTGGTCGCCGAACTGGCCGCGCGGTTCGGCGGCGAGGTCCCGGGCCTGACCGTGACCCGGCCCACCCTGGAAGACGTCTACCTACGGATGATCGGGCACCGATGAGCGAGCGAAGCGAGATCCGGGCATGAGCACCACCGCCACCACCCCGACCGCCGCCGCGCCGGCACCGCCGCGCGCCCGCCGGGTCGGCCCGGTCGCCCTCGCGGTCCGGCAGGGCCGGCTGGAGGTACGGCAGTTCCTGCGCAGCCGGGAGTCGGTCGTCTTCACCATGCTCTTCCCGGTGGTGATGATCCTGATCTTCGCGTCGATCTTCAAGGGCGAGATCGGCGGCGGGGTGCGGTTCACCCAGTACTTCGTCACCGGCATGATCGCCACCGGCCTGATGACCGTCGGGTTCCAGAGCCTGGCGATCCAGATCCCGATCGAACGCGACCGGGGAGTGCTCAAGCGGCTGCGCGGTACGCCGATGCCGAGGTGGGTCTACTTCGCCGGCAAGGTGATCATGGTGGCACTGATCGCCCTCGCCGAGACGGTCCTGCTGCTCGCGGTCGCGACCCTGCTCTTCGACCTCGACCTGCCCGACAGCGCCGCCCGCTGGCTCACCCTGCTCTGGGTGTCCGCGCTCGGCACCACCGCCTGCACCCTCTGCGGGATCGCCTTCTCCTCCCTGGCCCGCAGCGGACGCGGCGCCTCGGCGGTGGCCACCCCGGTCGCCCTGGTGCTCCAGTTCATCTCCGGCGTCTTCTTCGTCTTCACCGACCTGCCCACCTGGATGCAACAGGTTGCCGCGATCTTCCCGCTGAAGTGGATGTGCCAGGGGCTGCGCGCGGTCTTCCTGCCCGACACGTTCGCCGCCGCCGAACCCGCCGGCAGTTTCGAACTCGGCCGGGTCGCGATCGTCCTCGCCGTCTGGTGCGTGGTCGGTCTGGCGCTCTGCCTGACCACCTTCCGCTGGACCACCCGACGCGACGGCTGAGGTGTCGGGGAAGGCCACCTCCCGTACACCCCAGCCCGCGTCGACGGTCAGTAGGAGTAGAAGCCCTTGCCGGTCTTCCGACCCAGGTCACCGGCGGCGACCATGCGCTGGAGCAGCTCCGGCGGGAAGAACTTCTCGTCCGCGGTGTCGGTGTAGATGTTCCTCGTCGCGTTCAGCAGCACGTCCACCCCGGTCAGGTCGGTGGTGGCCAGCGGTCCCATGGCGTGACCGAAGCCGAGCCTGCAGGCGGTGTCCAGGTCCTCCGGGGAGATCACGCCGGACTCGACCAGCTTGACCGCCTCCATCACCAGGGCGGTGATCAGCCGGGTGGTGACAAAGCCGGCGATGTCCCGGTTGACCACCACCACGGTCTTGCCGATCTCCTCAGCGAAGGCCCGGACGGTGGCCAGCGTCTCGTCGCTGGTCTTGTAACCACGGACCAGTTCACAGAGCTTCATCATCGGAACCGGCGAGAAGAAGTGGGTGCCGACCACCGACTCCGGCCGCCCGGTCACCGCCGCGATCTGGGTGATCGGGATCGCCGAGGTGTTCGTCGCCAGGACCGCACCGGGCGCGCAGATCTTGTCCAGCGCCCGGAACACCTCCTGCTTGACCTCCAGCCGCTCGAAGACCGCCTCGACGACGATGTCCGCGTCCGCCGCCGCCTCCAGCTCCGTCGTCGGCTGGATCCGGGCCAGCGTCGCCTCCACGTCACCGGCCTCGATCACGCCCTTCGCGGCGAACTTCTCCAACGAGGTACGGATGCCGGCCAGTCCCCGGGCGGTGGCGGCGTCGTCGAGATCACGCAGGGTCACCCGCCAGCCCGCCTGTGCCGCGACCTGCGCGATACCCGACCCCATCAGCCCGGCTCCGATGACCGCGAGTCGACCCGCCATGTGCTCACTCCTCCGGCTGGATTGTCTTCTGGGAGCACCTTAACGCTCGCTCGGGCCGGCACTCCGGGAGCGATCCCGTACCCCGACCACCCCCGGGCCCGAGAAGCGCCGGAACCGACCGCCATCCAGCTCCGTCGCTGGCTCCCCCGGGCCATGTTTGGCACACTGCCTGTGGCCGTCGTCACGACGCGGCCGGCCCCCAGGACTGACCCGCAGGAGGACCTGTTGTTGAACCCGCCGGTCGCCGACGACATCCGGGAGGAGCCGGAGAACCCGGCCGAGGCCGGGGACGCGGACGCGGCCCGGCCCGGCGGCGCCCCGGACGCCCGCCCGGCCGGCCGGGTGACCGCCTGGGTGGAGTGGGCCCTGATCACGCTCGGCATGGTGGTGCTGGCGATCACCCCGCGCGGCGAGATGATCGGCGACGGCCTCGCCCGCTACCACGCGCTGACCGGGCTGCTCGAGCACCGCCAACTGGCGGACGACGCGTACTCGATGATCGGGCCGCTCTTCGCCACCCCGCTCTGGCTCGTCGGCCAGTGGGCCGGGGACGCCCAGCCCGTGGTGGCCCAGTACAACTTCCTGCTCTTCACGCTCGGCCTGGCAATGATCCACGCCCTGCTGCACCGGCGGATCGACGACCGACTGCTCCGTCGGTTCCTGCTGCTGCTGATCGCCGGCAGCATGATCGGCGCGCATCTGCAGGACTTCTACGGCGAGGTCTTCACCACCATGACGGTCGGCGTCGGGCTGCTCGCCGCGACGCTGCCCTGGACCGGACGCTGGACCCGGTTCGGCGGCTGGGTCGCGGTGGTGCTGGGGGTCGCCAACACCCCGGCCACCCTGCTGGCGCTCGGACTGGTCGTCGGTCTGCTCTGCCTGCGCCGGAGGCGGCTGCGGTACCTGGCGGTACCGCTGGCCGCGGTGCTCGTGATCATGGGCGAGGCGTGGCTGCGCTTCGGCAGCCCACTGCACAGTGAATACCTGGACAACGGCGGCGGCCCGACGGTCATGCCGTACTCGGGTGAGCCGGGGTTCTCCTATCCGTTCCTGCTCGGAGTCGTGGCCATCCTCTTCTCCTTCGGCCGGGGGCTGCTCTGGTTCACCCCCGGACTCTTCCTGCCGATCGGTCGACGGCTCCGGGAGGAGGGCGGGACGACCGGCGACGACGTCCGGTCGTTCTGGCTGCTGTGGACGGTTTTCGTGGCCGGCCTGGTGCTGGTCTACGCGTCCTGGTGGGCCTGGTACGGCGGCATGTACTGGGGGCCGAGGTTCTTCCTCTTCGCCATCCTGCCGGCCTGCCTGGGGCTGGCCGTCTGCCTCTGCGCCGAGCGGGCCGGGCCGTGGGCCAACCTGGCCGCCCTCGCCGCCGTCCTGCTCTCGGTCTGGGGCGCGGCCAACAGCCTGGTGTACGGGCAGGTCCGGCCCTTCGTCTGCTACGACAACAACTGGTACCTGGAAGCGCTCTGCCACTTCACCCCGGAGTACAGCGCGTTGTGGGCACCGTTGATGGAGGCGCCGCCGCTGACCGGGTTGCAGCGTCTCGCGCTCGCCGGTTACGCCCTGGTGCTGCTCTGGTTCACGGTGCCGCTGCTCGGCCGTCTGGGCCGGCAGGCCGGCACGGCCGTCCGGAACCATCCGGAACTGCTGGCCTGGCGCAACTGGCGCTGGTAGCTCCGCCGCTGTCCCGGGTACGGCGATGGAGGGTTCCGTGACCACCGCCGTACCCGGTTCAGACTCGGCGCCGGGTCAGCGGCGCCGTCGGGTCACTGCGCGGCGCGCAGCGGGGCGAGCGCGGCGCTCCAGGCCACGACCTGGTCCAGCATCATGTTCAGCGGGCCGATGTGGTACTCGGCCGGCTTGAAGACGCTGTAGTTCTCGAAGTCGGTGGCCAGCCCGAACGCCACCTGGGTCCGGACGTCCGCCATCATCAGCTCGCCGGCGATCAACCGCAGGTGCTCGACGGCCCGGGTGCCCCCGACCGAGCCGTAGCTGACGAACCCGACCGCCTTGTGGTTCCACTCGGCGAACAGGAAGTCGATCGCGTTCTTGAGCGCACCGGAGGTGGAGTGGTTGTACTCCGGAGTCACCATCACGAAGCCGTCGAACGAAGCGATCTTGGCGGCCCACTCCAGGGTGTGCGGCTGGGCGTACTGCCCCATGGACGGCGGAATCGCCTCGTCCAGGTGTGGGAGCTTGTAGTCGAGCAGGTCGACCAGCTCGTACTCCGCGTCACCGCGCTGGACCGCGTTGTCCAGCACCCAGCGGGCCACGGCCTCACCGTTGCGGCCGGGCCGGGTGCTACCGAGGATGATCCCAATCCTGGTCATACTGCTTGTTCCCTTCCAAATCTACGCAAGTTGCATGCGCTGTCGACTCAAGCAAATAGCGATTTTATTGCTTTGTCAAGCAACCGAGGTGGTAGTGTGGTTTCCATGACAGGCTCCCTGCCGCCGCTGAATCCCGAGGAGGAGGCGGTGGTCCGGGCCCTCGCCCGGGCCATCCTGGTCGTCCCCCGGGCACTCGATGCCGACCTGTCCCGGGAGCAGCGGATGTCGCTCAACGAGTACTCGGCGCTGCAGCACCTCTCGGAGGCCCCGGGCCGACAGATGCGGATGAGCGAACTCGCCGCCGCCTGTGACCTCTCGTTGAGCGGCATGACCCGAATCGTCAGCCGGCTGGAGCAGCCGGGCTACATCGTCCGGGAACGGTGCGTCGAGGACGCCCGCGGTTGGAACGCCGTCCTCACCGACGCCGGCCTGACCCGGCTGGAGCAGGCCTACCCGACCCAACTGGCGAGCGTACGGCGACACATCGTCGACCACCTCGAGGGTCTGGACCTCCGCCAGCTCGCCACCGCCCTGCAGAACCTGGCGACCACCGGAATCTGCGCGAACCATCCGGACGACGGCCGGGTTCCGCCCGCGCCACCGAGCGGGCCGGACGACAACCGGCGGGCCGCCCCGGCGAACGGCCGGGCCACCGGTCTCGCGGCCAACTCCTGACTCCCGCACCGGAGCGGCACGGGAGCGGGAGCAGCCGGCCGTCGCCGGACACCGGGCGGTCATAACGTGAACGCCGGCTCTTCCGGCGCGGTGGCCCGCTCGACCTCGACGCCGAGCGCCCGCAGGTCCGCGATGAAGTCCGGGTAGCCACGATCCACGTGGTGTACGTGGGACACCTCGGTGACGCCGTCCGCGCAGAGCCCGGCGATCACCAGGCCGGCCCCGGCCCGGATGTCGGTGGCCCGGACCGGTGCGCTGGAGAGCCGCTCCCGTCCCCGGACGACCGCGTGGTGCCCGTCGGTCTTGATGTCCGCCCCCAGCCGGGCCATCTCGTTCACGAACATGAACCGGCCGTCGAAAATATTCTCGGTGACCAGCGAGGCTCCCTCGCTGACCGAGGCCAACCCGATCGCCATCGGCAGCAGGTCGGTCGCGAATCCCGGGAACGGCAGGGTCACCACGTCGACCGCGGACGGCCGGCGGTCCAACTGCACCCGGAACGCGTCGGTCCGGGTCTCCACCAGAGCACCGGCCGAGACCAGCTTGTCCAGCGCGATCTCCAGGAAGGCCGGGCTCACCCCGGTCACCGTCACGTCGCCCCGGGTCATCGCCGCCGCGAAGGCCCAGGTGCCGCCGACGATCCGGTCGCCGACCGTGGCGTGCCGTACCGGCCGCAGCTCGGGGACACCCTCGATCCGCAGGGTGGAGGTGCCGACCCCCTCGATCCGGGCGCCCATCCGGTTCAGCATCGTGCAGATGTCAACGATCTCCGGCTCCCGGGCCGCGTTGTCGATCTCGGTCATCCCGCTGGCCAGCACCGCCGCCATCACGAGGTTCTCGGTGGCGCCGACGCTGGGGAAGTCGAGCCAGATGGTGGCGCCGTGCAGGCCCTGCGGTGCCGAGGCGATGACGAAGCCGTGTTCGCCGGAGATGTCGGCACCCATCCGGGCCAGCCCCGCCACGTGCATGTCCAGCCCTCGGGAGCCGATCGCGTCGCCGCCCGGGTGCGCCACCCGGACGTACCCCCGACGGGCCAGCAGCGGGCCGAGCACGCAGATCGAGGCGCGGAGCCGGCGTACCAGGTCGTAGTCCGCCTCGGTGCCCGGCGCCTCCGGCACGTCGATCACCACCGAACAGGAGCGGGCCCCGTCGCCGCCCGCCGCCCCGACGCCACTGCCGGTGCCGGTGCCGACCGTCGCCGGGCCCACGTCGTCGACGAACGACACCTCACAGCCGAGCCGGCGCAACACCTCGCCCATGATGGCGATGTCGGTGATCCGGGGTACGTTCGTGATCACGCTCCGTCCCGGCGCGAGCAGGGCCGCCGCCATCAGTTTGAGCGCCGAATTCTTGGCGCCGACCACGTGCACCTGGCCCGCCAGCCGGACCCCGCCACTGACTCTGATCACGTCCACGTCGCAGATCGTAGAGTCGTCGGCTCCCCCCGGCCCGGTACCGTCCGGCCAGCCCTGGACCGCTCCGGCCATCGGGTCCCCGCCCGCGCCCGGCCGGGCGGACGTGGTCGGTGCCGACATCCGTACGCTGTGCGTCATGGCCGTCCACCTCAACCGCATCTACACCAGGGCCGGCGACGCCGGCACGACCAGGCTGACCAACAACGAGAAGGTCGCGAAGACCGACCCCCGGATCACCGCGTACGCCGACGTGGACGAGTGCAACGCGGCGATCGGGGTGGCGCTGGCCCTCGGCCAGCTCGACGAGCGCCTCCGGGTGGTCCTCGGCCGGATCCAGAACGACCTCTTCGACGTCGGCGCGGACCTGTCCAATCCCGTCGAGCCGGAACCGGCGTACCCGCCGCTGCGGGTCACCCAGGAATACGTGGACCGGCTGGAGGGCTGGTGCGACGAGTTCAACGCGGAACTGGCCAAGCTCGACTCCTTCATCCTGCCCGGCGGCACTCCGGGTGCGTCGCTGCTGCACGTGGCCCGCACGATCGCCCGCCGCGCGGAACGTTCCGCGTGGGCGCTCGTCACTCATGAAGCGGATCGAACCAGTCCTCTTCCGGCAAAGTATCTCAACCGGCTCTCGGATCTGCTCTTCATCCTGGCAAGAACGGCAAATCCGAACGGCGATGTGCTATGGGTCCCCGGTGGCGAGCGTTGACCCCGTCCCACCGGTAGGCGGACTGCACCACGTCGAGATCTGGGTACCGGCGCTGGACCGTGCCGTGACGAGCTGGGGCTGGCTCCTCGGCGAACTCGGCTGGACCCCGTTCCAGGACTGGCCGGCCGGGCGGTCCTGGCGACTCGGCCACACCTACCTGGTGTTGGAGGAGTCGCCGGCGCTGTCCTCCCGCCGGCACGACCGGCTCGCCCCGGGCCTCAACCACCTGGCCTTCCACGCCGGCCCGCCCGCCGTCGTGGACCGGCTGGTCGCCGAAGCCCCGGCGTACGGCTGGACGTTGCTCTTCGCCGACCGCCACCCGTACGCCGGCGGGCCGGACAACTACGCCGGCTACCTGGCCGACGGGGCCGGGTTCGAGGTGGAACTCTGCGCCACGGTCCCCACCGGCGGTCACTGACCAGCGCCGGCCAGGCGCCGGTGGTGGCCCGGCCGGGTCCGGCCGCCGTCGTCACCCCGGCAGGTCAACGTGCCGTGCCGTCGTCACCCCGGCAGGTCGGCGTGCTGTCGTCACTCCGGCAGGTCAACGTGCCGGCTGCGGGTCGGCGTCGTCACCGGCGCCGTCGTCACCGGCCCCGTCCCACCCCGGGCCGAGGTGGCCGGAATCCCGACCGGACCCGGTCCGGACCCGGCCGTCGGGATCGACCGGACGGAACTCGTCGTCGACCAGCCCGAGCCGGTGCGCGACCACCGCCGCCTGCACCCGGTTGCGCAGCCCCAGCTTCTCCATCGCCGCCGAGACGTGCGTCTTGACCGTGGTCACGCCCAGGTGCATCCGGGCGGCGATCTCGGCGTTGGAGAGGCCAGCGCCGACCAGGGCCAGCACCTCACGCTCCCGTACGCTGAGCAGCCGGCGCGCCGACGGCCGGGCGTTGTCGGCCTCCCGCTCGGTCTCCTGGTGGTGTGCCCGCAACGCCCGGCTGACGATCCGGGACAGCACCGCCGAGGCCAGCAGCGGTTCGCCCCGGGCGGCCCGGCCGACCGCGTCGACCAGGTCCTCCGGAGCACCGTCCTTGACCAGGTAGCCGATCGCGCCGGCACCGAGCGCCCCGTAGATGTTGGCGTCGTCGGCGAAGGTGGTGAGGACCAGCACCCGGGTGGCGGGATGCTGGTCGAGGATCCGCCGGGTCGCCTCGATGCCGTCCATCCGGGGCATCCGCAGGTCCATCAGCACCACGTCCGGGCGAAGCCGTTCGGCGAGCCGGACCGCCTCCCGGCCGTCGCCGGCCTCGCCGACGATGTCGAAGCCGCCGGCGGTCCGCAGCAACAGGGTGACCCCGGCCCGGACCAGGGCCTGGTCGTCCACCACGAGGACCCGGATCATCGCCCCGCCCGGCCGCTCTGGTCGGTCCGGATCGGCCGGCACGTCGTCTTCTCCCGGATCGGCAGGTGGGCGGAGAGGCGCCAGCCACCGGCGCTGGTGGGGCCGGCCCGCAGGGTGCCGCCGAGCAGGCGTACGCGTTCCCGCATGCCGGCCAGCCCGTGCCCGGAGGGCGGGAGCAGGTTCGGTCGGGGATGCTCCGGACCGGTGTCGAGGACCTCGACCAGCAGGCCGGTGTCGTCGGGCCGGACGTCGACCGAGGCACTCGCCCCCGGCCCGGCGTGCTTCAGCGTGTTCGTCAGCCCCTCCTGGACGACCCGGGCGGCGGTGGTCCGTACCACCAGCGGGGCGTCGCCGATGTCGCTGGCCAGACTCATGCTGACCGCCACCCCGGCCGCCCGTACCCGCTGTTCGACGTCGGTGATCAACTGCTCCGGCTCGATCGGCGGGCCACCCGCGGTGACCGCGTCCGGATCCCGCAGCACCTCGAGCAACGCCCGCAGTTCGTCCAGCACCTGTCCGGCGGTGATCCGCAGTTCACCGAGCGCCTGCACCGCGTCGTCGACCCGACCGGTACGCCGGGCCGCGTACTGGGCCGCGCCCGCCTGCAGCGCGATGGCGCCGACGTGGTGCGCGACGATGTCGTGCAGGTCCCGGGCGATCGCCGCCCGCTCGGCCAACCGGGCCGCCCGGGTCTGGACCTCCTGCCGTGCCTCGGCCTCGCGGGCCCGTTCCTCGGCCGCCTGGGCGGCCCGGCGCAGCCCGCCCAGGTAGCGGGCCAGGGCGACCGGGGCGACGGCGATCCCGGCGAAGCCGGCGAGCTGGACGAAGCCCTGCTGTCCGGGGAGCAGTCCCTCGCTGCCCGGTCCGATCAGGTGCACCAGCGAGGCCCCGTACGCCAGACCGAGCGCCACCGTGGCCGTCGGCCAGTTGGCGGTGTACGCGATCAACCCCAGTGCGATCAGTGAACCGCACTGCGCGACGTCGCCGCTCAACGGCTCGGTCCAGTTGGCGGTCGCGAGCAGCAGGCACTCCACCACCAGCACCGGCCACGGCCAGCGGCGGACCGCCAGCAGGGCCAGCCCGGCGGTCAGCGAGACGACCAGGGCGAGCGGTTCACTCTGCACCACCGGCCAGCCGATCTTGACCAGGCCCAGGCTGCCGCCGAGAAGTCCCATCAGCACGTCTGGCCACCATCTTCGCGGTTCCCGCACCCGGCAACGATACGGAGGCGCGGGCGGAGCAGCTACTCCTGCCACCGGCCGTGCCGCCTCCTCCGAGTGGCCGGTATACCGGCCGTCCGTACGACCTCGGAGATGACCCGGTTCGCCTAGCTTCGGACCGTGCCCACCGAGATGATCTCGTTTCTGACACAGTTCGCGCGCAACCCGCTGGCGGTCGGCGCGGTCGCGCCGAGCAGTCTGCCGCTCGCCGAGCGGATCACCGCCACCATTCCGCGTACCGGTCAGCCGCTGGTCGTCGAACTCGGACCGGGCACCGGGTCGTTCACCAGGATGATCCAGCAGCGGCTCGCCGGTCAGGGTCGGCACCTCGCGCTCGAGATCAATCCGATGTTCGCGGACCTGCTGGCACGCCGGCATCCGGAGGTCGACGTGCTGGAGGCCGACGCCGGGTCGGTCGCCCGGCTGCTCGCCGAGCGGAACCTGCCCCGGGCCGAGGTGATCGTCAGCGGTCTGCCCTGGGCCGTCTTCACCGCCGAGCGGCAGCGGGAGATCCTGGTCGCGGTCGTCTCGGCGCTCGCCGACGACGGCGTCTTCACCACCTTCGCCTACCAGCACGCCCGGTGGGCGCCACCGGCCCGGCGACTGCACCGGATGCTGCGGGAACTCTTCGAGGAGGTGGTGGTCGGGGGCACGGTGTGGGCGAACCTGCCGCCGGCGGTGGTCTACCACTGTCGCCGCCCGATCCGGCAGCACACCGGGGTCTCCTGACCGTTCCGGTCGGCAGCGCGCTGGCGATCTCCTGACCGTTCCGGTCGGTGACGCCCCGGCGGGTCGGCTCAGTCCCGGAGCACCAAATGAGAAACCGCCCCCGGAGGGGCGGACTCGAGCCAGGAGAGGAATCCGGTGACCGTGGACGTCGCCATCGCGATCTCCACGGGCGCCTGGTGGCTGGTACAGCGGAGGATGACCCAGTCGGCGGGCATGATCAGCCGTTCCTGACCCTCGGGCAGCCGCCGGCGCTCGACGGCGAGGCCACGCCGGGAGAGCACCCGCTTCGGCCCGGCGAGGCTGAACATCCGGTACCAACGGAGCTCGGTCTCAGAGAGCCGGGCGAACCCCGGCGACCAGCCCCGGCCGTCCAGGAGGGTGGAGACCCGGACGCTGAGCCGAATGATTCCGCCGGACCTGGTGACCCAGGCCCGGCGGATGAAGAGTGCCGCGATCGCGACGAGCAGGACGAGGACGCCGACTCCGATCCATCGCAAGACCAGCATCGACGCCCCGGATCAGCGCGCTACGGACTCGGTGACGCGGCTGGCGCTCTCGGCCAGTACCGTGACCCCGGAACCGGTCACCGACAGGAATCCGCCGGTCACGTCGTAGCGGAGCTCCTCACCACCGGCCAGCTTGATCCGCACCTGTCCGGGCTCCGCGAGCTGACCCAGCAGCGGAGCGTGCCCCGGCAGCACCCCGAGCTCGCCCTCGGTCGTCCGGGCCACCACCATCTCGGCGTCGCCGGTCCAGATCTTCTCCTCGACGGCTACGAGCTCGACCTGTAGCTGTGCCACGCTGTCTCCTTGCTGCGGCGGCGGGATGGGCAAATTCTAGTCCGGCTCCCAGCATCGCTCCCAGCCGGGTGCCCGGCCCGGAGCGGATCGTCCGCTCCGGGCCGGGCCGGCTCACTTGACCTTGTTCAGCAGTTCCGGATGGGACATCACGAAGGTGTCGATCGTCCCCTCCTTCAGAGCGGCGAAGAACTCCCCGGCGATCGGCTTGAACGCCTCACCCCGGTAGCTGGTTCCCTCGAAGACACCGCCACCCGGCAGTTTGATCATCTGGATCGAGTCGGAGCGCAGGTTGCGCAGGGCCCAGCCGAAGTCCAGCAGCTTGTGGCCCCGACCGCTGAAGATCAGCGACTTCCCGGCCGCCTGCACCACCTTGTCGAGCTTGAGCGGGTTGGTCACCACGTCCTTGCTCAGCGCCTGGTCCGCCATGGCCCGGACGAACTGCTGCTGGTGCCGCTGCCGTCCGTAGTCGCCGTCGGTGACCCCGTTCTCCGGGTAGCGCTGCCGGACGTAGTCCAGCGCCTGCCAGCCCTCCAGGTGGTGGGTGCCCTTCTTGTACGACGCCTGCGGGCCGAGGTAACCGCCGCCGCCCGGCTTCAGCGTGCGCTGCTTGCCGTTCGGCTGCTTGTGCTCGGACTTGACGTTCTGGTCGACGTACATCGTGACACCACCCATCGCGTCGACGATCTTCTGGAAGCCGCCGAAGTTGATGATCGCGCCCGCGTCGAACCGCTTGATCCCGGTGACCTTGCTGACCGTCAGCGAGAGCAGTTCGAAGCCCTGGGCGGCGTCGGGAAGGTTCTTCTTCGGGTTGTGGCTGCCGTACGACATCGCGGCGTTCAACTTGGTCGTGTCACCGCTGAAGTTCGCCTTCTGGAACGGAGGGATCTGCACCACCAGGTCCCGGGGCAACGAGAAGAGGTACGCCGAGTCGAGCGACGCGTTCACGTGCAGGACCATGACCGAGTCGGCCAGCGGCGGTACGTCCGGTCGCCGGGGGTCGATACCGACCAGCAGGATGTTCAGCGGACCCTTGATGTCCACCTTCTTGACCTCGGTGACCCCGGCCGCCTCGTCCCCGAAGAGGTCCTCCTGCTGGACCGCGCCCTCGAACCGGGCGAGCACCGCCTCGAACCCGACCAGACTGCCCCCGCTGAGCACGACGAGCACGATCCCGAAGATCAGGCAGACCCGGGCCCACCTGGGCACCGTGGACTTCTTCCGCCGACCCTCCCGGATCGTCCGCGCGCTGCTCGACCAGCCCTTGCCACCGCCACCGCCGCCGTCCGGTCGGCTTCCGTCCGACCGACGGGTACGTCTGTCGGACCGGCCAGCGCCCTTGCCGCCTTCGCTCACCCGCATCTCTCCGTTCGTCCCACGCCTCTGCCGGCGCGCCTCACCCGTACAGCCCGGTCGGGCGCGGGTCTGCGCGCCCCGTCCTTCACGATCCGTTCCGCCGCCGGCGGCTTGTCCACGGGCACGCGCGCCGCGCGTGCCCACCACGGTGGGTACGCGTCCGGACTCCGACCGCGTCTGGCGACGCTCGGATCCCGCCGACCCGACGGTGGGACGGCGCCGGGCGGCGGTGGCACCACCGCTCGGCGTCGACCCGTCAGGTCAGGTCACTTGACCTTGTTCAACAGCTTGGGATTCGACATCACGAAGGTGTCGATGGTCCCGTCCCGCAGGGCGGCGAAGAAGTCGTCGGCGATCGGGTCGAACCGCTCGCCCCTGTAGTCGCCGCCCTCGACCACACCGCCACCCGGCAGTTTGATCATCTGAATGGTGTCGGAGCGCAGGTTGCGCAGGGCCCAGCCGAAGTCCAACAGTCGGTGGCCCCGACCGCTGAAGATCAGCGACTTCCCGGCCGCCTGCACCACCTTGTCGAGCTTGAGCGGATTGGTCACCACGTCCTTGCTCAGCGCCTGGTCCGCCATGGCCCGGACGAACTGCTGCTGGTGCCGCTGCCGGTCGTAGTCGCCGTTGGGCAGGCCGTACCGCTGCCGGACGTAGTCCAGCGCCTCCCAGCCCTCCAGGTGGCGGGTGCCCTTCTTGTACTCCTTCTGCGGACCGAGGTAACCGCCGCCGCCCGGCTTCAGCGTGCGCTGCTTGCCGTTCGGCTGCTTGTGCTCGGACTTGACGTTCTGGTCGATGTACATGGTGACACCGCCCATCGCGTCGACGATCTTCTGGAAGCCGCCGAAGTTGATGATCGCGCCCGCGTCGAACCGCTTGATCCCGGTGACCTTGCTGACCGTCTGGGAGAGCAGTTCGAAGCCCTGCGCCGCGCTCGGCAACTCGCCCGGCACCTTGCTGCCGTGCGCCATCGCGCCGTTCAGCTTCTCCAGGCCACCGGGGTAGTTGGCCTTGTCGAACCGCGGGATCTGGACCAGCAGGTCCCGGGGCAGCGAGAAGAGGTACGCCGAGTCGAGCGTCGCGTTGGCGTGCAGGATCATGATCGAGTCGGCCAGCGGCGGAGTCTCCGGGTTCCGGGGATCGATGCCGACCAGCAGGATGTTCAGCGGGCCTTTGATGTCCGCCACCTTCGGCGCCCCAGCACCGGCCTCGTCGCCGAAGAGGTCGGCTTCGGTCACCGCACCCTCGAAGCGGGCGAGCGCCATCTGGAAACCACCCAGCGACACGCCGCTGAGGACCACGAGCACCGCGCCGAAGATCGTACAGAGCCGGGCCCAGCGGGGCGCCCGGGACTTCTTCTCCTTCGCCGGCCCGCCCTGCCCCGCCCGCCCCTTGCCGGTGCGAACCCTGCCTTCGCGGACCGGGCCCGCCTCGACACCACCGGGTCGCGCGGCGTCCGAACGGCCACCGGGCTGCCTCAGCACCGGGTACTCCCGGTTCGGGCGGCCGGCTCTCCCGCCCGGTCGGCCTCCGCCCTTGCCGCCTTCACTCACCAGCTTCTCCGTTCGTAGCGCCCCGTAGAGAAGGACGAGCCCACCGGGCAGAGACGTTGCAGAGATTAACGCCGGATTTGCTTGACCGCCAACGGCGGTCCGCGTTAATAACGCGTTACGAAAGGGTCGGAAACGGGTCAAGGACGAAGAAAGGTCTGGGACGACCTGACCACGACCAGCAGAAACGACAAAGGACCGCGTCGGACGAAACCGACGCGGTCCTGTCGTGTGAGCTGGCCCTCGAACTAGTCCTTCATCAGCTCGCGGGCGTTGCGCTCCAGGTCGTCCAGGCCACCGCACATGAAGAACGCCTGCTCGGGGAAGTGGTCGTACTCACCCTCGGCGATCTTCTTGAACGCCTCGACGGTGTCCTTGACCGGCACGTACGAGCCCTTGATGCCGGTGAAGACCTCGGCCGCGTACGTGTTCTGGGAGAGGAACCGCTCGATCCGACGGGCCCGGCCGACGGTGAGCTTGTCCTCCTCCGACAGCTCCTCGATACCGAGGATGGCGATGATGTCCTGCAGGTCCTTGTAGCGCTGCAGGATCCGCTTCACCTCGGAGGCGACCGCGAAGTGCTCGGCGCCGACGAACTCCGGGGCGAGGATCCGCGACGAGGACGCCAGCGGGTCCACCGCCGGGTAGATGCCCTTGTCGGAGATCGACCGCTCCAGGTTGGTGGTGGCGTCGAGGTGGGCGAAGGTGGTGGCCGGCGCCGGGTCGGTGTAGTCGTCCGCCGGCACGTAGATCGCCTGCATCGAGGTGATCGCCTGGCCCCGGACCGAGGTGATCCGCTCCTGCAGCTCGCCCATCTCGTCCGCCAGGGTCGGCTGGTAGCCCACCGCGCTCGGCATCCGGCCGAGCAGGGTGGAGACCTCCGAACCGGCCTGGGTGAACCGGAAGATGTTGTCGATGAAGAGCAGCACTTCCTGCTTGTTCACGTCCCGGAAGTACTCCGCCATGGTCAGCGCGGAGAGCGCCACCCGCAGCCGGGTGCCCGGCGGCTCGTCCATCTGGCCGTAGACCAGCGCGGTCTTGTCGATGACGCCGGACTCGGTCATCTCGTGGATGAGATCGTTGCCCTCACGGGTCCGCTCACCCACACCGGCGAAGACCGAGGTACCACCGAAGTTGTTCGCCACCCGGGTGATCATCTCCTGGATGAGCACCGTCTTGCCGACGCCGGCACCGCCGAACAGGCCGATCTTGCCACCCTTGACGTACGGGGCGAGCAGGTCGATGACCTTGATGCCGGTCTCCAGCATCTCGGTCTTCGGCTCCAGGTCCGCGAAGGCGGGCGCCTTGCGGTGGATCACCCAGCGGTCGGAGGCCTCGAACTTCTCGCCCTCCTTGAGGTTCAGCACCTCGCCGATGGCGTTGAAGACGTGACCCTTGACCGCGTCACCGACCGGCACGGTGATCGGCGAACCGGTGTCGCGTACCTCGGTGCCCCGGACCACACCGTCGGTCGGCTGCATCGAGATCGCCCGGATCATGTTGTCGCCCAGGTGCTGGGCGACCTCCAGGGTGAGGGTCTTGCGCCCGCCGGAGAGTTCCACGTCCAGCTGGAGGGCGTTGAAGATCTCGGGCATGCCATCGCGCGGGAACTCGGCGTCGATGACCGGGCCGATGACCCGGACCACCCGGCCCGTCGCGGTCTTAACTGGAGCAGTCATCACACTTCACTTCCCGACGCGGCCAGCGCGTTGGCGCCGCCGACGATCTCGCTGATCTCCTGGGTGATGCCGGCCTGGCGGGCCGAGTTCATCTCGCGCGTGTACTTCTCGATCATCTCTTCGGCGTTGTCGGTCGCGCTCTTCATCGCCCGACGACGCGAGGCGGACTCGCTCGCCGCCGACTCGATCAACGCCGCGTAGATCCGCGTGTTGATGTACTTCGGCAGCAGCGCGTCGAGCAGCGCCTCCGCCTCCGGCTCGAACTCGTACGCCGGCAGCGGGGTGTTCGCCTCGCTGCGCGGCCGGGTCTCGACCTCCATCGGACCGATGATCCGGGTCACCGGGGTCTGGGACATCAGCGACTTGAACTGCGTGTAGACGATGTGCAGCTCGTCGACGCCGAGCACCCCGTCGATGCCCGGGCCGCCGCCGTCGACGTCGTCCGCGCCGGAGACGAACGCCTTGACCAGCGTGTCACCGACCTGCTTGGCGTCCTCGAAGGTCGGCTGCTCGGAGAAGCCGGTCCAGCTCGCCTCGACCTTGCGCTGCCGGAACCGGTAGTAACCGACCCCCTTGCGGCCGATCACGTACAGCACCGGCTCCTTGCCGTCGGCCCGCAGCCGCGCGATCAGCGACTCGGCCGCCTTGACCGCGTTGGAGGTGTATCCACCGGCCAGACCACGGTCGCTGGTGACCACGACCACCCCCGCCCGGCGCACCTTCGGCCGGGCGGTCAACAGCGGGTGGTCGATGCTCGCGTTGGAGGCCAGCGCCGTGAGCACGCCGGTGATGGCCTGGGCGTACGGCAGCGAGGCCTCGACCCGGGACTGGGCCTTGGCGAGCCGACTCGTCGCGACGAGCTCCATCGCCTTGGTGATCTTCTTCATCGACTTCGCCGAGCGGATCCGTTGACGAAGAACGCGAACCTGGGCAGCCACGGGTCAGCCCTACTTCTCGTCCGACGCGGGCTCGCCGTCCCGGTACCGGGTGACGGTCTCGCGGTCCTGCTCGCCCTCCAGCGGCTGGGCCGGCGCCTCGTTGATCCGCACGCCGTCCTCCTTGCCGAGGAACATCTGCTTGAACCGGGTGACGGCCTCGTTCAGGGAGTTGATGATGTCGTCGTCCCAGTTGTTGTCCGCGATCGACTGCATCGTCGGCTTGTACTGGTGACGGAGGAACTCCAGGAACTCGGACTCGAAGCGCCGGACCTCACCGATCGCGATGTCGTCCAGCTTGCCCTCGGTGCCGATCCAGACCGAGACCACCTGCTCCTCCACCGGGAAGGGCGAGTAGTTGGTCTGCTTCAGCAGCTCGACCAGCCGGGCACCCCGGCTGAGCTGGTCCTGCGAGGCCTTGTCCAGGTCCGAGGCGAGGGCGGCGAACGCCTCCAGCTCGCGGTACTGGGCGAGGTCCAGGCGGAGCCGGCCGGCGACCTTCTTCATCGGCTTGACCTGCGCGGCACCACCGACCCGGGAGACCGAGGTACCCACGTTGATCGCCGGCCGGACACCCTGGTTGAACAGGTCCGTCTCCAGGAAGATCTGGCCGTCGGTGATCGAGATGACGTTGGTCGGGATGAACGCCGAGATGTCGTTGCCCTTGGTCTCGATGATCGGCAGACCGGTCATCGAGCCGCCGCCCATCTCGTCGGAGAGCTTCGCGCAGCGCTCCAGCAGCCGGGAGTGCAGGTAGAAGACGTCACCCGGGTACGCCTCACGGCCCGGCGGGCGACGCAGCAGCAGCGACACGGCCCGGTACGCCTCGGCCTGCTTGGTCAGGTCGTCGAAGACGATCAGGACGTGCTTGCCGCCGTACATCCAGTGCTGGCCGATCGACGAGCCGGCGTACGGGGCGATGTACTTGAAGCCGGCCGGGTCGGAGGCGGGCGACGCGACGATGGTGGTGTACTCCATCGCGCCGTGCTCCTCGAGCAGGCCCTTCACCGAGGCGATGGTCGAGCCCTTCTGCCCGATCGCCACGTAGATGCAGCGGACCTGCTTCGCCGGGTCGCCGGAGAGCCAGTTGTCACGCTGGTTGAGGATGGTGTCCAGGGCGACCGTGGTCTTGCCGGTACGCCGGTCACCGATGATCAGCTGCCGCTGGCCCCGGCCGATCGCGGTCATCGCGTCGATGGCCTTGAGACCGGTCTGCAGCGCCTCGCTGACGGACTGCCGGGCCATCACGTTCGGGGCCTGCAGCTCCAGCTCGCGGTAGCCCTCGTTGGCGATGTCGCCGAGGCCGTCGATCGGCTCGCCGAGCGGGTTGACCACCCGGCCGAGGAACGCGTCGCCGACCGGCACCGAGAGCACCCGGCCGGTGCGCTTGACGCGCTGCCCCTCCTCGATCCCGCCGTAGTCACCGAGGACCACGACGCCGATGTCCCGGACGTCGAGGTTCAGCGCGACACCGAGGGTGCCGTCCTCGAACTCGAGCAGCTCGTTGGTCATGGTCGAGGGCAGGCCCTCGACGTGGGCGATGCCGTCACCGGCGTCGGCGACGGTGCCGACCTCCTCACGGGAGACGTCGGGCGAATAGGAGGAGACGTAGCGCTCCAGCGCGCCGCGGATCTCCTCCGACGAGATGGTCAGCTCGGCCATCCTCTTCTTCCTCTATTCAGGGCCCGGTTAACCGGAACGGCGTGGATGTCTGCTCAGCGCTCTGCGTACGCGTCGAGGGAACTCAACGCTTCGCGAGCGCGTTTCGGGTGTCGGTGAGGCGGCGCAGGATCGTGCCGTCGTAGAGGTCCGAACCGATCCGGACGCTCAGGCCGCCGAGCACCGAGGGGTCCACCGTCTGCTTGACGGAGACCTCTCGACCGTATAGCTCGGTGAGCTTGGCGCCCAGCCGGCGTTCCTCGTCGTCGGAGAGCGGGGCCGCGACCGTGACGTACGCGACCTGGCGGTCCCGCCGGTCCGCGGCCAACTCGACGAGCCGGGTCAGCGCCCCGGTGAAGGAGCGCCCACCGAACCCGGCGAGCGCCACCTCGACCAGCTTGACCGTGACCGCCGAGGCCTTGCCGGCCAGCAGCGACCCGGTCAGCTCGGCCCGCTGCGCCACCGGCGCGATCGGGTCGGAGAGCACGTTGCTCAGCTCCGGGTTGGCGGCGACCAGCTGACCGAAGCGGAACAACTCGTCCTCCACCTCGCCCAGCTCCCCGGCGCGGTCGGCGCTGGCCAGCAGCGCCTCCACACCGAGCCGCTCGGTCCCCGCCAACAGCTCCGACGGGGCCGACCAGCGGCCGCCGACCAGCGTGCCGAGCAGTTCGCGGGCGTCGGCGCCGATCTTGTCGCCGACCAGGTTGCCCAGCAGGCCGACCCGGTCCTCACCGGCCCGGGCCGGGTCGGAGAGGGCCCGGCGCAGCCGCGGCTCCCGCCGCAGCAGGCCGGCGACCAGACCGATCTGGTCACCGGTGCTGGCGACCTCGTCGGCCGCGGCCGCCCCGGCGTACGCGTCGAGACGCTGCCGCGCGGCGGCGTACGACTCCCGGCTTGCGGCCTGCATCAGCTCGTCCTCACGGCGGAGCCGTTGGCGCCGTTACCGGCCCCGACGCCCTCCAGGTCGGCGAGGAACCGCTCGACGGTGCCCTTGCGGCGGGCCTCGTCGGCCAGCGACTCACCGACGATCCGGCCGGCCAGGTCGACCGCGATGGTGCCCACCTCGGTACGCAGCTCGCGCACGATGGTGGCCCGCTCGGCGGCGAGCTGGTCCTTGCCGGCCTGGATGATCCGCTCGGACTCCTCGCGGGCCTTGGCCAGCACGTCCGAACGGATGCCCTCGGCGTCGGCCCGCGCGTCGTCGCGGATCTTCGCCGCGTCGGTGCGCGCCTCGGCGAGCTGCGCGCGGTACTGCTCCAGCAGCTGGTTGGCCTCGGCCTGCGCGGCCTCGGCACGCTTGATGCCGCCCTCGATCGCGTCGACCCGGGCCTGGAACGTCTGCTCCATGCGCGGGAAGACGAACTTAATCAGTACGAAGCAGAGCAGCGCAAAGGCGACCGAGCCGACCACGATCTCCTGCCAGAGCGGCACGATCGGGTTGTGGCCACCCTCGGCGGCGAGACTGAACATCCGGAACCTCCCGTTCGAGGGGTACGGCTAGTTGCCGAAGGCGTAGCCGAAGGCGATGCCCAGCAGGGCGAGCAGCTCGATGACGGCGAAGCCGATCCAGACGTACGGCAGGGTCAGGCGGGACGACTCCGGCTGGCGGGCGGTCGACTGGATGTAGGCGCTGAAGACCAGGCCGACACCGATACCCGGGCCGATGGCCGCGAGGCCGTAGCCGATGGAGCTGAGGCTGCCGGTGATTTCGACGGCGGCGAGGGTCGACGACAACATTGGTTGGTTCCTCCTGAGATCACGCGTGACGGTTCACGCGGGACGACAACGGTGTGCGGTTGTGGGCTCAGTGTTCGTCAGCGAGCGCGCCCTGCACGTAGCTCGCGCTCAGCACGGTGAAGATGTACGCCTGCAGGACGATGACCAGGGCCTCCAGGAAGGTGATCGCGATCGACACCGCCCAGGACAGCACCGAGATCGGCTTCAGGAAGAAGGCGTCGGCGTTCAGCAGCACGAACCCGCCGAGCGTGAAGACCAGCAGGATGATGTGTCCGGCGAACAGGTTGGCGAACAACCGCAGCGCCAGCGAGACCGGCCGGGCGATGAAGGTCGAGATGATCTCGATCGGGATCAGCAGCGGCTGCATGAACCACGGTGCCGGCGGCATCAGCGAATGCTTCATGAACTTCGCGAAACCGTGGTGTCGGATGCCGACCCAGATGAACATCACGTAGCTGATGATCGCCAGAATCGCCGGAAAGGCGATGTGTGTGTTCGGCGAGATCTGCACGCCCGGGATGATCTGCCAGAGGTTGTTCATGAGGATGAACACGAACAGCGTGGTGAAGTACGGCGCGAACGCGACTCCACGGTGCCCGATCATGTCCACCGCGATGTTGTTCCGGACGAAGCCGTAGATCGACTCGGCGATCCACTGCTTCCTCGTCGGCACCAGCTGCGGCTTCCGGTAGCTCAGCAGGAAGAAGATGATCAGGATGCCGACGGACACCCAGACCAGTGCGGTGAACTTGGTGAACCAGTACGAGTTGTGCTCGCCCCACGGCACGATGGCCGGCAGGAAGAAGTCCTCCACGCTGGGTGGAAACGGAATGTCGCCCTCTGCCGCGAGGACGATCGACTGTCCGATCACCGCGTCCCTTCCCTAGCTAGGGGTGCCAAGTCGGCGGATGACCAGGTAGACGCCCCCGGCCCCGCCGAGCAGGAACCCGATCCCGGTGGCCAGACCACCGGTGTCGAGCCACTGGTCGACCAACCAACCGATGAAACCCCACACCGCCAGACCTCCGATGAGGTATCCGAGCGCGGTGTAGCCAGCGCCGGACTCGGGCGGAGGGCCTGAGCCGCCTGCGGGCTGGGGGGTTTGGTCACCGGTCATGACGGCCGAACGATATCAGCCGGGGATACCAGGCTGAGCCTCACCCCCCGCACAACCCTGGTTGTGTGGGCAGCTGGGTGGGCGCGTCGTCTCCCCGGCACGCTACTCCGGTTCGGCCCACTCAGGAATGACCGATCACTGACAGTTTGCTGTGGCGTCCCACGAAGCGGACCGACGCCGAACCGGACGGCGCCACGCGAGGCGTCCGGAAGCCGCCTCAGCCGTCGGTCGCGCGCCGCAGCCGGGCCTGGTGGATCCGGGTCACCCACCAGATGTTCGCCCCGGTCCAGACCACCACACCGACCATGACACCGACGCCGAACGGCCGAAGACCAGCCCAGCCGCTGCCGGCCACCCCGGCCATCACCACACCGAGCACGGTGAACTTCACGATGTACATGCCCAGCCCGGACGGGAGCACCAGTCTCGGGTCCACCGAGTCGGCCCAGGCGATCACCAGGGTGGAGAGGAGATAACTGACCGTGACCACGCCGACGCCGGTGGCCGCCCCGAGCGCGCCGACGCCGCCGGCGGCCAGCCCGCCGACCACGGCGGCGAGGACCAGCAGCGCCAGCGAGGCGCCGAGCACCGTCGGCAGATGCGCCAGCCGCCAGTGCCGTTCTCCCCAACCGGCGCCGGCCGCCGGCGCCCCGGCCGGATCGTCCGGCGTGTCGCCGCCGCGCGGCGTGTCGACACCGGTCGCCACGCCGGTGGCCGACACGCCCGTGTCCGCCACGCCGCCGTTCGCCACGCCGCCGTTCGCCACGCCGCCGTTCGCCACGCCGCCGTTCGCCACGCCGCCGTCCGCCACGCCGCCGCCCACCACGCCGGTGGTCGCCCCGGCCACCCGCCCCGCCGGCTCAGCCACGGGGGTACGCCGGAAACGCCGTCACCAGCTCGGTGACCTCGGTGGCGACCCGGGCGAGGGTGTCGGTGCCCCCGGGTCCGGCCGGGTCGGTCCGTACCGCCCGGGAGATCAGGTCGGCGATCCGCCGCATCTCCGGCTCCTTCATGCCCTGGGTGGTGACGCTCGGCGTACCGACCCGGATCCCGGAGGCGACCATCGGCTTCTCCGGGTCGTACGGGATCGCGTTCTTGTTCAGCGTGATGCCGGCGGCATCACACCGGGCCTCGGCGTCCCGACCGGTCACCCCGAGCGTCCGCAGGTCGATCAGGGCCAGATGGGTGTCGGTGCCGCCGGAGACCGGCCGCATCCCCGCCTCGGCGAGGGCGCCGGCCAGCGCCTTCGCGTTCTGGACCACCTGGGCAGCGTACGCCTGGAACTCGGGGGACGCCGCCTCGCGCAGGGCGACCGCCTTGGCGGCGACGGCGTGCATCAGCGGGCCGCCCTGGGTGAACGGGAAGACGGCCTTGTCGATCCGCTCGGCGAGCGAGTCGCGACACAGGATCATTCCGCCGCGCGGCCCGCGCAGCACCTTGTGGGTGGTGGCGCAGACCACGTCGGCGTACGGCACCGGGGACGGGATCGCCCCGCCGGCGACCAGTCCGATGAAGTGGGCCGCGTCCACCATCAGGTACGCGTCGACCTCGTCGGCGATCTCCCGGAACCGGGCGAAGTCGATCAGGCGGGGGTAGGCGGTCGCCCCACAGATGATCATCTTGGGTCGGTGTGCCAGGGCGAGGTCCCGCACCTCGTCGTAGTCGATCACCTCGCTGTCCCGGCGTACCCGGTAGCCGACCGTGTCGAACCACTTCCCGGAGAAGTTGACCCGGCTGCCGTGGGTCAGGTGGCCGCCGTGCGGCAGGTCCATCGCCAGCACCGTGTCGCCGGGCTGGACCAGTGCCGCGTACGCGGCCAGGTTGGCGCTCGCCCCGGAGTGCGGCTGCAGGTTCGCGTGCTCGGCCCCGAACAGCGCCTTCGCCCGGTCGATGCCGATCTGCTCGGCCCGGTCCACCTGGGCACACCCGCCGTAGTACCGCCGCCCCGGATAGCCCTCGGCGTACTTGTTGGTCAGGGTCGAGCCGAGCGCGGCCAGTACCGCCGGCGAGGTCAGGTTCTCGCTGGCGATCAACTGCAACCCGCCCCGGAGCCGGTCCAGCTCGCCGAGCACCACCGCCGCGATCTCCGGATCGGTCTCGGTCAGCTCACCGAAGTCCGGCCCCCAGAAGAGCGTCACCTCGCCACTCCACACCCACAGCCACTCATCCCCCGAGTGTAGGGAAGGGCCGCCGGCGGGGTCGGGCTCAGAGCGGTGGCGGGGCCGGGGCGGTCGGGGGCGGCGTACTCGAAGGCGGCACCGTCGACCGGGGTACGCCGGGGCGTGGTACCACCACGGTCGGGCGCGGGACCACCGGTCGCGGCACGGTCGCGGTCGGCACCGGCACCGGCACCGGCGGTACGGGAGGCACAGCCGGCGGAGGTGCCGTCGGCGGCAGCGCCGGTCCCGGCTCCGGCACCGGCACGACCGGCACCGCCCCCGGCGGCGGAGCCCCGGGGCCCGACGAAGGCACGCCCGGACCGCCGGTACCCGGTGGCGGGGTCAGGTCGTCGGCGCTGCTGCCGAGGGCGATCTCCCGTTCCGGCGCGGTGAAGGCACGGCGGGGCTGGTCACGCAGGGCGAACGCCATGGTGTGCGCCACCGCGGCGATCACCCGCCGCTGCACCGCCTGCCCGACCGCGTCACTCGGGTCGTCCGGGTTGGCGGCGATCGCCGCCGCGGCGAGTTGCGGGGTGTACGCCACGAACGTCTCGGTCGCGTACCCCTCGGCGCTGCCGGTCTTGCCGGCCACCGGCTGGTCGCCGAGGATCCGGGTCACCTCCGGCGCGCTGCCGCCGTTGCACTGCCCGTACGCGGAGGGGTTGCCGACCGGGCAGCGGGCCGCGTCGGTGGCCGCCCGGGCGATTTCCGGGCTGAGCATCTTTCCGCAGGTCGGGGTGGCGGACGGCAGGGGTCGGCCGGTCGGGTCGACGATCGCGGTCACGGGCAGCGGTTTGCAGTACGTCCCGTCGGCGGCCAGCGTCGCGTACGCGTTGGCCAGGTCGAGCGGGGTGGTGGCGGAGACCCCGAGGGTGAACGCCCCCCACTGGTCCGTCCCGTACGTCGCCAGCCGGGCGTCGCTGGAGGCGCGGAAGACGATGCCGAGCCGTTCCGCCATCCGGACCGCCTGGTCGACGCCGATCCGGCGGGCGAGCGCCACGAAGTAGGTGTTCACCGAGCGGCCGAAGGCGGTCCACATGGTGTGGTAGCCGTCCATCCAGGCGGGGTTGGAGTTGGTGGGGCACCAGTAGCCGCCGCAGCTGTCCGGGCTGTCCACCGGATAGTCGGTGACCAGCCGGCTCGGGGCGACGTAGCCGGCCCGCAGCGGGATACCGGCCTCCAGGGCGGCGAGCAGGGTGAAGATCTTGAAGGTGGAGCCCGCCTGGTAGCCGGCGATGTCACCACCACCGGCGATCAACTGGTTCACCGTGTTCGGATAGTTGCCCTGCCCGGGCGGGTTCGGGTCGAGCCGGTAGTTCCGGTTCACCGCGAAGGCCAGGATCCTGCCGGTGCCGGGCTGCACCACCGCCATCGGCGCGGCCCGCCGGTCGTTCCGGTCGTACACCTGGAGGGTCTGGGCCATCGCGGCGGCCTGCACCGTCAGGTCGAGGGTGGCGGTGATCCGGTAGCCGCCCCGGCGCAGGTTCTGCCGCCGCTCGTCGACGGTGTCGCCGAACGCCGGATTGTCGTTCCACCACTGCCGGAAGTAGTCGCAGAAGAAGCCCCAGTCGGAGTGGGCGTCCGGGATCCCGGCGCAGTCGTTCGGCTCCGCCCCGGGCCGCAGCCCGAGCGGCGCGGCCTGGGTACGGATCGCGGTCTCGGCGGTGATCACCCCGGTCTCGGCGAGCTGACCCAGTACGTAGCCGCGCCGGCTGAGGGCGGCGTCGGTGTCGCCGCCGATCGGGGTGTCCGTCTCCGGTGACCGGACCAGCCCGGCGAGCAGCGCCGCCTCGGGCAGGGTCAGCCGGCTGGCCGGCTTGGAGAAGTAGCGCTGGCTGGCCGCCGCGATCCCGTACGCCCCGGCGCCGAAGTAGGCGATGTTCAGGTAGCGGCTCAGGATCTCGTCCTTGCTCAGTCGCCGTTCCAGCGCGAGCGCGTACCGCATCTCCTGGATCTTGCGGCCGGCGTTCGGGGCGACCGCCTCGGCCCGCTGCTCCGGGGTGAGGTTCGGGTCGGTCTTGAGCACGTTGCGGACGTACTGCATGGTCAGCGTGGAGGCGCCCTGGCGTACCTCACCGCCCCGGTTGGCGACCACGGCGCGGAGCACGCCGCGCAGGTCGACGCCGCCGTGCTCGTGGAACCGGATGTCCTCGGCCGCGACGATCGCCTGCCGCATCACCGGGGCGACCTGGTCGAGCGGGATGTTCGTCCGGTTCTCGTCGTAGAACGAGGTGATCAGGGTCTTGCCGTCGCTGGCGTAGAGGTAGGAGCGCTGGGCGGTCGGCGGCACCCGCAGGTCCTGCGGCAGGTCCTCGTAGCGGGTGCTGACGGACCTCAGCCCCAGCGCGCCCAGCACGTACACCGGCAGCAGCGCGGCGGCCAGGATGGTGCCGGCCAGCAGCCCGGCCAGCGTCAGGGTCCAGAGCTGGTTGAGCCGCAGCCGCAGCATGGGCGCTCCTCGGGCGGAAACAGGCAGGCGTACGACGCGGCCCGGCGGCCGGTCCCTCGACCAGCGTGCCGCCCGATTCCCGACGCCGCACGCGTTTCGCGCGAATCCGGGACGAATTCACGATCAGGGGTGATTCCACCCTCGCCCTCGCTCCGGACTACGCGCCCCGGGCTTGGTGACGCAAGGCTGGCCACTGGAACCGTTGGTACCGGGAGAACATCCCAATGGCGGAGCAACGTTTCGAGCAGCACCTGATCGAACGCAAAAACAAGGAGGGGCCATGAGCGGCCGGCGGTGGAGTGATGTGAAGGCCGAGGCAATGGCGCAGCAGCCGTGGCTGGCTAGTGCCGAGGCGCAGGGTCAGCGGGCTGCGATTCGCGCCGAGAATCTCGGCCGTATCCGGGGGCATGAGTTGGCCGAGATGCGCAAGTCGGCCGGACTCACCCAGACCGAGGTGGCGGCGGCCCTCGGGGTCAGCCAGGCCCGAATCTCCCAGATCGAACACGGCCAGGTAGGCGCTGAAGGAGACGTTGGATCTGCTATCCACGGCCGGGGCGACCGAGCAGATTCGTCAAGCTGAGTCCGATCTCGCTGCGGGCGAGGGTATCGGTGCCGATGAGGTGCTCCAGCTCCTGGTCGCCCGGGCGGAGCGAGAGGCATGTAGCTGACCAGGCGTACCGCCCCGGGTTGATCGGCTTACGACCCGGTTGCCACCCCCGACTCGATGCCGGCACACCACGGTCTCACGCCGCTGGCCGCGATGGCGCACTCCTCGCGCCCCATTCGTCCCAGGTAGCCGGTACCTGCATCCGGGTCATCGCCGGCCGAGGCGTCCGCAAGTGTGATCAGCGGCCCTGGAAGCTCACCGGGCACCGCGTTCAGCGGATGGCGGAAATCTCCTCGACGAAACGGTAGGGGTAGTCCGGTGTCTCCGGCGCGCTGACCTCGTCGAGCTGCGCGACGATCGTCTGGTCCAGGCGCAGCCCCGCAGCCGGCAGCGAGGCGGCGAGCTGGCCGGCGGTCCGCGCACCGACCAGGGCCGCCGTGACCCCGGGACGTTGGAGGACCCAGGCCAGAGCCAGTTGTGCCGGCGGAACCCCGGCCTCGCCGGCGAGGCGCACCAGGGTCTCCACGATCCGCCAGGTGCGCTCGGTGCCCCGGCGCCCGAGGGCCTCCAGACCGCGGTTCGGGTCGTCTCCGAGCCGACTGCCGGCCGGCGGCCGCTCGTCGCGGCGGTACTTGCCGGTCAGCCAGCCGGCCCCCAAGGGCCCCCAGACCATCGTGCCCATGTCGAGCGCCTCGGCGGCCGGCATGATCTCCCATTCCGGCTCCCGGACCAGCAGGCTGTACTGGGGTTGCAGCGAAACGGGCGGCCTGGTGCCATATTGCCGGCACAGGGCGTGGGCGAGGCTGGTCTGCCAGCCGGGGAAGTTGCTCAACCCGACGTGGGCCACCTTGCCGGCGGCCTGCGCCTCCTCGGCGAACGTCGCAAACTCGTCGAGCGGGACCCGCGGATCCGGGCCATGCGCCTGGTAGATGTCCACGCGCTCGACGCCCAGCCGGGACAGGCTGGCGTCGAGCGCACGGTGGAGATAGTCCCGGCTGAGGCCGGCACCGGGCTGGCCGGTGATCGGAAACCGGGCCTTGGTGGCAATGACCATTTGGTCACGAACCCCGGCGTTCTTGTTCAGCCAGCGCCCGATGATCCGCTCGCTCTCCCCGTCGGAGTAGACGTCAGCCGTGTCGATCAGCGTGCCACCGGCCGCCACGTAGGCGTCGAGGATCTCGTGCGAAAGTTGCTCGTCGGACTCCTGGCCGAACGTCATCGTTCCCAACGCGAAGCAGGAGACCCGAGGGCCGGCGGTACCGAAGGTGCGCTGTTCCATAATCAGTTCACTCCGCGATGGCTCGACAACGGTTGGTTCGTTCGGCTCCGACGCCGTACAGGTGGCGCACCATCAGGTCCTACTCATCCGGCTCCCAGGCGATGAGCAGGTCGAAGATGCGCCGGTCGCCGTCGAGTTCCAGGGCGTCCAGCGGGAGGCGGCCGTAGAACGCCGCCAGGACCAGTTGACTGGCCGTACCCCGGGCGGAGGCGTAGGCCACCTCCGGCTGGTCGACGGCGGGCGTCGTGTCGGACACGGGCAGCCGGGCTGTCCGGGCGCCGTCGGCCGAGACCCAGTTGCGCCAGGAGCGGCCCTCGGTGGCGTGGTAGTCGACGACAGCCGGCTCGTGCGGCCAGGCGGCCGTCGTCGCGAAGCAGGTGGAGAGGAATTCCTCGACTCCGTCGAGCGCCACCTCGTCCGGCAGTGGCTGCGGGGCGCCCACGGTGAGCTGGGCGTCGTACGTGTGCACCGCGATCTCCTGGAGCTGGTGTCGGGCGACGGCGCCACAGGTCTGCGGCGACTGCGAGGCACCCCACCACGTCCAGCAGCCGCGATCCGGGCCGGCCTCGCGCAGTGCGTCCAGTAGCTGCCGCGTCGAGGCGGCCAGCCAGTCCAGCAGGGCCGCCCGCTCCCGAGGCGCTTCCGGGCCCTCGAACGCCGCCTTGGCCGAGGCGTCCGGCCCGGCGGCAACGGTGGCGGCCCAGGCCCGGCGCCCCTCGCCCAGGTGCCGCGCCAGCTCGAACAGCGTCCACTCCGGGCAGGTCGGCACCTGCACGTCGAGGCTGGGCGCGGCGGCGACCGCGGCACGGAAGGCGGTCGACCGTTCGTCGATCAGCCGCAGCAGGGTGGGGAACTCCAAGGCGTTGTGCACGCTGCTGTCTACCACCACGCAACGGCAGTTGGACAGCGGGTTTCACCGGTCGGCACGCAGGCCGTCGAGCACGACGTCGAGATAGCGGCGGGTGAGCGCCGCCCGCTCGGCCGGGGTCGCGTGGACCGAGGCGGCGAATACCACCCCGCACATCAGGCGTACCACGTCCGCGTGCTCGACGCCGGGACGGATCAGGCCCGCCGCGCGTACCCGGCCGAGCAGCTCGGCGGTCAGGGCGTTCAGGCGACCCACGACCTCGGCCGTCTCCGGCAGCTCGTGTGTGGCAGCGGCGAAGACCGGCTGCACGGCGGCGTCGGCCAGCTGCGCGTCGATGCCGGCGGTCAGGAAATTGGCGAACGCGCCCCACGCGTCGTCGTCGGCCAGGACCCTTTCCGCGTACGCGACCAGCTCTTCCAGGCTCGGGCGGGCCAGCGTCTCGAGCAGCGCCTCCGGGGTCGGGAAGTGGCGGTAGACCGTGGCGACGCCGATCTCCGCCTCGCGGGCGACGTCGTTGAGCCGCAACGGCCGCTGCTCGACCAGGAAGGCGCGGCCGGTGTCGACGATGTGCTGCCAGTTGCGGGCAGCGTCCCTGCGGGTCACGGTGACCAGGATAACCGGATAGCTCATCCGCTTGCGTTTACCCTCGAAGTGGATAGGTTATCCGGGAGGGGTTGTCATGGAGATCGAAGCGGCGGGCCGGACCCGCACCTACACCCTTGTCGAGCCGGAGGACGGCCACGACCGCCTGCTGCTCGTCTTCCACGGCTCCCGGCAGAACGCGGCCAAGCACCGCACCTTCACCGGTGGCGCGTTCGACACGATCCCCGGCACGGCCGTCGCCTACCTCGACGGCTACCGGGGCAACTGGAACGACGCACGTACGGCCAGCCGCTTCCCGGCCCGCCTCGCCGGCGTCGACGACGTGGCGTTCGCCGAAGCGGTGGTCAAGCAGCACGCGGACGGGCGGGAGGTCTACGCGGCCGGCTACTCCAACGGCGGTGGCATGGTGATCCGGCTGCTGCACGAACACCCCGACCTGATCGCCGGCGCGACGGTCATCGCGGCCCAACAACCGGCGCCCGCCAACTTCCTCGTGCCCGGTCTGCCCGTCGTACCGAAGCCGGTCCTCCTGCTGCACGGCACGGCCGACCGGATCGTGCCGTACGAGGGCGGCGAGATGTCGGCCTGGGCCCGCTTCGCCTTCCGGGTCGGCGGGGAGATGCTGTCCACGCCCGACACCGCCGCCTATTTCGCGCAACGCAACGGCATCACGGCGCCGCCCGTGACGGTCGAGCTGTCCGAGGAGATCAGCCGCACCGACTACCGCCAGGACGGGCACGCCCCGGTCCGGCTCTACACCGTGCGCGGCGGTGGCCACACCATCCCGGGACCGCACCCGGCGCCCCGGCTGGTCGGCCGCACCAGCCACGACCTGCACACCACCGCCGCGATGGCCGAGTTCCTCTGGATCAGCACAGGTTGACGCCTGAATCGCCGTGGGGGGGCGGAGCACCGTTGCTCCGCCCGCCGGGCCGCCACCGTGCCGGCACCCCGGCACCGTGAATCACTCTCCTCGAACCACGGCTGTTCCGTGGGAGGCCGAGGTCAGACGACGAACCGTCGGCGTCGGATCAGCCGGTGGCTGAGCACGAGGAGCGCCACACCGAGACCGATCATGGCCAGGGCGATGACGACGTAGGTGGAGATCCGGCTGCCGGTGACCGGCAGTACCGGGCCGACCGTGATGGTTGCCGAGGCGGCGGAACCAGGGCCGCTCTCGACCGAGGTGACCGCGACCGTCGTGTTGACCTTCGTGCCGGCGGTGGTGCCGGTGACGTTGACCGACACCGTGCAACTCCCGCCAGCCGGCAGCGTGGCGGTGAACAGGCTGATGCTGCCGCTACCGGGCTCGGCGACGACGGTTCCAGAGGCGCAGTTGGTCTGCGCGGCGTTCGGCGTGGCGACCACCAGTCCCGAGGGAAGGTTGTCGACGAAGCTGACGCCCGTCAGGGCCGTACCCGGGTTGGGATTGGTGAGGGTGAACGTCAGTGACGTCGTCCCGTTGCGGGGGATGACCGGGCTTCCGAAGGCCTTGGCGAACCCCGGTGCTTCGGCGGCCTGGACCGTGACGCTCGCCAGGGCGGGAGTGCCCGGGCCACTCTCGTTCGAGTCGACCGGGCCACTCGAATTCACCTTCGTACCGCTGGTGGTTCCGGTGACGTTGACCGAGAAGGTGCAGCTCCCGTCGGCCGGCAGGGTGGCGCCGGTCAGGCTGATCGTGCCACCACCGGCGGTGGCGGTGATCGTGCCACCACCACACGAACCGGTCAGCCCGTTCGGCGTGGCCACCACCAGACCGTCCGGCAGCGTGTCGGTGAAGCCGACGCCGGTCAACGCCGTGACCGTGTTCGGGTTGCTCAGGGTGAAACTCAGCGCCGTCGTCCCGTCGGACGGGATGGTCGTGTCCGCGAAGGCCTTGACGATCGTCGGTGCGATGACCGCCCTGACCGTGATGCTCGCCGCGGCGCGGGCGCCGGGGCCGCTCTCGTTCGAGTCGACCGGCCCACTCGTGTTCACCTTCGTACCACTGGTCGTGCCTGTGACATTGACCGAGAAGGTACAACTGCCACCCGCCGGCAGAGTGGCCCCGGCCAGGCTGATCGTGCCACCACCAGCCGTCGCGGTGATCGTGCCACCACCACACGACCCGGTCAGCCCATTCGGCGTCGCCACCACCAGACCCGCCGGCAGCGCGTCACTGAAGTTCACCCCGGTCATCGCCGTACCCGGGTTGGGGTTGGTCAGGGTGAAACTCAACGCCGTCGTCCCGTCGGACGGGACGGTGGCGTCCTCGAAGGACTTGCTGATCGTCGGCGGCGCGACCACCGGGGCGGCGACCGCGACGCTCGCCGCGGCGGGGGCTCCCGGGCCACTCTCGTTCGAGTCGACCGGGCCACTCGAATTCACCTTCGTACCACTGGTCGTGCTGGTGACATTGACCGAGAAGGTACAACTGCCACCCGCCGGCAGAGTGGCCCCGGCCAGGCTGATCGTGCCACCACCGGCCGTCGCGGTGATCGTGCCACCACCACACGAACCGGTCAGCCCATTCGGCGTCGCCACCACCAGACCCGCCGGCAGCGCGTCACTGAAGTTCACCCCGGTCAACGCCGTACCCGGGTTGGGATTTGTGAGCGTGAAGTCGAGCGTGGTCGTCCCGCCGAGCGGAATGACGGCGTCGTCGAACGCCTTGGCGATCGTCGGCGGCGCGACCACTTCGGCGCCGACCGCGACGCTCGCCGAGGCGGGGGCTCCCGGGCCACTCTCGTTCGAGTCGACCGGGCCACTCGAATTCACCTTCGTACCACTGGTCGTGCTGGTGACGTTAACCGAGAAGGTGCAACTGCCACCCGCCGGCAGGGTCGCGCCGGCCAGGCTGATCGTGCCACCACCAGCCGTCGCGGTGATCGTGCCACCACCACACGAACCGGTCAGCCCATTCGGCGTGGCCACCACCAGACCCGCCGGCAGCGTGTCACTGAAGTTCACCCCGGTCAACGCCGTACCCGGGTTGGGGTTGGTCAGGGTGAAACTCAACGCCGTCGTCCCGCCGAGCGGAATGACGGCGTCGTCGAACGCCTTGGCGATCGTCGGCGGCGCGACGACCGGCGCGGCAACGGTGACGCTCGCCGAGGCGGCGGCACCCGGGCCGCTCTCGTTCGAGTCGACCGGGCCACTCGAATTCACCTTCGTACCACTGGTCGTGCTGGTGACGTTCACCGAGAAAGTGCAACTACCACCCGCCGGCAGGCTCGCCCCGGCCAGGCTGATCGTGCCACCACCAGCCGTCGCGGTGATCGTGCCACCACCACACGAACCAGTCACGCCGCTGGGACTGGCGACCACCAGCCCGGCGGGCAGCGCGTCACTGAAGTTGACCCCGGTCAGCCCCGTACCGCCGTTGGGGTTGGTGAGCGTGAAAGTCAACGCCGTCGTCCCGCCGAGCGGAATGATGGCGTCGTCGAACGCCTTGGCGATCGTCGGCGGCGCGATGGACGGGGCGCAGAACGGCCGGGTGATCGTGTTGTTGATCAGCGTGACGGAGCCGTTCCGGGCCAACACCCGTCCGGCCACGGTGGCCCCTTCGCCCAGCGTCGCCGACTGCAGCGCCAGGATGCTTCCGACGAAGACCGTCCTGGTGTTCAGGGTCGCCGAGCTGGTCACCTGCCAGAACACATTGCACGCCTGGGCGCCCCGGGTCAGGACGACCCGGCTGTCGGTCGCGGTGATCAGGTCGGATCCCGCCTGGAAGATGAAGACCGAGTTGGGATCGTTCTGGCCGTCCAGCGTGAGCGTGCCGGTCAGCGCCATGGTGGCCGGCGACTCGTACACCCCCGCGACCAGGGTCTGGCCACCGAGGTCCGCACTCACGGTCGCGGTCGCGGGCTGCGCGGCAGCGAAGTTGTACGCCGTGGTCAGCGCGTCCTGGGCCTGCATCGCCTCGGTGTCACCGACGTGGATCTCACCGTTCACCACGGGGGCGCCGGTGAGCGATGTGCCCGGCCAGACGCCCAGGTCCCCGTTGATGACCGAGGGACCGACCGGAGGCGGGACGTCGGTGACCGCCTGGCCCGCCAACACCCCGTAGGTCTCGGCCACTCCCAACGGCACCGGAGGCTGGGCCCACGCCGCCGGCATCCCCACGAGCCCAACGAGGATCGTCGTAGCGCCGATGACTCCTGCCATCGACGTCGCAGACCAACGGCGTGTACGACGCACGCGAGCCACACGGTTCACCGTCACGGATTCCCCCACCAATCACGATCCTGGCCCCTCGGCCGGATCACCTCCTAACAGGGCGTAACGATGTCAATTGCCTTAAGTCACCCTTAGGGAGATAATGTCCCCGACGTATCCGCCAGGATGTGAACAGCTGTCGGGGCCCGGCCGATGAAGAAATCCACTCGGTCCGGCACATTCGGGTGTGGCGAGGTCGCCGAGTGTCTGTTTCCCGTCGCGACCTGCTGCGTGTTGGCAGTTCGATCTGACCTGGTCGCTGTTCGAGTACCACCTGGAACGGCTGGAGCCGACAGACTTCCGGTGGGAGCCCGCCCCGCACTGCTGGGCCGTGCGTCCCGGCGCCGACGGCGGCTGGACCGGACTGGGCGGACGTCGAACCTGGCCCGATCCCCGTCCCGACGATCGGGTGGATCACCTGGCACATCGGCTGGTGGTGGACGGTTGCCATCGACCATGCCCGGGGGCGAACGCCACAGGTGCGTACCGAGATTCACTGGCCCGGTGACGGACAAGATGGTGGCGGGTCGGTCCCGCCATCCCGGTCCCTGGTGTCCCGGATCAGCACCACGCCAGCTCCGCTGTTGTTGATCTGAGCGCTACGGACCCTAACCCGCCCGGGTAAGGGCCATAGTGCTCAGATCATCATCGGGTCCGGGGACTCGGCGGCGCCCCGTACATGACAGCTCACCGCTTACCATGCGTCCCCGAGCCCCGATGCGCCGAGTCGGCCCCCCGGACGACAACAGACGGCCGGGGCGGGTGGCCGGCAACGTCAGCGCTGCGCCTTGGCCAGGTTGACGAACGCCCGCCATGCGGCCGGGCCGAAGCTCAACGTCCCGCCGTCCCGATCCTTGGTGTCCCGCACCAGCACCACACCGGCCAGGTTGTCCGCCACCTCCACGCAGGATCCACTGTCGCTACGCGACGACTTGCGCCAGTTCGGGGTGGTGTTCAGGTCCATCTCTCCGCCGCCCTCGTGATCATTTCCAGGCTCTGGTGACTGGGCAGAGCGTAGTCCCGGATCGCCTCCCAGGCGCCTTCCAGATCCGTAGCCGCGTCCGGGCTCTCCACCACCCGGCCCTTCAGGTACCCCTCCAGGAAGCCGACCGACCGGCCGTCCACGCTCGCGATCGCCAGCGGGCCATCGAGCCCCACATAGGCACCGGCGTCGAACGGCACCACCTGCACCCGCACGTTGGGCTGCTCGCAGGCTGCCACCAGAGCCTTGAGTTGGTCACGCATCACCTCGGCGTCGCCGACCCGGCGGTGCAACACCCCCTCGTCCAGCACCGCCACCAACTGGCACGGGTCGGGCCGGCGGCGCAGGATCTCCTGCCGGCCCAGCCGGGTCGCCAGCATGCCCTCCACGATGTCCGGTTGGAAGCGGTATCCCGTCAGGACGGCCCGGGCGTACGCCTCGGTCTGCAGGATCCCCGGGACCAGCAGCGGGTGATAGACCCGGAGCAGGGTCGCCCGACCCTCGTACTCGACAAACGGTCGGTACCAGACCGGGACGTGTTCTCCCGTCACGAACAGCCGGTAGAACTCCATCAGCGCGGTCCCGAACGCGCGGTCCACCGCCGTCAGATAGCCCAGCAGTGCGGGCCGCTCACCGCGCTCCACCGCGCCGACGTGCTTGGCGGAGAAGTGGATCCGCTCGCCCCACGCCTCCTGGGTCAGCCCGAGAGTCTCCCGCGCCCAGCGAAGCTCCTTTATCAGATATTGACTCGCAGACATAGGTCTTCACATCCCCCAAATCACTCCGGCCCTCATGGTCATTTACCTCGGCGTGCCTACGGCTTCCCTGCCCCCATCGAGATTGTTCCGTTGATGGCGAGACGGATCCAGAGTGGATATCGACGGAGTTGCCAAGGCCCAACCCGCCGGGAGAATCGTCCCCCTCGCGTTTCCCCGTGGGTCGTACTCCGTCGGCGGGGGCCGCCCACCGGCAAGGTCCGTACCAGCGTCACCACCCCCCCGGTGACGCCGGTGGCGGGCGCGGCGGTCCCCGCCTCCACACATTCAGGAGCTTCCGAGAGGCGGTCGCATTGTGAAAGAACACCGGAGGGACTGGCGCCGACTCTGGCGGTACTGCTGGTGCGGATTCCGCTGGGCATGTCCGGACGCGGTACCCGTCGTACCAATGCCGTTCAATCCCGATCCGACACCGAAACGATCGCGCAATCAGCGAGTGGTGTGGAACGTCCCGACCGTGATCTCCGGGCGCAACCAGCGGCCGGCGTGGGACGGGCCGACCGGCTTCGGCCACCGGGTCGGGCGGGCCGGCCGGCTCACCCCGGCCCAACAGGCCCGAGCCGGCGCCCACAGCCGCACCGCCGCCGGCAACACACGCTGAGATGGGTGTGGTCGTGATGCGGAACCTGAGGCGACTCGACGACCCCGACCGGGAACACGTGCCGCAGCGCCCCCGGTGGACGTGCCGCGCCTGCCACGACGAGTGGCCGTGCCGGACGGCCAGGACCCTGCTACCGGCACAGTTCCGCCTCGACCCGCTGGCGCTCTTCCGTCTACCTCGGGATCTGTCTCTACGAGGCGACCGAGGATCTTTACAAGCTTCACCCGAACCCGGGGCCGGACCCGGCCGCCCTGCATGCCCGGTTCCTCGGCTGGGTACCCGAACGCCGCCTGATCGTCGGCGCCCTCGCCCGCCGCATCGCCGCCGGCTACCCGACCCGTCCCCCGCCCGGGACGGGGATGACGGACCCGACCGGGAGCGCAGGCGGTTCGTCGGGTGACGGAACGGCGCCACGCCCCGGGGCCGGCAAATAATCCGGACGCCGAGTCACGACGGAACCAGTCATCATCTCCGAATGGATGCCAGCGAGACCAGGATCATCCTGGTTGACGACCTCCGTTGCTTCGTGGACGGCCGCCGTGCGGAGGTGGCCCGTACCAGTGCGGCCGGGGTCCAACTCCTCGACCAGTACCGGGATCGGCGGCTGGACGAGTTGTGGCTGGACCACGACCTGGGTGGGGACGACACGATCTGGCCGGTCGTGGAGGTGTTGGAACGGGCAGCCTTCGAGGATCGCCGGTTCGACATCGGCGTCATCCACGTCCACTCCGCCAACCCGGCCGGTGCCACAAAGGTCGTCCAGGTTCTGCAGCACTGGGGCTATCGGGTGCACGTCGCGTCCGCCTCGACGGACGTCGGTTACCTTTGACGTTCCCGACGCGCACCTCGGCCAGCGTGTTCGCGACGCGCTTGACCCCGCTGTCGGACGACCGCCCTCAGCCCGGCGTCCCAGCTGAACGACGACCACGCCTCCGCCCAACTGACCAACGACGATTACCCGCATATCAAGCATGACAGTGCATCCTCGCCGAGAGGAAGCCCTGCGAGTTGGTGTGGTTGGCGGCGTCGGCGGCGGGTCTCGTTCCCGTACGGCCGGGGCCTTCGTTGTTCTGAGCATGTCGGGGACGAAGCGTCGCACGCCGATCGTGGTGGTGCGAGAACCGAGGACAGCGTCGATGTTGGCGGAGGATCGGCAGCAGGGGGCCACCGCCCTGGCCCTCATGATCCACGAGTGACGGTCGGGTGATCGGGCCGCAGCCGCCGGTGCTGTTCGCGGATCCGGATCAGTCTGGCGGCGCTGCGACGGGTGACCAACGCCTGGTCGGCGAGTTGGACTTTGGCGATGAGTGCTTCGATGGCGGCTTTGCGTCCGGGACTCGGCCGGCTACCTGGTTATCGATAGCAGCGCGTTGGTGGGCGGGGGATGCGGCGGCCGACCAGAACGATGTCGTCAACGTCGGTGGGTGTCGGTCTGCTTCGGGTGACCGGTACCGGCTCGGGTGATCCACAGGGTCCGAGTGTCGTCGTTGATGGCGTACCAGATCCGACCGCCTCCGGTAACCTCGTACTGCCACTGCTCAAGTGTCGCCCCGCCGACCTTGACGAACCCGAGCGCGCCTTTCAACGGGTGCTGGCGCTGATCGATCTGGCGGGGGTCACTGGTCAACGCGACCCATGCCCGGTCAAGGTTGCCGGGTATGACGGTCAGCAGGCGCTGCCACCCCTGGTATGCCTGACGATCGGCGGCGCGGACCGTCCATGGTTTCGGTCGTGGGATCTCGGCGCCCCGTCCGGTCACGCGGCGTCCTCGACGGGGCGGTCGATGACGGGGCCGTCGCCGTCGAAGGGCCCTTGAAGTTCGCGGGCCAGGCGCGGGTCGGACCAGGCTTCGGCGGTGGACCGCCAGGAAGCGAGGTTTCGCGCGAACGGCGTCAGCAGGCCGGTGTCGGCCCCGGCGACAAGATCCGCGAGGAGTTCACGGACGCAGGTGAGCCGCTCCTCGGCCGGCAGCCAGGACAGCCAGGGCAGTTCTTCAGCGAGAGCCTCCTCAGCGAGGTCGCGGTGGCGTCGAGCGAGGATCGCCAGCGACCGCGCCGCGATCCGAAGCCCGGTCGCGACGGCTTCGAACCGCTCCATCCGGGTGAGGACCAGGTTCTCCTCATCACGGCGTTCAAGGATGACGTCCGCGTCAGTCAGCGACGGAAGGACCTGTGAGGGTCCGCGGAGAAATGAGCTGTATGGGAAGGTCTGCACTGCCACGCGACAAGTTTATCTGAAGTAGTTCAGACTAGCTACTCGATCGTCGGCAACCAGCGGTTCCCGACGCCGGGGGGCCAGCATGATCAGACGCACTCCACTCGGCAGATGCGTGTAGTGCGGATGGCAACGCCGAAGGCTGCAGCCGACACATACTCAACGCAAGCAAGATCGTTAGGTGGGCCAGTCATGGCCGTCCTCGTTGAGCCCGGCTCGTCCGTCATGGCCACACAGCGGTCCTCAGATCGCCGTCCGCACGGCGAAGGGGATCAGCGGACCCCGACGCCCCAGAGCCCACAGGGTGAGCGCGACGCAGCACAGCGCGGCTCCCGCGCTCGTAACCGCCGTCGAGCCGCCCGCCGCCCAGAGTACGGCCGCGGCGGCGGATCCGGCGGCGTACCCGACCTGGGTGGCGGTGACCAGCCAGCCGGCCGTCGCGGTGGTTGGTGCGCAAGTCGCCAGCGATGAGGCCGAGCAGCGGCTGCGCCCAGTACAGGTTGCTGATCGCGACTCCCGCCGCCACCGCGAACAGGAACGTCAACGGACGACTCAGCCCGACGGCGGTGCCGCCCGGGATGCCGTCATCCGGTCACGCTAGAACGCGGCAGCAAGGCGACGGTCCCGCAGACGCCGACGGCAGCTCCCCCGGCGTACGGAGCCTCAGGGCAGGAGTACGGCGGCCAGCGGCTGGACGGTCTCCTCGATCTCGTCCGCCACCCGGCTGAAGCACTGCTCGCCCCGACCCCACGGGTCGTCGAGATCGTCGGCCGGCAGCGGTGAGGCGTGGCTGCGGGCGGCGTTGACCGCCTCGACCAGGGCGACGCCGCGGGCGTACACCTCGTCCGGGGTGTCCCCGGCCGGCGGCAGCGTACCGGCGTCGACCCCGGCCAGCAGTCGGCCGAACTCGCCCAGCACGAACGTCCGGCCGGCCGCGTCCGGGCGCAACGCCACCACGTACTCCTGCTGGTCGGCGGTGGCGGTGAGGACCAGGTCGGCCGCGTCGATGTGCTCGGAGCGGAGCTTGCGGGCGCCGAAGTCCTCGACGTCGCCGCCCCGGGCCCGGACCTGCCGGGCAGCCGGCGGGTTCATCTCCTCACCGGCGTGCCAGCCGCCGGTACCGGCGCTGTGGCTGTGCACCAGGTGGTCCGCCAGGGTGGCGTCGACCGGTGTACCGCCGCCGGCACCGACCCGCCGGGCCAGCCGCTCCCGTACGGCGAGGGCGAGCAGCCGCTCCGCCATCGGCGAGCGGCAGATGTTGCCCATGCAGACGTGCAGGACGGTGAACGGCGGCATCAGTCCGCGCCCTCGATGTCCGGCACCACGTCCCGGAGCTTCTCCAGCGGGATCGCGCCCTGCCGGAGGATCCGCGGCACCTCGCCGGTCACGTCGACGATGGTGCTCGGCACCGGGTCCGGGCACGGCCCGGCCTCCAGGTAGGCCCGCACCGAGTAGCCGAGCTGCTCCCGCGCCTCCTCGGCGGTGACCGCCGGCGGCTGCCCGGTCTTGTTCGCCGACGAGACCGCCATCGGGCCGGTCTCGCGGAGCACCTCCAGGGCGACCGGGTGCAGCGGCATCCGGACCGCGACCGTGCCGTTCGTCTCGCCGATGTCCCACTGCAGGCTCGGCGAGTGCTCGACCACGATGGTCAGCGCCCCCGGCCAGAACGCGTCGGCCAGTTCCCGGGCGGCGGGCGGCAGCATGAAGACCAGCCCGTCGAGGGTGCGCCGGGAGCCGACCAGCACCGGCGGCGGATGCTGCCGGTCCCGGCCCTTGGCGTTCAGCAACGCCTTGACCGCGTACGGAGTGAAGGCGTCCGCACCGATTCCATAGACCGTGTCGGTCGGCAACACGACCAGCTCGCCGTTCTTGACCGCCTCGATCGCCGCGGCGATGCCTCGGTCCCGGTCCGCCACCGACCGGCAGTCGTAGAGCATCACGGTGAGCCAGTCTGCCACGCCGCGCCGCCCACCGTGTCACGGGTGCGGTCCGGTCCCGGACCAGCTCCGTCCCGCCGTGCGGTGACGTACCGGGGTCGACCCACCAGATCGACATGATCAACAACGTCGATGAACCGGCCATCGGCGGACAACAGGGCCGGAACCGCCGCGCCGTGGGTGTCGTCGTGCTCGATGCCGAGCGTGCCCCCTGGGCGCAGCAGCCGGGCGGCGGCGGCCACCACCTGCCGGATCACCGCCAGCCCGTCCGGGCCGCCGAAGACCGCCTCGGCCGGGTCGTGTCCGGCGACCTCCGGCCCCACCACGGTCCCGTCCGGGACGTACGGCGGATTGCAGAGCAGGACGTCCACCCGGCCGGTCAGCTCGGGCAGCAGTTCCGGATCGGCGACATCCCCCTCGACCACCCCGATCGGCGGGTCACCGGCCCGGGCCCGGTCGTCGGCGTTGCGGTTCAGCCAGGTCAGCGCGGCCGGGGACCGTTCCACCGCGATCACCCGAGCCCCGGGCACCTCCTGGGCGACCGCGAGCGCGACCGCCCCCGACCCGCTGCACAGATCAACCACCACCGGCCCAGCCGCCCCGGATGCTGGCGTCCCGGGGCGGGGCGGCCCGACCCGCGACGGGATCAAGCCTGACCGCCCAGAGCGGGACGGGCCGCCCCGCCCCCCAGGCCCGTCCGAGGGAAGCAGAGCCGCAGCCTGCTCCACCCCCCACCCGGCGAGCAGTTCGGTCTCCGGACGCGGCACGAAGACCCCCGGCCCGACCGCCAGCTCCAGGTAGCGGAACGCCGCCGTACCGAGCAGGTACTGCAGCGGCTCCCGGCGTACCCGTCGGGCCACCAGCTCCCGCAGCCGCCGCGACTGGTCCGGGGAGAGCGGGTCGGCCAGCACCAGCGCGGCCCGCGACACGCCGAGGACGTACCCGACCAACAGCTCGGCCTCGACGCGGGCCGGCTCGACCCCGGCACCGGCCAGCGCGGACGCCGCGTCGGAGATCGCGACGGACGGCGGCGTCCAATCCGTCGCTTCCTGAGGATGCCGGGGAATGTGGGTCACGACATAATCATGAAACGTCGGCCGGGGATCATCTCGTTCCGGGTGTGTTTCCGCGTCTGGAACACCGCGTACCGCTCCCGGACGACCGTGGCGCCACCCCGTCCCGACGCCGCTACTCGGACCGGTCGGGCACCCCTGGACATCGGGGTCCAGCCGGGCCGACGGGTCTGCTGGACCGATGGAGGTTCCGCGTGGGTTGGCTCGACCGGGTCGGCGACCAGGCCGAGGCGTTGCGGCAGGGCCGTGCCCTGGTGGAGAGCAGTCGCTCCGCCGAGGCGTGCGTGGCCTTCGATCGTGTCCTCGGCAGCACCACCGATCCGTACGCCCGGGCCGACGCGCTGGTCCAGCGGCTCTCCGCGGTCCTGAACCTGGGCCGGACCGCCGAGTACACCAGCGCCGTCGAACGGGCCTTCGACGCGGTACGGGACGTCACCGAGCCGTACCTGCACGGACACCTGCACGCCCTCGCCGCGCTCGCCGCGCACGACCAGGGCGCGCTGGACCGCTGCGTCAGCCACCTGGTGCAGGGCGCCCGGGCGCTCAGCGCGGTCGACGAGCCGGACCGGGACACCGCCTGGGGCTGGCACGACCTGGCGATGGCGTACTCCTACCTGAGTTTCCACGGCTACGCCCTCGGGGCGATCGAACGGGCCCGCACCCTGGGTCTGGCCGCCGGCATCCCGGAGGAGACCTTCGCCGCCCCCGGCATCCGGCTGCGCAACGCCGTCGCGCTCGACCACCACGGCGACAGCGACGGCTGCCTGCGGGTGCTCCGGGACATCGGCGCCGACCTGGAGCGGTTCGTCGGCTCCGGCACCGCCGGTCGGCTGCGGCCGAGCAGCCGGGCCGCGTACGGCTACGCGCTGGTCCGGCGGGCCGCCCTCGGCGCACCGGTCGAGCCGCCGAGCCGACCGGAACTCGACCCGGCGTGGCTGCTCGCCAACGGCGGGGACAGCGCGCGTACCCGGGACATGCGGCAGCTCGGCGAGGCCTGCCTGGCGATCGCGGCCGGCCGGTCGGCCCAGGCGCTGGCCCGGCTCGACGTGGTCAACGTCTCCGCCGAGACGCTCGGCTCGGCCGAACACGCCCGGCTCCGCAGTCTGGCCCACGCCCGGGCCGGCGACCACGCGGCCGCCCACCGGGCCGACCGGTACGCCTTCCGGCTGGCGACCCGGCGCAACGACCGGCTCCGGGACGTCTACGTCGACGGCATCGCAGCGCGGATCGAGCACGAGGAGATGCGCCGGGCCGCCGCCCGGTACGAGGGCGAGGCGCTGACCGACCCGCTGACCGGGCTGCCGAACCGGCGCCGCCTCGAACGGTACGTGGCCGGCATGGTGGGCCGGGGCGAGCGGGCCGTCATCGGCGTCTGCGACCTGGACGGCTTCAAGGCGGTCAACACCGCGCACGGGCACCACTCCGGCGACCTGGTGCTGCAACGGGTCGCCGGCGTGATCAACCGGGTGATGCGCCGGGGCGACTTCGTGGCCCGCTACGGCGGCGACGAGTTCGTGGTGGTGCTGCCCGGCGCCGGGATGACCGAGGCCGCCGAGGTCGGCCGGCGGATCAGTACGGCGATCCGGTCCGAGGACTGGGAGTCGATCGTCCCCGGGACACCGGTCGGGGTGAGTGTCGGTTTCGCCGAGGTGCAGACCGCCGGGGTCGGCACGCGTGACCCGTTCAGCGCCGCGTTCGACGTCGCCGACCGGCGGATGCTCAGCGCCAAGGCGGAGGCCCGCGCCGCCGCCTGCTGAACGCGCCGCGCCGCCACCTACCAGACGGGCCGCCACCTACCAGACGGGCCGCCACCTACCAGACGGGCCGCCACCTACCAGACGGGCCGCCGCCTGCTGAAGCGCGTCGGATCAGCGACGGGAGAGTTCGGTCTCGCCGGCCAGTCGGGCCGCCCGGTCCGCCTCGGCCAGCGCGTCGAGTACGCCGTCCAGCTCGCCGGCGAGCACCAGGTCCAGGTTGTACGCGGTGAAGCCGATCCGGTGGTCGGTGATCCGGTTCTGCGGGAAGTTGTACGTCCGGATCCGCTCCGAGCGGTCGACGGTCCGGACCTGGGAGCGGCGGGCGTCCGAGGCCGCCGCGTCGGCCTGCTCCTGGGCGTTGGCGAGCAGCCGGGCCCGGAGGATCCGCATCGCCTGTTCCCGGTTTTGCAGCTGGCTCTTCTCGTTCTGGCAGGAGACCACGATCCCGGTCGGCAGGTGGGTGATCCGCACCGCCGAGTCGGTGGTGTTCACCGACTGGCCGCCCGGGCCGGACGAGCGGAACACGTCGATCCGCAGCTCGTTCGGGTCGATGGTGACGTCGACCTCCTCGGCCTCCGGCAGCACCAGGACGCCGGCCGCGCTGGTGTGGATCCGCCCCTGGGACTCGGTCACCGGAACCCGCTGCACCCGGTGCACCCCGCCCTCCCACTTGAGCCGGGACCAGACGCCGTTGCCGCCCTCCGGTACGCCCTTCGTCTTGACCGCCAGCGAGACGTCCTTCACCCCGCCGAGGTCGGAGTCCTGGGCGTCGATCACCTCGGTGACCCAGCCCTGCCGCTCGGCGTACCGCAGGTACATCCGGAGCAGGTCGCCGGCGAAGAGCGCCGACTCCTCGCCGCCCTCCCCCGCCTTGATCTCCACGATGACGTCCTTGGCGTCGTGCGGGTCACGCGGGATCAGCAGCTCGGCGAGCCGGGCCTCCAGCCCGGGCAGGGTCTCGGCGATCGACTCCGCCTCGGCCGCGAACGCGGGATCCTCGGCGGCGAGTTCCCGGGCGGCGGTCAGGTCGGCGCGGGCCTGCTCCAGATCACCGGCGGCCTTGTGGACCGGGGCGAGTTCGGCGAAACGCCGGCCGACCCGCCGGGCGGTCGCCTGGTCGGCGTGCAGCCCCGGGTCGGCTAGCCGCCGCTCCAGCTCGGTGTACTCGTCGAGGAGACCGGCCAGCCGGTCACCACCAGCACTCATGCCCGCATCTCCTCTACTCGACTGCTCCGCCCGGTCCGTGGCGCACGACACGGCGCCCGCCCCCGGTCGGTACCGGAGACGGGCGCCGTCGACGCAGCTACTTGGCCTTCTTGGCCTGAACCTTGGCGTACTTCTGCTGGAACTTCGCGACCCGGCCGGCGGTGTCCAGCACACGCTGCTTGCCCGTGTAGAACGGGTGGCAGGCGCTGCAGGTCTCCACGTGGATCGCGCCGCCCTTGGCGGTGCTGCGGGTCGTGAACGTGTTACCGCACGAGCAGGTGACCTCGGTGGTGACGTACTCGGGGTGGATGTTCGGCTTCATGTCGCCGTGGTCCTTTCGTCAAGTGGTCGCCGGGTCGCCCCTCGACACCCGTACCCGCAGCTCAGAAGCGTGTCTGGCGGGGACGGACTCGGGCGTGAACCGGAACCGGTGGCCGACTGACCAGTCTGCCATGCCGTTCGGGCGGGCCCGAAATCGGGAGGCGCAGCTGATCCGTGACGGTTAACGTCACTCCCCCCTCCCGCATTCCCCCTCAGCCGGAAGGCACACCCCCGTGACCCGCCCCGCCGCCGTGACCGGTGTCCAGCTTCGTGACGTTCTCGACCCGACCGCGCTCGACGCGGCGATCGCCGAGAAGTTCGTCCGGGTCCAGCGGCACCCCGAACTGCCGCTGCTGATCTACAACTACACCGAGTCGTGCGTCTACGCCGGCAACTGGACACCGGAGACACTCGTCTGCCGGGGGCTGATCGTGGACGAGCCGACCGGGACGGTCGTGGCGCGGCCGTACCGGAAGTTCTTCAACCACGACCAGCCGGGCGCGCCGGAGCTGCGGCTCGACGCGGCGGCGGCGATCACCGACAAGGCGGACGGCAGCCTCGGGGTGGTCTACCCGGCCGGTGACGGCTACGCCGTCGCCACCCGGGGCTCGTTCGGCTCCGCCCAGGCCCGGCACGCCACCGCCGTGCTCCAGGGCCGGTACCCGGACTTCACCCCGCCGCCCGGGCAGACCGTACTCGTCGAGATCGTCTATCCGGCGAACCGGATCGTGCTCGACTACGGCGCCCTCGACGACCTGGTGCTGCTCGGCACGGTGGAGATCGCGACCGGCCGCAGCCACGGACCGGAGGCGGTCGGCGACTGGCCCGGACCGGTGGTCGAACGGCTGCCGTACCGGACCCTGGCCGAGGCACTCGCCGCGCCGCCCCGGCCCGGCCGGGAGGGGCTGGTGGTGCACTGGCCGGACACCGACACCCGGGTGAAGATCAAATATCCGGAGTACCTGCAGCTGCACCGGCTGGTCTTCGGACTCAACGCCCGCGCCGTCTGGGACCGGCTGGTCACCGACGGCGACCTCGCCGCCCTGGTCGAGCCGCTGCCCGACGAGTTCCACGCCTGGGTCCGCGACGTCGTGGCCGCGCTGACCGCGTCCGTCGAGGCCCGCGCCGCGCAGATCGAGCAGGCGTACGGTGAGATCGTGGCCGGGCTGCCCGACGGCTGGACCCGACGCGACTTCGCCGCGCACGCCGCCCGACACCCCGACGCCGGCCACCTGTTCCTGCGCCTCGACGGCCGGGACTACCGTGCCCGGCTCTGGCAGCAGGTACGCCCGTCGGCGGACTGGACGCCGCACGGCCACGAGCCCGACCAGGAGTGACCCTCGGCCAGCCGACGGCGGCCGAGCGCGAACCCCGACCAGGAGTGAGTGAAGGAATGACCCGACTGATCGCCACCCGTGGGCTGCCCGCCTCCGGCAAGACCACCTACGCCCGGAAGCTGCAGCCGGCGGTGGTCCGGGTGAACCGGGACGACCTGCGCCGGATGCTGCACGGCGAACGGCTCTTCACCCAGTGGGCCGAGGGGCAGGTGACCGTCGCGCAGCGGGCCCAGGTCGAGGCGCTGCTGAGGGCCGGGGTCGACGTCTGCGTCGACGACACCAACCTGCGGTCCCGCACCCTGCGGGACTGGGCGCAGCTCGCCGCCCGGTTCGGGGCCGAGTTCGAGGTGCACGACTTCACCGACGTGCCGGTCGAGGAGTGCGTACGCCGGGACGCCGAACGGCCCGAACAGGACCGGGTCGGCGAGGAGGCGATCCGTCGGCTGCACGAGCGCTACCTGGCCGGCCGTACCCTGCCGTTGCCGGTCCCGACCGCCGAGCAGGGCGCCGCCGCCACCGTCTACACCCCGCCGAGCGGCGACGCCCCGGAGATCGTCCTGGTCGACATCGACGGCACCGTCGCGCTGCTCGGCGACCGCAGCCCGTACGACATGAGCCGGGTCGGCGTGGACCTGCCGAACACCGCCGTGATCGCGGCGGTACGGGCGATGCACGCCGCCGGCTACGGCGTCGTCTTCTGCTCCGGTCGGGACGCCTCGGCCCGGAGCACCACCGAGCGTTGGCTCGCCGAGCACGTCGGCGTGCCGTACCTCGCCCTGCACATGCGGGCGGTCGGCGACTCCCGCAGGGACTCGGTCGTCAAACGGGAGATCTTCGACCGGGAGATCCGGGACCGCTACCGGGTGGTCGGGGTCTTCGACGACCGGATGCAGGTGGTCAGGATGTGGCGCGCCCTCGGCCTGACCGTCTTCCAGGTCGCCGAGGGCGACTTCTGAGTCGCGTCACCCGGGGGCAGCGACGTACCCGCCGAGCCGGAGATCGATATTGTCGCCACCAACATTGACAGAGGCACCAGTGATAGTGTCAGCGGCGTGACGGTCAGCATTTCGATCACGTTGGACGACGATCTCGGCGTCGAACTCAACACGGCCGTCGGCGGCGGCAACCGGTCCGCCGTTGTCGCGGAGGCGATCCGCGAATATCTGGACCGCCGAGCTGTCGCGGCAGCCGCCGCGTGGCACGCTTCGTTGACCGGCGACGATGCTGCTGCGTTCGCCGAGTTCAACGCCGAGTGGTAGGGCAGTTCGGCGGACCGGCTCGCGGCGATGTCTACGACTACGCCCTCGGCAGTCGGCGCATCCGGGTGCTGGTGGTCAGCGCGACCGCGTACAGCCGCGTCTACCCCGTGATCGTCCTGATCCACGACCGCACTGACGGCGACGTTCCGGGAATCCTGCTGCCGTTGCCTGGTGATCTGGCCGGAGGCGGCACCATCGACCTTTCACGCGTTCGTTTCGCCGACCCGGCAGCGTTCGGGCACCGTCACGGGCGGATCGCGGCCACACTCGCCGCAAAGGTCGACCACGGCCTGCGCCGCCTGTTCGGCCTGTAGCGGCACCCCACAGGTCGGAGGCGTGCCGGACCGGCGTGCACCGGGGTCCGAACCGACACCTCAGCCGGTGAGCCGGACGGTGCCCTCGGCCCGCACGCCGTTGACGGTGACCGCGAGCCGGACGGTGCCGGTCGACCGCAGCCCGGTCAGCCGGCCGGTCGCCGGGTCGAACCAGGCGGCGTGCCAGGGTCGCAGCCCGGACCGGGATCCGACGTGCAGGTTCGCCGAGCCGGTCCAGTCGGCGCTGACCGGGGCCGCCACCGGCACCTGCCGGCCACCGGCCGGCTGGGTGAGGGTGGCGGTCACCGGCGTGGTCGTCCCGACCGGCAGGCTCGGCGGTACGGCGATCGCCAGCGTGTCGACGTGTGCCCGGGTCTGCGCGGTCACCCACTGCGGTCCGGCCGCGACCGGGTCCCGCCGGGCCTGTGCCGCCTCAACCGGGCTCACCGGGTCGACCCCGAACATCGTCCAGCCGGTGAAGCCGCCGAGGTGCGGCGCGGTCGACGGGTTCTTGCCGGTGTTGCCGTTGATCAGGTACGGCACCCCGTCGACCCGGTCGGCGGCGAAGGTGCCGACGTGCGACCCGACAAAAAGGGTGCCCTTGCCGGTCCGCTCCTGGAACTCGGCAAGCCAGCGTTCCAGCAGCGCCGCCTCCTTCCGGTCGCCGAGCTGGCTCGCCTGGGCCGGGGTCGGGTCGCGCAGCGGATGGTGTTCCAGTACCACCACCGAGCCGATCCGGGGGTCGGCGGCGGCACCGTCCAGTGCCGCCCGCAACGCCGGGAGCTGACCGAATCCGCTGCCGCGCAGGCTGCCGGCGGAGGTGTCCAGGGTGACGAACCGGGTCGCGGTGCCGCCGCGTACCGGACGGTGGTCGAAGACCCGGGTGGTGTCGCCGAAGACCGCCCGGAAGTTGGCGATCGGCGCGCCCATGATCTCGTGGTTGCCCGGCACGTAGTGGTAGGGCACCTCGCCGCCGAGTTCCTCGTCGAGGATCCGTTTCGCCAGCGCGAAGTCGGCCGGGTACGCGGTGTCCACGAAGTCCCCGTTGACCACCAGGAAGTCCGGCCGGGCCGCCCGGATCTCCCGCAGCGTACGGCGGGCCTGGGCGACCAGGTCGCTGTCCGGGTCGGCGGCGACGAACTGGGCGTCGGAGAGGACCGCGAACCGCCAGGGTGCCCGGTCGACGGTGCCGTCGGTGACCACCACCCGGTCGGTGCGGGGCGGCTCGACCGGCGGGTCGATCTCCACCGGCACCCGGGCCACGATGTCGTCGATCACCGTCTCGCCGGTGTACGCCGTCGCCGCGTCGGTCTCCGCGACGTAGAACCGACGGATCCGGACCGGGTACACCACGCCGGCCGGCACCGTCAGTTCGACGTACCGCCAGCCGGTCCAGTCGAGGTACGGGCCGCGGAGCACGTGCTGCTGGTCGAGTGCGTCGTGCAGGTGCAGGCTCGGCCACTCGCCGTGGCCGGAGCTGTGGATCCACATCCCGAACGCCTGCGGCTGGCCGGGCACCTCGATCCAGGCCGGCGGGTCGGCGTACGCGGCCCGGGTGCCGGTCGACTGGCCGAAGTCGTACGCCAGTTTCAGGCCGGTCCCGGTGTGGCCCGGCGCCGGGGTGGCCGAGCCGGTGGCCCGGGCGGCGCTGAACCGCCAGCTCGCCGCGTCGTCGAACATCGCCACCGGTACGTCGGTGAGCCCGACGGTGACCGGCAGCACCGTGCTGGCATCGCCGACCCGGGCGGTGACCAGCCCGGCGCCGCTGTCCACCTTGGCCCGCACCGACAGCTGTCCGCCCGGGGTCGGAGTGATCTCGAACAGTTCGGGGTCGTACTCCAGCCGGAGGTCGGCGGGTTCGACCGGTGCGCTCCGCCCCTCGGCGTCGTAGCCGACGACGCCGACGGTGCCGGTGGCGTCGGCGCCGGCCAGGCCGAGTTTCTCGGCGGTGGCGTCGATCCGGTCCAGCGGCCCGAGCACGGTCAGGTCGAGGTCACCGGTGGCCCTGCCCCGGGCGGCGGTGACGGTGACCTGGCCGGGCCGGCCGGCCCGGAAGAGGCCGTCGCGGTCGACGGTGCCGTGGCTCGCCGGGCTGGTCCGCCAGGTCGGTTTTCCGGCCGCCGGCCCGTACGTCTCGTCGTAGCCGGCCGCGGTGAGCCGCCGGGTCAGTCCGGGGAAGACCCGGTCCGGACGGCCGCCGGGGACCGGCCCGGTCCCGGGTGCGGCCGCCGGGTCCAGCACGGTTTTCACCCAGTACGCCCGCAGCCGCCCGCTGCCGGCCGGGGCGTACAGCGCCAACCCGTTCGGTACGGCCCGCTCGGTCCCGTCCGACGGGCTGTTCTCGACGCGTACCGTCGACTGGCCGGGTTCCCGGGCGAGCAGGGTGGACGAGCCGCCACCGTCGAGGTTGAGCGCGTGGTGGGCGCCGAGGTCGGCCATCATCCGGCCGAGTTCGGTGAGGGTCACGCCCCGGCTGTCGGCCTGTCGTCCGTCCACTGTGACCAGATACATCGTCCGGCCGTCGGCGGAGAAGCCGACCGCGGTACGGGGCTCCGGGTTGACGTCACCGATTTCCTGCGGCACACCGTCGCGGACCAGGACCCGGTTGCCGCCGATCGCGGCGTACGGGGTGCTGCCGTCGGAGGTCTTCGGCGCGTACCGCAGGTCGACCGGGTCGCCGGGGCGGAGGGTGGCGAGGGCGTCGGCGCCGGCGTCCCGGCCGAGCAGGACGGTGCTGCCGGCGGGAACCGGTCCGCTGCCGGCGGCACCGGTCACCGCCTCGACCCGCCCGCCGGTGAGGGTGACCTCGGTGACCCGGGTCGCGCCCGCCACCGCCCGGTCGCGCGGGTACGACCCCCAGAGTGCGGTGAAGACGCCGATACCGTCGGCCGCGACCAGGTTGTTGAACTGGGTGAGGGTGACCGGTCCGGTCGGCAGGGTCGCGGTGCCGTCGAAGTGGACCTGGACGACCCGGCCGACGCCGTCGGCGGTGACCGCAACCGCCTCGTGGTGGCCGGAGACCGGTGACTGGACGAGCTTTTCGCCCTGGATGCCGATGCCCTGGGCGGCGCCGGAGTTGTTGATGTCGAAGAAGTCGCCGTTGACCGCGGCGACCGCGCCGGCCCGGTCGACCGGGCCGCGCAGTGGTTCGGTCCGGGTGACCGCGCCGGAGTTGACGTAGTCGACGGTGACCCCGCCGGCCAGGTCGGCGGTGAGCGCGTCGGCCCGGATCCACCCGTTCGGCTCGATCCGGTCGTACGAGGTGAGCTGGAGCCCGGGCGCGACCGGCCGGGTCCGGGTGTCGGTGGTGATTCCCGCGTCGGTGGTGATCCCCGCGTCGACAGCCGGGGCGGTGCGCTGCGGAACCACCGCGGTGTCGGACCGGGCCGGTGCGGCGACGGCGGTCCAGATCGGAGCGGCGTTGGCCCGGACCGTGGCGGCGGCCGGCTGCGGGGCGACGAGGCCAAGTGACGGTGGCAGCAGCAGGAGGCCGGCGAGGGCGGCGGATCGACGGCGGTTCACCATGCCCGGTAGTCAACCCGACGACGCACAGAACTTTCAATATCCGCCAGCAGAATTGAAGGAAAACTTCATCGGTGCCCGCCGGTGTCCGGGCTCCGCCCCAGCACGTGCGCCCGCCCCCAGTCGCCGAGCGGCCCCAGCGCCCCGTTCAGCGAGACACCGAGCGGGGTCAGCGAGTACTCGACCCGGGGCGGCACCTCGTCGTACACCTCGCGGTGCACGATGCCGTCCGCCTCCAGCTCCCGCAGGTGGGAGGCGAGCACCTTCTCGGTGACCCCGGGCACCAGCCGGCGCAGCTCACCGAACCGGCACGCCTGCTCGCCGAGCGCCCAGAGGATCAGCACCTTCCACTTCCCGCCGACCACCGCCATCGCCGCGTCGATCCCGCAGACGTACTCCCCCGGCCCACCCGGCCTCCGTACCGTCGCCACGGCCACCCTCTTCTGGCTGCTCACGCACCCCAGGGTAACCACGCACTTCAGAGTGCGTACTTGAGCGGTTCAAGGATTCCGGGGAGTCTTCAGGGCGTGGAACAGCACACTTCTGACCCTTCTGCCCAGCACCCGTTCACCCTGCTCGGCCTCGGCGCCATGGGAACCGCACTCGCCCGCGCCTGGCTCGCCGCCGGGCACCCGTTGACCGTCTGGAACCGCACCCCCGCCCGGGCCGAGGCCCTCGCCGCCGAGGGGGCGACAGTCGCCGGTACCGCCGCCGAGGCGGTGGCCGCGAACCGCCTCGTGGTCGTCTGCCTGCTCGACGACAACTCGGTCCGGCAGGCCCTGTCCGACGTCGACCTGACCGGCCGGGACGTGGTGAACCTCACCACCAGCACTCCCGGCCAGGCCCGCGCTCTCGCGGACTGGATCGGCGACCGGGGCGGCCGGTTCCTCGACGGCGGAATCATGGCGGTGCCGCCGATGATCAGCGTACCGGAGTCCGGCGGCTACGTCCTGTACAGCGGATCGACCGACGTCTTCGAGGCGTACCGGCACACCCTGGCGGTACCGACCGGCACCCGGTACGTCGGCACGGATCCCGGCTTCGCCGCCCTGTACGACGTGGCCCTGCTGAGCGCGATGACCGGTATGTTCTCCGGAGCCGCGCACGCCTTCGCACTGATCCGGCGGGAGGAGATCCCGCCGAAGGACCTCGCCCCGCTGCTCGCCGACTGGCTCGCCGCGATGGCCGGCGCCGTGCACCTGACCGCGGCCCAACTGGCCAGCGGTGACTACACCATGGGGGTGACGTCCAACCTCGCCATGATGGTCACGGCCAACGCCACCCTGCTGCGTACCGCGCAGGAGCAGGGGGTCAGCACCGAACTGCTGACCCCGTACACCGGGCTGATGGCGCGCCGACTCGCCGACGGACACGGCGACGAGAGCGACGCCGGCGTGGTCGACCTGCTGCTGCGCTGACACCAACCAGCCCGGACAGACACGTGGGGCCCGGCCGGATGATCCGGCCGGGCCCCACGACGTGGCGAACCGTCGAAACGCCTCCGGGCTACTCGCCCGGGGTGGACTTCGCGATCTGCATCAGGAACTCGATGTTGGTCCGGGTCTTCTTGAGCCGGTCCAGCAGCAGGTCCAGCGCCGCCTGCGAGTCGAGCGAGTGGAGCACCTTGCGCAGCTTGTGCGTGATCGCCAGTTCCTCGGCCGCGAGCAGGATCTCCTCCTTACGCGTACCCGAGGTGTGGATGTCGATCGCCGGGAAGACCCGCTTGTCGGCAATCTTCCGGTCCAGCTTCAGCTCCGCGTTACCGGTGCCCTTGAACTCCTCGAAGATGACCGTGTCCATCACCGAACCGGTCTCCACCAGGGCGGTGGCGATGATGGTCAGCGAGCCGCCGTTCTCGATGTTCCGGGCCGCGCCGAGGAACCGCTTCGGCGGGTAGAGCGCGGTCGAGTCGATACCACCGGACATGATCCGGCCACTGGCCGGCGCGGCCAGGTTGTACGACCGACCGAGCCGGGTCACCGAGTCGAGCAGCACGACCACGTCGTGGCCCAGCTCGACCAGGCGCTTGGCCCGCTCGATGGCCAGCTCCGCGACCGTGGTGTGGTCCTGCGGCGGACGGTCGAAAGTGGCCGCGACAACCTCGCCCTTGACCGAGCGCTGCATGTCGGTGACCTCTTCGGGCCGCTCGTCGACGAGCACGACCATCAGGTGGCACTCCGGGTTGTTGTGGGTGATCGCGTTGGCGATCGCCTGCAACACCATGGTCTTACCGGCCTTCGGCGGCGACATGATCAGCGCCCGCTGACCCTTGCCGATCGGCGTGACCAGGTCGATGACCCGGGTGGTGAGGATGTGCGGCTCGGTCTCCAACCGCAGCCGCTCCTGCGGGTAGAGCGGGGTCAGCTTGTAGAACTCGGGACGCCGCTTCGCCTCGTCCGGGTCCATCCCGTTGATGGTGTCCAGTCGGACCAGCGGGTTGTACTTGTCCCGCCGCTGCTCGCCGTCCCGGGCCGCCCGCACCGCGCCGGTGACCGCGTCACCACGCCGCAGGCCGTACTTCTTGACCTGGGACATCGAGACGTAGACGTCGTTCGGACCGGAGAGGTAACCGGTGGTCCGGACGAAGGCGTAGTTGTCCAGCACGTCGATGATGCCGGCCACCGGGACGAGCACGTCGTCCTCGTTGACCTGCGGCTCCCGGCCGCCACCACCGCTGCCGCCGCCCTCGTTGCCCTCGGCGCGGTCCCCGCGGCCACGCCGCCGGTCCCGGAAACGGCTGCGCCGGCTGCGCCGGCCACCGGCGTCGTCGTCGTCGTTGTCGTCCCGATCCGCCGAACGCTGACCACGGTCACGGTCGTTGCGGTCGTTGCGCGACTCGGCGCGCTCGCCCCGGTCGCCCCGGTCGTTGCGGTCCCGGCCGTTGCGGGACTCGCCGCGCTCGCCCCGGTCGGCGCGCTCGCCGCCGTCGGCACGCTCGCCGCCGTCGGTACGGTCCGCCCGCTCACCGCGCTCGGTGCGCTCCGTCGGCGTCGCCTCGGTCTCCACGGCGGTGGCGGCCGTCGCGGCCGCACGCGACCGGCGGGACGTCCGCGTACGTCCCTCGGTGGCGGCCGGCGCCTGCTCGGCGGCCGTCGCCGGCACCTGCTCGGCGGACCGCCGCTCACCACTGTCGCGCACCTCGGCGCGTACCTCGTCCCGGGGCGGCGCGGCCGCGGCCGCCACCTCGGCCCGGGGGCGGGGCGCTCCACCGGTGCTGGCAGTGGCTCCGCCGGACTGCCGCTCCGAGATCGCGCTGATCAGCTCGCCCTTGCGCATCCGGGCCGTACCGGAGATGCCGAGCGACGCGGCCAGGCTCTGCAACTCGGGCAGCAGCATTGCCGACAGCCCGGTCCCGGTCCGCCGACGGCGGGTGGAACCTGCGGTGGCTTCGCCAGCGACGTTGGAAACATCCGACGTCACGTCGGTGGTGTCGCTCAATGGAGTCCTTCCCTCGATAAGGCCGGGGCTGCCCTTGGCCCGGAATAACGGGGCCGGGCGGCCTCGGTGCACCCGCCTCGCCTGACGCGTCGCGGGAGTCTGTAACACAGCAGCCGGTAGATTTCCGACCCACCAACATCGGTGGGCAGGTCTCGCCGCCTGCGGCGACCTGTGGAAACTGCGGTGCGGCGTGAACCTAGGCAGGGGTGAGACGGGCTGACCGCCGAAAGCTTCGGGGGTGCACCGACCCGCAGGAGTCGCATTGCTTCGCGGCTGTGCTAGGTCTAGAGCGTAATCAACTCTTCCGACCTGCGGCAACAGGGTCCCGCTCGGCGTGTCCCAGTCTACCCCTATCAACCCGGGCCCCGGCTACGTCTACCGCCAACCTTTGCGCGGCCCATCCCATTCCCGGCAGGTGCTCGTCGGGGATGCTGGTCAGGGCGAGGATCGTCGGTCCCGCCCCACTGACCACAGCCGCCACACCCGCCGCACGCAACCCGGCCAACACGGCGGCCGTCGCCGGCATTCCCGGCGCCCGGTAGTCCTGGTGCAGCCGGTCCTCGGTGGCGGTGAAGAGCAGTTCCGGCGCCGCGGTCAACGCGTGCACCAGCAGCGCCGCCCGGCCGGCGTTGCGGGCCGCGTCGGCGTGCGGCACCACCGCCGGCAGGGCGGCCCGGGCCTCCGAGGTCAGCCCGCGTTCGTCCGGCACCAGCACGGTCGGCTGAACCCCGGGCGCGACCTCGAGCCGGCACGCCCCGGCCCCGCCACCAGCACCGGCGCCCCCGGCACCGTCCGAGCCCTGCGGCCCTGCTGTCCAGGCGATGGTGAAGCCGCCCAGCAGGCACGGCGCGACGTTGTCCGGATGCCCCTCCAGTTCGGCGGCCAGCCGGAGCACGGCCGCGTCGTCGAACCGTTGGTCACCGTCGACGACAAGCGCCCGGGCCAGCGTCACCCCGGCGACGATCGCCGCCGAGGAGGAGCCGAGGCCACGGGCCTGCGGGATCCGGTTGACACACTCCACCGCCAGACCGGTCGGCTGGCCGCCGAGCAGGTCGAAGGTCGCCCGCATGGCGCGTACCACGAGATGTCCGTCGTCGGTCGGCAGCTCACCGGCGCCCTGGCCGGTGACGTCGACGTGACAACCGGCCGGGGCGACCCGGGCGCTGACGTCGTCGTACAGCGCCAGGGCCAGGCCGAGAGTGTCGAAACCCGGGCCGAGGTTGGCGCTGGTCGCGGGCACCCGGACCCGGACCGGCTCGGAGAGGAAGGACGGGCGCACCGGTTCATGCTAGGCGTCGGCCGGTCCGGCGCCGTCGCGGTGTCCGCGCCCTGGGACGTCGGCTACCCGGATTCCGCCGGACCGGCCGCCGACCCGGCACCGCCGTCCGGTGCCTTCGCCGCGTCGGACCGTTCCGGTTCCGGGGTACGGCCGTCCGCCGCGTCGTCGCCACGGGCCGGCCGCAGCGTGCGGCCGGCCGTCCGGAGCGCCAGGCGCAGCGCGTACTCGATCTGGGCGTTGACACTACGGAGGTCGTCCGCGGCCCATTTCGCGATCGCGTCGTAGACCTGTGGGTCAAGCCGCAGCAGGAGCTTCTTACGCTCGGCCATGGGAGAGGGAGGTCCTAGCTGTAGAGGGATCCGGCGTTCACCACCGGCTGGGCGGCCCGGTCGCCGCAGAGTACGACCAGCAGGTTGGACACCATCTGCGCCTTCCGCTCCTCGTCCAACTCCACCACGTGCTCCTCGCGCAGCCGCTCCAGGGCGTTGGAGACCATGCCCACCGCCCCCTCCACGATCTTGAACCGGGCCGACACGATGGCGTTCGCCTGCTGACGGGCCAACATCGCCTGGGCGATCTCCGGCGCGTACGCCAGGTGGGTGGTCCGCGACTCGAGCACCTCGACACCGGCCAACTCGACCCGTTCCCGCAGCTCGTGGGTCAACTCGTCGCTGACCACCGTGCTGTCCCGCAGACTCGCCCGGGCCGAGTCGTGCGCGTCGTACGGGTAGCTGGTGGCGAGGTGCCGGACGGCGGCCTCGGACTGCACGGCGACGTACTCGACGTGGTTGTCCACCGCGAACGCGGCCTTGGCGGTGTCGACCACCTGCCACACGACGACGGCCGCGATCTCCACCGGGTTGCCGTCGGCGTCGGAGACCTTGAGCCGGTCGGTCTCGAAGTTACGGACCCGCAGGGTGACCTTCTTGCGGTCGGTCAGCGGCCAGGTCCAGTGCAGGCCGGGCTGCCGGATGCTGCCGACGTAACGACCGAAGAACTGCACCACCTGGGCCTCGTTCGGGTTGACCACGATGAATCCGGTGGCGGCGGGCAGGACCACCAGGCCGTAGCCGATGACCACGGCGAGCATCCAGGGCGCCGGCCCCGAGCTGGCCAGGACCGGGACGGTCACTGCCAGCCCGACGGCGGTCAGGATCAGCAGCGCTCCGATCGCGGCGAAGCCCGAGAGCCGGAAGGCGGATCGCTCCATGACATCTCCTCGCTATTAAAGTGATATCACTACGATAGCGAGCGCCCGCAACCCGGTTCAAGCGGGATTCGCTGCCGCCACCGCGACGGCCGGTCTCAGGGCAGGCTGTTCTGGTCGCGGGCCGCGCCCCGGACGCGTTGCGAGTACGGATAGCTGACCGTACGCAGCCACGGCGCCACTCCACGCGGACGCAGCTCCGAACAGTGGTTCCCGGCCGGGTCGAAGAACGACATCCCGCGCGGGTGCAGCAGTCGACCGCCCCGCCACCTGGCGAGGCGGCTGGCGTACCGGGTCCGGGGCAGTGTGTCGACGGTGGGGCGGTACCCGTTCGCCACCACGCCTAACCGGGCCCCGGGCGCCCGCCCGGCTGCCACCCCCTCAGCTCAGGACCGGTCGAGGCGGCGGGTCGCCACCCACCAGCCGGCCGCGTAGACCACGGTCACCAGGCCGCAGCCGGCGATCACCACCCGCTCGTCGACGTGGTCCACCACCGCGGCCACCCCCAGTTGACTCACCGAGATGGCGAGGGTGGCGAGCATCATGTCGGTGGCGAAGACCCGGCCCCGCAACCGGTCCGGCACCTCGCCCTGCAGGGCGAAGTTCGACATCACCCAGTTGGCGCCACCGCCGAAGTGGGCGACGAAGACCAGCAGCAGCACGAGCGGGAACCACCGGACCAGCGACACCCCGAGGTACGCGATGCCGTACGCGGACATCGAGACGGCGAGGCCGGTGAGCAGCCAGGAGCGGTGGCCCAGGACCCGGCGCATCAGCAGCGGACCGACCAGGGCGCCGGCCCCGCGTACCGCGAAGAGCAGCCCGGTACCGATCGCCCCGACCCCGTACAGGGCGGCCATCAGCGGGAAGACGGTCAGGACGCCGTTGCCGAGCCCCACCGCGCTCTTGACCGTGACCAGCGCCAGTACCCGGGGACGGGCGCCGATGTAGGCGAGCGCCTCCCGGATCGCCGCCCAGGGCCGCGGGACCGGTGCGGTGTGGTCGCGCGGGGCCTGCAGGGGCCGGCGGATCAGCCAGGCCAGGCCGGCGGCCACCGCCAGGCCGACCGCCGCCACCCAGAAGCAGGCGTACGGGCCGACGGCGGCGGTCAACACCCCGCCGAGCGAGGCGCCGACGACGGTCATGGTGCCCCAGGCCGAACCGGCGACCGCGTTCGCCGGCGCGAGGTCGACCGGGTCGACCACGTTCGGCAGGGCCGCCTGCGCGGCCGGCGAGTAGAACGCCTTGGCGACCGCGACCGCCCCGATCGCCAGCAGGGCCAGCCAGGCGGTGGCGGCGCTGCGGACGCCGAACAGGAGCAGGACCGCTGCCAGCGCGGTCAGGTTCGCCACGATCATGATCTTCTTGCGGTCGACCCGGTCGGCCACCGTTCCGGCGTACGGCAGCAGCAGGGCGAGGACCCCGGTGTCCACGGCGAGCACCAGGGCGCCCCAGACCCCGCTGCCGGTCAGCTTCGGCAGCAGCACCAGCAGCGGCACCATGACGAACCAGTCCGCCCCGAAGACCACCAGTTCGGCGGCGAAGAGGCGACGGAAGTCCCGATTACCGGTAAGGACCGAAAGGGGTGACGACACGTACGCGAACCTTACCGGCCGGCGTCCGGGGTCGACCGGCAGCGCCCGCCCTGCGCCAGCAGCAGGACCCCGGGCCCGCAGCCGGCCCCTGGGCCGGACCGGATCACATCCGGTCCGGCCCGGGGCCGGTGTGCGGCGCGGAGCCCGCGGGATCGGCGACCGATCCCCGACGGTCAGTTCTCGCCGGGCGGGGGCAGCGGTGACCGGCGGCTCTTCGGCAGCCGCAGCACCTCGAACTGGTCGGTGCCGTCGATCAGCGCACCGGACGGCGCCGGCCGACCGGCGACCGGTGCCGACGCCGGGGCGGCCACGGTCGTACCGGCGGCCGCCGGAACCGCACCGGAACCGGCCACACCCGCGCCGGCCGGCACCGGCCCGGCCGACCCGGCACCGCCGGTCGGCGTCTCCGGGGCGACGGCGACGTCCTGGCCGGCCCTGCCGGCCCGCCGCCGCCGGAACCGCTCCTTGGTGTTCTCCACCATCGTGTAGAGGGTCGGCACCAGCACCAGGGTGAGCAGCGTCGAGCTGACCAGCCCGCCGATCACCACGATGGCCAGCGGCCGGGAGATGAAGCCGCCCTCGCCGGTCAGGCCGAGCGCCATCGGCAGCAGCGCGAAGATGGTCGCGATGGCGGTCATCAGGATCGGCCGCAGCCGCCGCCGGCCGCCCTCGACCACCGCCTCGACGATCCCCATCCCCTGCTCGCGGTACTGGTTGACCAGGTCGAGCAGCACGATCGCGTTGGTCACCACGATGCCGACCAGCATCAGGATCCCGATCAGCGCCGGTACGCCGAGCGGCGTACCGGTGGCCAGCAGCAGACCGACCGCACCGGTGGCCGCGAACGGGACCGAGACCAGCAGGATCAGCGGCTGGATCAGGCTGCGGAAGGTCGCCACCATGATCACGAAGACGATCGCGATCGCGGCGAGTACGGCCAGCGACAGGTCGGCGAACGCCTCCTGCTGTTCGGCGCTGACGCCGCCGATGGTGAACGTCGCCCCCGGCACGTCCAGCCCGTCGAGCCGCTCCCGCAGGTCGGCGGTGATCGCACCCAGGTTCGACCCGGCGGCGGTGCCGCTCACCGTGACGCTGCGCTCGCCGTCGATCCGGGTGACCGCCAGCGGCCCCTGCACCTCGGCCACGTCGGCGATGTCGTCGAGCTTGACCGCACCGCCCGGCCCGATCGGCAGCGCCCGCAGCGCCTCGATCCCGGCCGGCGGCAGCCCACCACGCAGCACCACGTCCCGTGGCTCGCCGCCGAGGGCGACCTGGCCGAGCGGGGTGCCCCGGAACTGCTGGGCGACCAACTGCCCGACGGCGGCCTCGGTGAGCCCGACCCGGGCGGCGGCGGCCCGGTCGACGGTGACGTCGATCCGGGGTGCGCTCTCCGCCAGACTGCTCCGCACGTCGGTCACCCGGGGCACGTCCGCCATCAGCTGCCGGACCTGCTCGCTCGCCCGGGCCAGCACGTCGGCGTCCGGCGCCCGGACGATCACCTGGATCTCGTTTGTCGAGCCGCCGCCCGGTCCGCCGGCTCCGCCGAAGCGGAGGTCACCGACGCCGGTGAGCTTGTCGAACTCCGTCCGCAGCGCCTTCTCGACCCGCTCGGCGTCGGTCCCCTCGTCCAGGGCGACCGAGAAGCTGGCGGTGTTGGCGGCGCCTCCACCGCCGAACGGTCCACCGCCACCACCGGCGGTGACCTGGTACGACTCGACACCGTCGGTCCGGGACAGCACCCCCTCGACCTGCCGGGCCGCCGCGTCGGTGGCGTTCAGGCTGGAGCCGACCGGCAGCTCCTGGCTGATGCTCAGGGTGTCCTGTCCGGAGCTGTCGATGAAGTTGGTCTCCAGCCGGGTGGCGAGACCGAAGGTGCCGAAGAGGACCACCAGGCCGATACCGACGGTGAGCCAACGCCGGTGGGTGGCGAAGTCGATCACCGGCAGGTACGCCCGCTGCAGCGGGCTGCGCAACTCCTTCTCCTCCGCCTCGCGACGGATCTCCTCGGCGTCCGCACCGCCGTTCGCCGGCCGGAGGAACCAGTACGCCAGCACCGGGATGATGGTCAGCGAGACCAGCAGCGAGGCGAGCAGCGCCACCGTCACGGTGATCGCGAACGGGGCGAAGAGCTGCCCGACAAAACCGCCGACCAGCACGATCGGGGTGAAGACCGCGACCGTGGTGAGGGTGGAGGCGGTGACCGCGCCGGCCACCTCCCGGACGCCGGTCAGGATCGCGGCGCGTTTGTCCTCGCCGTACCCGAGATGTCGTTTGATGTTCTCCAGTACGACGATCGAGTCGTCGACGACCCGGCCGACCGCGATGGTCAGCGCGCCGAGGGTGAGCAGGTTGAGCGAGTAGTCGCCGATCCAGAGCGCCAGCAGCGCCACCAGCACCGACAGCGGGATGGAGACCGCGGTGACCAGGGTGGACCGGACGGAGAGCAGGAAGACCAGGATCACCAACACCGCCATGACCAGGCCGAGCAGGCCCTCGGTGGTGAGGCTCTCGATCGACTTCTCGACGAACGGCGCCTGGTCGAAGACCACGGTGAGGGTCGCACCGGAGGCGGCGGTGAGGTCGTCGAGCCGGTCCTGGATCTCGTGCGAGATCCGCACCGCGTTGCCGTCCGGGGTCGCGGTGACCATGATGCCGAGGCTGTCCACCCCGTCGGTACGGGTCAGCGAGGTGGGTGCGGCCGGCTGCTGCCGCACGGTGGCGACGTCGCCGAGTCGTACCGGCGCCTTGCCCCGCCCGGACGGCGGCAGGTAGATGTCCGCCAACTCCTCGACCGAAGCGATCCGGCCGCCGACCTGCACCGTCCGGGTCTGGTTGTTCTCGGTGACCGCGCCGGCCGGGATGGTCACGCCGTTGGCCTGCAGCGCCGCACCGATCGCGGTCGGCGCGACCCCGGCGGCGGCGAACTTCGCCGGGTCGGGGGTGATCACCACCTGCTGGTCACGCGCCCCGGTCACCTCGACCGTGCGGACCCCCTCGATCGCCTCCAGTTCCGGTACGACGGTCTCGGCGAGCCGGTCCGCGAGGGCCTGCTGGTCGCCGGCGCCGGCCGCGGCCAGCACCACCGCCGGAATGTCCGCGGTGCTGCCGGCAAGGACCTGCGGCTCCACGGTGGCCGGCAGCTGCGCCCCGATCCGGTTGATCGAGGTCTGCAGCTTGTTGACCGCGTCGTCGAGGTCGGTGCCGAACTCGAACTCGACCTGCAGCGTCGCGCTGCCCTCCCGCGACGTCGAGGTGACCTTGGACAGTCCGGCGATGCCCTGGATGCTGTTCTCGATCGGTTCGGCGACCTGCGCCTCCACCACCTCGGGTCCGGCACCCGGGAACGGCGCGACGATGAACGCCGCCGGGAACTCCAGCGAGGGCAGCAGCTGCTGCTTCAGCGACGGTACGGCGAACGCCCCGAACCCGGTGATCACTATCGCGACGAGGGCGACGAGCCCCCGGTTGGCGAGACTGAGTCTGGCGAGCAACGACATGCGGCGGCTCACTCCTGTGCATGAGTAGCGCGAGGTGACGCTCACGCGGGCTTCGAGGCTGCGCGGCACCAGCAGTGTGCCTGACGCCGATCTTGTCCCCGCTGCGGGGGCGGACGCGTCCAGCACCCGCCACGGTGGCGCCGCCCCCATCGTCCGGGGCCCGCCCGGCCCCTCGCCAACCCGCCTCAGGGTCCTCTCAGCTCCCGGCCCCGCGCCACCGGACGACGGTGGCCGCCGCCGGTCCTCCGGCGGCGGCCACGGTGGTCAGCCCACCAGGTCGGTGTGTCGGTGCCGGCCCTCGCCGGTCCGGCTCACCACATGTTCCAGGCGGTGTTCGACACCCCAAACCCGAAGCTCGCCGTGCCCCACATGTTGGACTTGAAGTTGCCGCCGACGGTGCCGCGCCGCAGCGCCGCCTCGGAACGGCCCAGTCCCCGGGCTATCGAGGAGCTGACCCGGTAGCCCCGCTTCGTCCAGAGGTTCGGAGTGGGGATCTTGTTCACCAGTTTCGCGCCCCGGGCCGCCAGTTTCGACCCGGCCGCGAAGCCCGCGCCCAGACCGCCGCTGAGACCGGAGAGCGCGTTGAGCGCCCCGGACCGGTAGTTGCCGCTCTTGAAATCCTTGTAGGCGTCGTAGCCGGAACTGATCGCCGCGCCGATCCCGCAGACCACCACGGCAACGGCCGAGCAGGCCGCGAGGATCGTCGACCGGTTCTTCCAGGCCCACTTGCCGACCTTCTTGACGCCGCGACCGACCGACTTGACGGCCCGTCCGGCGGCGTTGCGGCAGGCACTGCTCCAGAAGCTGGTCAACTTGCAACTGCTGCTCTTCTTCCGCTTCTCCGCCGCCTCCCGCGCCTTCTTCTCCCGCTCCTTCCGCTGCTGTTTCGCGGCGTACTCCCGGGCGAGCCGGCGGGCCTCCGCGGCGATCGCCTGGTCGTGCTGGCGCAGGTCACCGGGGTAGACCTTGGGCTTCGGCTTGCTGTAGTGGCAGCTGTCGCAGTAGTAGCTCCGGGCCGGGCTCTTCCGGTGGGTCGCCTTCTTCTTGGTCTTCTTCTTGGCCTTCTTCCCCTTCTTCGGGGGCGGGTTGTTGTAGCCGCCGCAGCCGTCGCAGTAGTGCCCGCCCGGCAGGATCCGCCACTGGCCGTCCGGGTCACTCATCGTCACCGGGGTGTTGTCGCTGTAGGCGTACCCGTTCATCTGCTGGGGCTGTTCCGGGTCGATCAGCGGGTCGACCGAGAGGAACCGGCCGAGCTCCGGGTCGTACTCCCGGGCGCCGAGATGGGTCAGCCCGGTGGACGCGTCGACGGTGCCGCCGACGTACCCCCGATCGGTGGGCCAGCCACCCGATCCCGCGCCACGCAGCTCCCCGAACGGCAGGAACCGGCGCTGGGTCACCGCCAGGTCGGCGGCGTCGACCGACAGCTGCGCGGTGTTGTGCCGGTCGGCCACCTCGAAGGCGAGCCCGGAGGTGCTGGTCCGGACCGCGGTCACCTCGCCGAGGTCGTAGAAGCGGGCCGCCGAGACGGCACCGGTCGACCGGGTAAGCTTCACCTCCGTGTTCGGCAGGTAGAGGGTCACCGAGGTGGGATCGCGGCGGATCAGCCGGTCACCGTCGGCGTCGTACAGGAACTCGGTGACCTTGGCGCCCTCGGTGACCCGGCTGAGATCACCCTCGGCGTCCCAGGTCAGGACCTGGGACGACCCGCCGACGGTCCGGCCGGTGGTGTTACCGGTGGCGTCGTAGCCGAACCGGTCGGTGCGGTCCCCGGTGGTGACCGTGGCGAGCGCGTGCGGCTGGGCACCGCCGGCCGCCGGGTACGTCGACCGGCTGGTCACCCCGGCCCCGGTGGTGGTGCTGTAGTTGGTCTCGGTCAACCGGTTGCCGGTCTTGTCGTACTCCCACGACTGCCAGTACGGGGCCGGGCCGCCGAGCACCGCCGGCGTCGGTGCGGCGGCACAGTCGTCGGTCGCCGTCCACGCCTCGCGCAGCCGACGCAGGTGGTCGTACCGGAAACACTGGGTGTCGGTCGTGCCGGCGGTCGGCCGGTCCGAGATCCGGGTGACGTTGCCGGCCGGGTCGTACGTGTAGTTGACGTCGGCCAGCCGGGTCGGCGACACACTCCGGTCGACCAGAGCCCGGCTGAGCTGCCGGGTCGTGTCGTCGTAGAAGAACGTCTGGACCAACTGCTTCCCGGCCGCCGCCTGCAGGGTGTACTGCGACACCTCGTCGTACGGGGTGTAGCTGGCCGCGACGAGCTGGGTACCGAGCCCGGACTGGGCGGACTGCAGCCGGCCGTGCGCGTCGTAGCCGTAGCGCAGCGTCTCCGCGGCGAGCCCACCGACCGCCGGATAGCCGACCGCCAGGTCCAGCCCGGTGTCGGTGTAGCCGCTGTCCAGCCGGTAGCTGCCGGCCAACGCCCCCTCCGCCGCCGGGATCGTCACCGTGGTGCCGAGCGACCGGTACCGGGTGTCGTAGCCGTTGACCGAGACGACGTAGGCGTTGCCGTTCACGTACCGGGTCGAGCTGGCCAGCTGTCCCTTCACCGTCACCCCGCTGACCAGCCGGTCGTACGTCCACTCGGCCCGCTTCGGACCGGACGTCGACCCCTCGTACAGGGCGGTCTTGCGGCCCAGCTGGTCGTAGCCGTACGCCAGGGTCACGCCCCGGGCGTCGGTGGTGGTGAGCAGCTGGTCGGCGTCGTCGTAGCTGTAGCGGACGGTTCCCCGGTCCGGGTCCCGCTCCTCGACCTTGCGGCCCCGCAGGTCGTAGCCGTACCGCCAGACGTTGCCCATCGCATCCGTCACCGAGGCGAGCTGCCCGTCCCGGGCGTACGTGTAGGTCGTCGCGTCGTAGCCGCCGGACGGCGTCGGCCCGGTGTACTGCCGCAGCTCGGTGGTCCGCCCCTCGGCGTCGAAGACCGTGGTCGTGGCGGTGCCCCCGGCCGGCGGGGTGACGTGCGTCCGGTCCCCGCCGTAGGAGCTGGTGGTACGCCACTTCTCGGTGCCGTACGAGACCAGGATCTCGACGGTCTCCCGGTCGACGCCGTCGTGGACGTACCGTGTCTGGGCGGGAACGGTGTTGTCGGCGACGACCAGCAGCGTCGTCCCGGCGGCACCCTCGTTCCAGTAGGCGCCGTTCTCCTTCGACACCAGGCCCCGCGAGTCGTAGTAGGTGTCGGTGACGGTCCGGCCGCCGTCGGGTGCCGGCGCCTGCGTCTGACGCTCCCGCAACTGGCCGTCGTAGAACTCGTACGTCGACTCGTAGCCGCCGTCGTCCCGCAGGGTCTGGGTGGTGACGACGTTCGGCGCGTCGGTCCGGACCAGGTAGGAGTACTTCTGGTTCGGCGACGCCCCGCCCGCCTTCGACCGGTCGGCGAACCAGATCGCGGTGGCCCGACCGAGCGGGTCGTACGTCTGGTCGACCCGGCGGCCGTTCGCGTCGACGATCGCCGTCTCCTGGCCCCACGCCGGCTCCAGGGTCGTGGTGACCGTGTGTCCGAGCGCGTCCGTGACGACGGTGCCGGTGGTCGGGCCGCCGCTGGCCGGGGTGAACGCCGTCGTCGTCTTCCGGTCCAGCGCGTCGTACGCCTCGACGGTCCGGCCGTAGCCGTCGTACCGGGCCCGGGTCGCCTGGACGTAGACCGGGTTGCCGTTGGAGTAGCCGGACAGTTCCTGGGTCAGCGTCACGTCGCCCCGGGTCGGCGCGGCACCGAAGGTCGTCGCGCCGTCGTAGAAGGTCCGCAGGTCGGAGATGACGTCGCCGGGGCGGGACGGGGTGGTGCCGCAGGCCACCCCGACCCGCTCCTGCCGGGCCACGAACTCGATCATCCAGGCGCCGGTGTCGCGGGCGTACGTCGTCCGCAGGCACTCGTCGTCCGCCGTGGTCGACAGGTCACCCAGGTCGTCGACCTGGCTCGGCAGACCGTAGGAGTCGAAGGCGGTCCGGGTCTCGGTACGCCGCCAGCCGCCGGCGGCCAGCGCGAGCCGGCTCCGCTCCCGGGCCACCCCGGTCAGGTACGCCCGGGTGGCACCCCGGGTCGCGGTCGCCGCCGAGACCCACCCGTCGCGGATCTCGCCGTCCACGACGGCGCCGCCGACGCCGTCGTAGGTGATCTCCTCCCGGACGAACCCGGCGAGCGCCGGGTGGTCGGTCACCGCGACCCCCTCCGAGTCGGTGACCGAGACACTGCGGGTACCGCTGCTCAGCCGGTCGCCGTCCATGCCGCGCAGATACAGCTCCTCGTGCTGCGACCGCACCCCGCCGGGGGCGCCCCGGGTGGTCCGGACCCGGGCGAAACCGCGCCACTCGCTCCAGGTCCGGTACTTCGCCGGGGTCAGCTCGTTGTCGTCGTAGTGCCAGGCCGCGCCGCCCAGGTACGCGTAGTCGGTCTGCTCGATGCCGGCCAGCCCGGACTGGTCGTCCTCCAACACCTGCACCGCGACGTACTTGTGGAACCAGTCGAGCTTCGGCGACAGGGCGCCCTCCGGAACCCAGTACTGCGGGAAACAGCGTCGGGTGTTCGAGTCCGGGGTCGGGGTCGCCGAACGGGTGCAGTCCTTCGCCGAGTAGTTCACCCGGACATGCCCGCCGGACTCGTCGTACACGTCGCTGAGCCGCCACTTGTACATCGGTGGGATGCCCTCCTCGGCATCCACCCGGTTCTCCAACTGGATTCCCTCGAAGCGCACCGCCGGCAGGGCGAGGCTGCCGCCCACCTTGCCGGTGTTGGTGATCGAGGCAAGCCAGAGCGCCGGCGAGGTCCCGTCGCCCGGGTCCCGGAACTGGTAGCCGAGCGTCCAGGTGTCCACGTCCCGGTAGGTGGTGCCGGAGGCCAGCACCCGGGTCGTCACGCTGGCCAGCCGCCTGCGGCTCCAGAACGTCGGCGCGAAGAGGTCCGTACAGGTCGCGCCGGCGGCGCACGACTGGTCGTACGGCACGTCCGGCCAGTTCTTCGCGGTGTCCTTGGTGATCGCGCCGGTGCCGCAGGTCGCCCCGGCGGCACAGCGCTCCTCGGTGCCGAAGACCACCCGCATCGGCGCCGACGCGGAGTACATGGTGTCGGACCGCTGCCCGTAGTCGATCCGCTTGAGATGACCGGCGCGGACGTACGACGTACCGGCGCTCGCGGTCCGGTTCCGGCCGTAGTGGTTCGTCTCGGTCTCGTAGAAGTACGACATCGCGTTGCCGTTGGGGTCCACGACGTAGTCCAGGTTCCACCGCCACGCCTGCGTGCAGTACGACGCGGCGAAGCTGCTCGCGTGGCAGGGCTCGCCGGAGTCGTTGCCGAAGACCGGCGAGGTCCAGGTCGAGTTCGTCACCTCGTTGCCGCTGGCCCAGCCGGGCAGCCGGTGCAGCCCGTAGTGGTACCGGGTGCCGTCCCGGGTGGTGATCCGCCAGTGTTCGCCGTCGTTGTCGCCGTTGCTCGCCCCGGTCAGCCGCTCGACCCGGGAGCCGTCGTCGTTACGCAGCCGCCAGCTGCCGGAGGTGGCGTCCCGGACCAGTTCGACGGTCCGGCCGCCGGTGTTCAGGAACGCGTTGTCGGTCTCCCAGCAGAGGTCGTACGGCTTCGGGGTGGTGGTGACGTCGTCGGAGCAGGACTTGTAGCGCCGCTCGATGAAGCCCTCGCTGAGGTCCCAGCCCTCGCCGACCCAGGACGACTGGTTGTTCGTCGACGCGGTACGCCCGTCGACGCTGCCGGAGGAGTACTGCAGGTCCAGGTCGGGGGTCGGGCCGCCGAACGCGGGCGGCTCCTCCAGCGGGTACGACCAGGTGAAGTCGCCGGCCGAGCCGCCGGCCTGCCAGGACGACGACGCCGACAGCTTCGTCGCCCGGTAGTCACCGGCGCTGCCGGCCGGGGCGGCGGTCACCGCCAGCAGCGTCGCTCCGGCCCCCGCCGACACGTCGGCGGCCAGCCGCGCGTCGCGGACCGAGTTGGTGGTGGCCAGCGGCGTACCCGTCCGGCAGTCGGTCTCGTCCGGGGTGGTCAGCGCACAGTCGGGCAGTCGGACCAGCCGCAGCCGGGCGGCCCAGTCCCCGCCGTACGCCGACCGGAACGCCGAGTAGTCGACCTCCAGCGACAGCTCACCGGCCCGGTCCGGGGTGACGGTGAGGAGCAGCCCGGCGACACCGGCCCGCTCGGTGGCCGCCCGGTCCAGCACCCGCACCCGGGCCCGGCCCGGCACCGGTGCCGGGTCAGCCGCCCGACCGACGCCGTCCGTCTCCCGCGACCGCTGCCCGGCCGCCACGCCGACGCGTACCGGCAGGTGGCCGGCCCGGGCCCGGCTGCCGGCCGACAGCACCGTGTCGGCGGTCCCGGCCGGCCAGGTCACCGACGCCGGTGCCGACCCCACCCCGGCGGCGGTCCGGCCCGCCGACGTGCCACGCGGCACGAAGTCGGTACCCGGCACGGAACGCTCCACCTGGGTGTCGGGTGCCCGGAAGGCCGGCGCGGCCGAGGCCGGCGGCGTGGGCACGACCAGCAGGCCCGCCGCCATCACCGCCGCGGTCAGCGCGGCCGCCACCGACGTCCTGCCGTTCCACAGTTGTCTCTGCACGACTCTCCCCTGTCCCGGACGCGTCAGTTGGGGTTGGCGACGGCGTTGTGGAGATCGAAGATCTCCTGGTCGGAGAGGACGCCGGCATAGGCCCGCACGTCGTCGATCCCGCCGGTGAAGTACTGCGAGAAGCTCACGTTCGAGACCTGGCCCCGGCCGATCAGCAGCGCGCCGTTCGCGTGCCACGAACCGGCGTGGTGCGTCTCGTCCGCCAGCTGGCCGTTGACGTACAGCCGCAGCCGGTGCGCCTGCGCGTCGTAGACCGCCGCGAGATGGGTCCAGGTCCCGGCGACCGGGGCGTCGAACAGGTTCTCCGCCTGTCGCAGCTCCGCGCCGGCGGCGTCCGTGGTCGAGCTGCGCACCGACCACAGGTAGGCCGCGTGGTCGTCGTTCCAGGAGTAGCCGAGGTTGAAGCCGGCGACCGCGGCACCGAGCTGGCTCACCGCGATCCCGTTCTTGGTCAGCGCGTCCGGCCGGGCCCAGGCGGTCACCGTGTAGCTGGCGTCGGTACGCACCGCCGGGCCGGAGGCGGTCAGCACGCCGGTGCTGCCGTTGACCACCACCGCGTTGCCGCTGACCCCGGTGGTCCGGGTGACCCCGGTCGACGACCACGTCGCCGGATGTCCGCCGACGGGGTCGGCCGCGGTCGTACCGCTGGTCTCGTCGAGTTTCCAGTGCCCGGCCAGCCGGGGTACCTGCTGCATCTCGCCCGGCAGCAGCACCCGGTCGTAGACCCGGGCCCCGTCGATCTCACCCGGCCAGTACTCGCCCCAGACCCCGGCGACCTGCGCCCGCCCGATCTGGAACGGGCCGGTGGCGCTCCAGGGGGTGGTGAACGCCGTCTCCGCCTCCAGCACACCGTTGACGTAGAGCCGGATCCGCTGCGCCGACGCGTCGTAGACCCCGGCCAGGTGAATCCAGGTACCGGCCACCGCGACGGTGGTCGAGGTGGCCCGGACGAAGGTCGGCTTGTCGACGTCCGCCGACGTCCGGTTGAAAATCCACCGGCTGTACGCGCTGGAGTAGTAGAGCGCGAACGCGCTGGCCCGGTTGCCCGGCTGGGTGAACAGCACCGAGTTACGGGACAGGTCGTCGATCCGCGCCCAGGTGCTCACCGAGAACGACCGCATGGTGTCCAGCACCGGGCCGGCGGTCACCGCGTGCCCGCTCACCCCGTCCAGGTCCAGCGCCCCGCCGGTCACCCCGTCGGCCCAGGCGGCACCGCCGACCAGTGTGGCGTGCCGGCCGTTGGCGGTGCCGTCCACCGCCGTCGTACCGTCCCCGGACTCGTCCATCGTCCAGTCGGCGACCGGGCCGGACGGCGCCCCGGCGTAGAAGACCACCGTCGCCACCGTCGACCGGTTCGCCGCCCGGTCCACCGACCGGACGTGGAGCCAGTTCACGAACCGGTCCGGGGTGACCGACACGGTCGCCGTACCGTCGGCGGCCGGGGTGACCCGGCCGGACAACGCGGTCGAGTCGCCGTTGAGCACGTACTCGTAGCTGGCGACGTCGGTTCCGCCGTTCGGACCGAACCCGACGGGCACACCCCGGCCCATCACCGCGGTCCCCTCGGCACCGTCCGGGAACGCCGTCGACGTCACCGTCGGGATCGGCGGACGGCTGGTGTCCACCTGGAACTCGCACCAGGCGCTCCACGCGCTGTTGTCCGTGCCGTCCTCACCGCGTACCCGCCACCGGCCGGTCGCGCCGTTCGCGAACGCCCCGGACGGGATCTGCTTCGCGACGATCGTCGGTGTCTTGCCGGCGACCGAGGCGGAGAGGAACTCCCCGACCGGCGCGGTCCCGTCCAGGGTCCACCACTGGAAGCGGGCCTTCACCGAGTTGTCGGTGTCGCTCACCGTGGCCCGCAGGGTCGGGGTCGTGGTGCCGATCACCAGACGTCCGGTGCCGGTCTTGCAGACGCTGGCGCCGTCGGTGGTCAGACTGGTCGGCACCCCGGGCACCGTGTTGTAGGTGATGCTGATCGACGGGTTGTTGCGGAACCGCTTCCAGGACAGCGTGTCCTTGTTCGACTCGGCGGTGGCCGAGGCCTTCAGGCCCTGGTCCAGGGTGTCCCGTCCGGCGGCCGCGGCCTTGACCACATGTGCGGTGACGTTGAACTCGATCCCGCCGGCCGGGCAGCTCGACGAGTAGCCCTTCGCCACGCTCTTGGCCGCGAGTTTGGTGATCCAACTCGGCTGGTTCTTCCAGGTCGTCGACGACGAGATGCCGCCGGTCTCCCAGACCTGCACCTCCCGCGCCGTGCACGAACGCGACCACACCTCGTGGGTCTGCAGCGTCGCGCCGAGGATGTGCTTGTTCTTGACCCCGCTCACGTTGAACTTGAAGAACGACCGGGTGGTCTTCCGGTCGGTGGCGTCGTACCCGACCCGGGCCTCGTCCTCGGCGTCGTTGGCCCCGTTCCAGAACGACAGCGTCGGATAGTTGCTCCACACCTGGGTCCAGGCCGTCCGCGACCCCGTCCAGGACGGGTCGATGTAGACCGGATATTTGGTGTTCCTGCCGGTCAGCAGGCCCCGGTCCGGCACCAGGGCCACCTCGCCGGTGCTCACCGCGGCCCGGACCGACCGCACCTGACCGCCCGGCACGGTACGTCGACCCGAGCCGCTGGAGTCCCACATGTACGGCGCCGGCGCCTCGAAGACCGCCCGCCCCGCCGCGTCCAGCGCCGCCAGGCTGCCGTCCGCCGTGGTCCGCACCGACAGTCCGGCCGTCGAGGTCAGCAGCCGGAGCCGGGCCAGCGCCGGATTCGCCGCCGCCTGCGCCGACCTGACCACCAGCAGCTCGGAGAAGCCCTCCACCAGCGCGCGTACGGTCAGGTCGACGCCGGGCAGCACCTCCGGGTACGTCGCCGTGTCACCGGAGAGCACCGGCCTCGGCAGCGGGGTGGGCCAGCTCAGCGCCAGTTCCGTGCCGTCGCGGCGCAGCCGGGCCATCGGCGCCGTACCGCCGCCGGAGAAGGTCATCTCCAGTGGGGTGGCGACCGGCGCGACCTGGCCGTCGGCGGAGAACCGGAGGGTGGTGTCGACCGGCACCCAGCCGTCGCCACGACGTACCCGGGTCGGCACCACCGTCTGGGTCAGGGTGAAGCTGCCGTCCGGGTTCGCCACGACCCGCTGCCGCTCGTCGCTCATCGCGGTGACCTCGACCGGCCGGCCGGAGCTCACCGCCGCCGCCCGGGCCGCCGCCTCGTCGAGCTCCGCCGCGAGCGGAACCGGCGCCGCCGTGGCCGGGGCGGCGACGGAGAGCGAACCGGCCAGCAGGGCCAGCACCGATCCGGTCGCGATCCGCCGCCCGAAGCCGCGCCCGGACGGGCCGGACCCGCGCGACCCGTGCCACAGCCGAGTACGCATCACACACTCCTCCGATAGAAGGTCGTCGAACCTGGTGGTGGTGCACCGAGCCAAGATCGACCACAATTCATCCTTGGCCCGGTGGTAAATCCGAGCCTGGTCCGCGGTAAATCCCCTGGTGACGCCCGGGAATGGAGCTGCCGATGCCAGAGGTCTGGTTTCGGGTGCTGGGCCCGTTGGAGGTCCGGGTTCCCGACGCGGTCGTCCGGGTCCCGGAGGGGCGCCCGCGACAACTGCTCACCGCCCTGCTGCTGCACGCCAACCAGGTCGTCTCCGTCGACACCCTGCTGGAGCTGCTGTGGCGAGAGAACGAGGCGCCACCGACCGCCCGCAAGGCCGTCCAGGTCTACGTGTCGAAGCTCCGGCGACTCTTCGCCGACGTACCCCGGGTCGTCGTCCACGGATCGCGGCACGGGTACCGCCTGGAGGTTCCCGCCGACACCCTCGACCTGCGACGCTTCCGGGACCTCACCGCACGGGCCGCCGCCGAGCCGGCCGGATCCGACCCGGCGGCCACCGCCCGGCTGCTCGCCGAGGCGGTGGGCCTCTGGCGCGGCCCCGCCCTGGCGGAGCTGACCGGGACCGCCCGGGGGCAGCGACTCAGCGCCGCGCTCGACGAGGAGCGGGTCATCGCCACCGAGACCCGGCTGGACGCGCTGCTCCGGGCCGGCGACCACCGGCAGGTGGCCGGCGAGGCGGCCCGACTGCTCGCCGAGCATCCCCTGCGCGAACGGCCGCGTGGCCAGCTCATGGTCGCCCTGTACCGCTGCGGGCGGCAGGCGGAGGCCCTCTCGGTGTACCACACGGGTCGGGCGCTGCTCCGGGACGAACTCGGCCTCGACCCCGGCCGGGAGCTACGGGAGCTGCACGTGGCGATCCTGAACGGCACCGTCGCGCAGGTCGGGTCGCCCCAAGCGACGACGGACACCGCGACCACCCCGGTCGCGGCCCAGCCGGTGGTCCCCGCACAGTTGCCGATCGACCTGCCCAGCTTCGTCGGCCGGCGGGCGTACCTGGACCGGCTCGACGGGCTGGTCACACGCTGGTCCGGCGCCCCGGCCGCCCCGCTGGTGCTGAGCCTGACCGGGACGGCCGGCATCGGCAAGACCACCCTCGCCGTCCACTGGGCACACCGGGTCCGGCACCTCTTCCCGGACGGTCAGCTCTACGTCAACCTGCGCGGCTTCGACCCGGGCGCCGCCCCGGTGAGCCCCGGTGAGGCGCTCCAGGGTTTCCTGGCCGCCCTGCCCGCACCGGCCGGGCGGGTACCACTCGGCCTCACCGCACAGGCCGGCCTGTACCGCAGCCTGCTCGCCGACCGCCGGGTCCTGGTCGTCCTGGACAACGCCCGCGACGCCGAACAGATCCGGCCGCTGCTTCCGGGCACCTCCGGCAGCCTCGTCCTGGTGACCAGCCGGAACCGGCTCACCAGCCTGGTCACCACCGAGGGCGCCCAGCCGGTGCAGGTGGACCTGCTCACCGCCGCCGAGTCCAGGGAACTGCTGGCCGCCCGGCTGGCCCCGGACCGGCTCGCCACCGAGTCGGAGGCCCTGGCCCGGATCGTCACCCAGTGCGCCCGGCTTCCCCTCGCCCTCGCCATCGTCGCGGCCCGGGCCGCCACCAACCCCGGTTTCCGGCTGGCCGCGATCGCCACCGAACTGGACGAGGCACGCGGCAGCCTCGACGTCTTCGACGACGGCGACCGCGGCACCGACGTACGGGCCACGTTCTCCTGGTCGTACCGCACGCTCAGCCCGCAGAGCCAGCGGCTGTTCCGGCTGCTCGGCCTGCACCCGGCCGGTACCAGCACGACGGCGGGCGCGGCCAGCCTCGCCGGGGTCCCGGCCGACCGGGTACGTCCGCTGCTGATGGAACTGGCCCGGGCCCACCTCGTCACCGAACCGGCCCCGGGGCGGTACGGGATGCACGACCTGCTCCGCGCGTACGCCCGGGAACTGCTCGACGGCCACGAGCCGGAACCGGCCCGCCGGGCTGCCGCGCACCGGCTGCTCGACCACTACCTGCACAGCGCCTACCAGGCCAACCACATGCTGTACCCGTACCGGATGTCGATCACGCTGTCGGCGGTCCAGCCCGGCGCCGCGGCGGAACGGCTCGCCGACCGGGCACCGGCGCTCGCCTGGTTCACCGACCAGCAGGAGGTCCTGCTCGCCACCGTCGAGTACGCGGCGGCGCACGGATTCGACACCCATGCCTGGCAGCTGGCGTGGTGCCTGGCGACCTTCCTGCGTCGCGGCGGACACTGGCACGGCACGATCGCCGCGCACCGGACCGCGCTGGCGGCGACCCGACGCCTCGGCGACCGGGCCGGCGAGGCGCACATGCAGCGCGGCCTCGCCGTCGCGTACGCCGGGACGCTGCGCCACGAGGAGGCCCAGCACCACCTCACCCGTGCCCTCGAGTTGTTCGCCGAGGTGGCCGACCCGCTGCACCAGGCCGACGTGCACCACGGACTGGCCTGGTTGAGCGACCGGCAGGGCGACCACGACACCTCGCTGCACCACTCCCTGCGGGCGTTGGAGCTGTCCCGCCGGATCGACGACCACGCCGGGCAGGTCGCCGCGTTGAACAGCGTCGGCTGGACCCACGCCCGGCTCGGCAACCACGCCGAGGCGCTGCGCTACTGCCAGGAGAGCCTGCGGCTGTGCGACGGGTACGACGACGCCGCGTACCGGGCCAACGCCTACGACAGCCTCGGCTACACGTACCACCGGCTCGGCGACCGGGGGCGGGCCGTCGCGCACTACGCGCAGGCGGTCGACCTGCACCGCGAATCCGGCAGCCGCTACTACGAGACACGTACCCTGACCCGCCTCGGTGACCTGTACGCCGAGTCCGGTGACCGGTCCGCCGCCGACCGGGCCTGGCGTCAGGCGCTGGAGATCCTCACCGAACTCCACCATCCCGACGCGGCCGAGGTTCGCGCCAGACTCGCCGCCGCCTGACCTGTCGACCGCTCAGGCGAGGTCGAGGGCCCGCGCCGCGGTCAGTACGTCGTTGCGGATGGTGATCGGCGACGGCGCGGTCGAGATCGCCCACTCCGGGTCCTTGAGCCCGTGCCCGGTCACCGTGCAGACCACCGTGGAGCCGGCCGGCACCAGTCCGGCGGCGGCCTGCTGCAACAGCCCGGCGACACTCGCCGCGCTGGCCAGCTCGACAAAAACCCCGACCTCCCGGGCGAGCAGCCGGTACGCGGCGAGGATCTCCCGGTCGGTGACGGCGGCGATCAGCCCACCGGAGGCGTCCCGGGCGTCGACCGCCTTCGTCCAGCTCGCCGGGTTGCCGATCCGGATCGCGGTAGCGATGGTGGACGGTTCGCGTACCGCCTGGCCGGTGACGATCGGTGCGGCGCCGGCGGCCTGGAAGCCGTACATCCTCGGCCGGCGGGTGGTGTTGCCGGCCTCGGCCTCCTCCTGGTAACCCATCCAGTAGGCGGTGATGTTGCCGGCGTTGCCGACCGGCAGGCAGTGGATGTCCGGGGCGTCACCGAGGGCGGCCACGATCTCGAACGCCGCCGTCTTCTGCCCGTGCAGCCGGTCGATGTTGACCGAGTTGACCAGCGCCACCGGATAGTCGACGGCCAGTTTGGCGGCGAGCGCCAGACAGTCGTCGAAGTTGCCGTCGATCTGCAGCAGCCGGGCGCCGTGCACCAGGGCCTGGGCCAGCTTGCCGAGCGCGATCTTGCCCTGCGGCACCAGGACCGCGCAGGTGAGCCCGGCCCGGGCCGCGTACGCCGCCGCCGAGGCACTGGTGTTGCCGGTGGAGGCGCAGATGATCGCCTTGTTGCCGGCCTCGACCGCCTTGGAGACGGCAAGTGTCATGCCCCGGTCCTTGAACGAACCGGTCGGGTTCGCCCCCTCGACCTTCAGGTAGACGTCACAGCCGAGCCGGTCGGCGAGGACCGGCGCCGGGATCAGCGGCGTGTTCCCCTCGTACAGGGTGATCACCGGCGTGGCCTCGCTGACCGGCAGCCGGTCCCGGTACGCCTCGATCAGACCCCGCCACATAACGCTCTCCTCGCGACTCCCGCGTCGGCCGCACCCGCGGCGGCCTCTCTCCACGGTGACCCACCGTCGTCGATCGGCTCTCCGCGCACCAGCCGGTAACCACCTGGCGGGACGGCCGACCGGGGTCAGCCGCCCTCGCCCTCGACCCGCAGCACGCTGGCGATCGACCGGACGATCTCCAGTCGGCGCAGTTCGGCGACGGTCGCGGCGAGCGCCGCGTCCGGCGCGGCGTGGGTGACGATGACCAGGTCGGCGTCGCCGCCACGGGTCGCCGAGCCGGTCGGCCCACCGGCCGGTCCCGGTGGCACCGACGCCTGCCGTACGGTCGCGATCGACACGTCGTGCCGGGCGAAGACCCCGGCGACGGCGGCGAGCACACCGGGACGGTCGGCCACGTCGAGGCTGATGTGGTAGCGGGTGACCGCCTCCCCCATCGGCCGGATCGGCAGTGCCGCGTACGCCGACTCGCTGGCCGCGCGGACCCCGGCCAGGTGGTTGCGGGCGGCGGCGACCACGTCGCCGAGGACCGCGCTCGCGGTCGGCGCCCCGCCGGCGCCCCGGCCGTAGAACATCAGCTGTCCGGCGGCGGCGGCCTCGACGAAGACCGCGTTGAAGGCGTCGCCGACGCTGGCCAGCGGGTGGCCGACCGGGATCATCGCCGGGTGCACCCGGACGCTCACCGACTCGACGCCGGCCGAGTCCGGGCCCCGGGAGGCGATGCAGAGCAGTTTGATCGTGCAGCCCATCGCCTTGGCGCTGGCCATGTCGGCGGCGGTGACCTCGGTGATCCCCTCGCGGTGCACGTCGGCGGCGGTGACCCGGGTGTGGAAGGCGAGCGAGGCGAGGATCGCGGCCTTGGCGGCGGCGTCGAAGCCCTCCACGTCGGCGGTCGGGTCGGCCTCGGCGTAGCCGAGTTCGGTCGCCTCCTCCAGCGCCTCGGCGAAGCCGGCGCCGCTGGCGTCCATCGCGGAGAGGATGAAGTTGGTGGTGCCGTTGACGATCCCGGTGACCCGGGTGATCGTGTCGCCGTGCAGCGACTCCCGCAGCGGGCGCAGCAGCGGGATGGCGCCGGCCACCGCCGCCTCGTAGTAGAGGTCGACCCCACCCTCGGCGGCGGCGTCGTGCAGCGTGCCGCCGTCCTCGGCGAGCAGGGCCTTGTTGGCGGTGACCACGCTCTTGCCGGCCCGCATCGCCTCGACCAGCCAGCCCCGGGCCGGCTCGATCCCGCCGACCACCTCGATGACCAGGTCGACGTCGTCGCGCTTGATCAGGCCGAGCGCGTCGGTGGTGAACAGCGTCGGGTCGACCGGCAGCGGCCCTCGGTCCCGGCCCGCCCGGCGTACGGCGATGCCGGCCAGCTCCAGCGGGGCGCCGACCCGCGCGGTCAGGTCGTCGGCCTGCTCGTGCAGCAGGCGGACCACCTCGGCACCGACGGTCCCACAGCCGAGCAGGGCCAGGCGGACAGGCTTTGTCATCCCACATCCAATGCGAGCAGATCGTCTTCGGTCTCCCGCCGGACGATCAGCCGCGCCCGGCCGTCGCGGACCGCGACGACGGGTGGCCGGGGAACATGGTTGTAGTTGCTGGCCATGCTCCGGCAGTAGGCGCCCGTGCCGGGCACGGCGACAAGATCTCCGGGCTGCACGTCGGCGGGCAGGAATTCATCCTTCACCACCACATCCCCGGCCTCGCAATGCTTTCCCACCACCCGGGCGAGAATCGGCTCCGCCGCCGACGCCCGGGAGGCGACGGTCGCCGAGTACGACGCCCCGTACAGCGCGGTCCGGATGTTGTCGCTCATGCCGCCGTCGACGCTGACGTAGGTCCGGATCCCGTCCACGTCCTTGACCGTGCCGACCTCGTAGAGGGTGAAGATCGCCGGGCCGATGATCGCCCGGCCCGGCTCGATCGACAGCCGGGGTACGCCGAGCCGCTCGGCCTCGCACTCCCCCTCGACGATCTTGTGCAGCCGCTTCGCCAGCTCGTGCGGGGTCGACGGGTCGTCCTGGGTGGTGTACGCGATCCCGAAGCCGCCACCGAGGTCCAGTTCGGGCAGCTCGACGCCGCGCGCGTCCCGGATCTGCGCCTGCAGCGCGAGCACCCGCCGGGCGGCCACCTCGAAACCGCTGGTGTCGAAGATCTGCGAACCGATGTGCGAGTGCAGCCCGCGCAGCTCCAGCACGTCCTCGTCGAGGATCTTGAAAGCGGCGGTCGCCGCCGCGCCGCCGGCCAGCGAGAAGCCGAACTTCTGGTCCTCGTGCGCGGTGGCGATGAACTCGTGGGTGTGCGCCTCGACCCCGACGGTGACCCGGACCAGCACCCGGGGCCGCACACCCCGCTCCCGGGCCAGCGCGGTCAGCCGGTCGATCTCCTGGAACGAGTCGACGACGATCCGCCCGACCCCGGCGTCCACCGCCCGGGTCAGCTCCGCCACCGACTTGTTGTTGCCGTGGAAGCCGATCCGCTCCGGGGGCATCCCGGCGGCCAGCGCCACCGCCAGCTCACCGCCGGAGCAGACGTCCAGGTGCAGCCCCTCCTCGGCGATGATCCGGACGACCGCCCTGCAGATGAACGCCTTGCCGGCGTAGAAGATGTCCTCGTCCGGGAAGGCCGCCCGGAACTCCCGGCACCGGGCCCGCAGGTCGTCTTCGTCGAGGACGTACACCGGGGTGCCGTACTCGGCGGCCAGCTCACGGACGTCGAGGCCGGCGACGGTCAGCGCGCCCTCGGCGCCGCGCGCCACGGTCCGCGGCCACAGTCGCGGCACCAGCGCGTTGACGTCCTCCGGGGTACGCAGCCACGCCGGCCCCCGTACCCCGATCTCGCCGTGCAGTGCCCCGGCCTCGTGCGCGCGCATCAGCTCAGCCTTCCGTTCGCCGCCTGTGGGTCACATCTGTTCCGGTTCGCCGCTCGCATCTGGTCCGGCACGTCGCTCGCATCTGGTCCGGCACGTCGCTCACATCTGGTCCGGCGCGTCGCTCACATCTGGTCCGGCGCGGAGACACCGAGCAGCGCCAACCCGTTGGCCAGCACGATCCGGGTCGCGTCGACCAGCCACAACCGGGCCTGGGTCAGCTCCGGCGCCGGCGGGTTGGCGCCGAGCGGCAGCACCTTGCAGGCGTCGTTGAACCGGTGGTACGTACCGGCCAGCTCCTCAAGATAGCGGGCGATCCGGTGCGGCTCGCGCAGCTCGGCCGCGGTGGCCACCACCTCGGGGAACTCGCCGAGCGTCTTGAGCAGCTCGTTCTCCTTCTCGTGGCTGAGCAGCCCCGGGTCGAAGTCGGCACCCCGTACCACCCCCAGGTCGGCGCCCCGGCGCAGCAGGGACGCGATCCGGGCGTGCGCGTACTGGACGTAGTAGACCGGGTTGTCGTTCGAGTGCCGGGTGATCACCTCGATGTCGAGGGTCAGCGGCGAGTCGGTGGAGGAGCGGGCCAGCGAGTACCGGGCCGCGTCCACGCCGACCGCGTCGACCAGTTCGTCCAGGGTGATGATGTTGCCGGCCCGCTTGGAGAGCCGGACCGGCTGACCGTCGCGGACCAGGTTGACCAGCTGGCCGATCAGGATCTCGATGTTGAAGTCCGGGTCGTCACCGGCGCAGGCGGCGATCGCCCGCAGCCGGTTGACGTAGCCGTGGTGGTCGGCGCCGAGCAGGTAGACGCACTTGTCGAAGCCGCGCTCCCGCTTGTTGATGTAGTACGCCGAGTCGGCGGCGAAGTACGTCAGCTCGCCGTTGCTGCGGATCAGCACCCGGTCCTTGTCGTCGTCGAAGTCGGTGGTGCGCAGCCAGATCGCCCCGTCCGCGTCGTAGACGTGGCCCTGCTCGCGCAGCCGGCCCAGGGCGTGCTCGATCGCCCCGCTGCTGTGCAGGGTGCGCTCGGAGAACCAGACGTCGAAGTGCACGCCGAACCGCTCCAGGCTGGCCCGCATCTCGTCCAGCATCAGCTGGTAGCCCCGGTCCCGGAAGACCGGCAGCGCCTCCCCGGCCGGCTGGCCGGCCAGGTCGGGCTGCTCGCGGACGATCCGCTCGGCGATCTCGGCGACGTACTCGCCCCCGTAGCCGTCCTCCGGGGTCGGCTCGCCGTTGGCGGCCGCGTACAGCGACTGCCCGAAGCGGTCGATCTGGGCGCCGGCGTCGTTGATGTAGTGCTCGCTGGTGACCTCGGCGCCGGCCGCGGTGAGGATCCGGCGCAGCGAGTCGCCGACCGCCGCCCACCGGGTGTGCCCGAGGTGGATCGGGCCGGTCGGGTTCGCCGAGACGAACTCCAGGTTCACCTTCTGGCCGGTGAGCCGGTCGCTGCGCCCGTACGCCCCGCCGGCCTCGACCACCTCGCGGGCGAGTTGCCCGGCGGCGGCCGGGTCGAGCCGGAGGTTGAGGAAGCCGGGGCCGGCGATCTCGACCGACTTGATCCCCGGAGTCCGGGCCAGCTCCTCGGCGAGCGCGGCGGCGAGGTCCCGGGGCGGGACGCCGACCTTCTTGCTCAGCTGCAGGGCGATGGTCGAGGCGTAGTCGCCGTGCTCGGGGTTGCGGGGTCGCTCCAGCGTCACCGACTCCGGCAGCATGGTGTGATCCAGGCCACGCCGGGTGAAGACGGCGTGGGCGGCGGCGAGAACGGCCTCGGCGAGGTTGGCGGGAGTCACCGAAACATGTTACCGGGGGTAGACTCGGTCCCTCGGTGGCGACCCTGCAGGTGTGCCAGCCGCCATCCCCTGACCGACCGACCTGACGAGGGACCATGAGCATCAGCACCTCGGGTGGCGAACAGCGCCGCCCGTCCGTGGTCAGCACCGGAAAGAAGGCGCCGGCCGGCGGCAAGCCCTCCGAGGGCAAGGCGGCCGGGACCAAGACCGCGACCAGCACGGCGAAGGGCGCCTCCGCCGGGCGGGTGCCGGCCGGCCGTACCGGCAGCGGCAAGAAGCCGCCGCGTCGCCCGGTCGCCCCGGTCAAGGTCAGCGGCGGTCGCTCATGGCCGAACATCGCCATCTTCGTCGCGGTCGGCGTGATCGCCGCCAGCATCATCGGGTACGGCGCGTACGCGGTGATCCAGAACGGCAAGAGCTGGGAGGACAAGGCGGAGGCGATCAGCGGCATCGTCAACTACCGGAAGAGCGACCCGTCGGTGGTCGACCCGCTGCCGGGCAAGCAGTCGCACGAGCCGGGCCCGCAGACTTACAAGATCAACCCGCCGGTCGGCAGCACCCACAACAACGCCTGGCAGAACTGCATGGGCGACGTCTACGACGCGCCGATCGCGAACGAGCACGCGGTGCACAGCCTGGAGCACGGCGCGGTCTGGATCACCTACAACCCGAGCCTGCCGGCCGAGCAGGTGGAGCAGCTCGCCGGCAAGGTCCGGAACAACGAGTTCATGCTGATGAGCCCGGTCGAGGGCCTCGACAAGCCGATCTCGCTGCAGGCCTGGGGCTACCAGCTCAAGGTCGACAGCGCCGACGACGGCCGGATCGACGAGTTCATCACCGCCCTGCGGCAGAACGCCAGCATGGAGCCGGGTGCGCCCTGCTCCAGCGGAATCACCGCCACCGGCACCACGCCGCGAGACAACGTCCCCGGCGACCAGCCGATGCCGCCGGGCGGCGCCCCCGGTGACCAGCCGGTGCCGCCGCCGGGGAGCTGACCACCATGACCAGCAGGTCGGAGACGGTGACCGCGGGCCCGGCGGAGTTGACGACGTCGGCCGGGCCGGCGGAATCGACCGCGTCCGGCCCGGCAGGATCGACCGCGACCGGCCCGGACGTGACCGGGACCGGTGAGCCGTCGGTCGGCGAGCCGGGCACCGGCGGGCCGTCGGTCGGCGGCCCCGGTGGCGGCGACGTGGCGGACGGTCCGGGGCGGCGTGGACCGGGCACCGGCCTGCTGGCGCTCGGCGTCGTACTGGGGCTGGTGCTCGGACTGGCCGCCGGCCTGCTCGCACCGAACCTGTTCAAGCCCGGTGACGACTCCGCCGAGGCCGGCTTCGCCCGGGACATGTCGACGCACCACGCCCAGGCGGTCGAGATGTCGATCCTCGCCCACGAGAGGGCCACCGACCCGGACGTCCGGACCCTGGCCGCCGACATCGCCCTCACCCAGCAGGCGCAGATCGGCACCATGCAGACCTGGTTGAAGACCTGGGGTCTGAACCCGACCGGCAGCCAGCCGAGGATGGCCTGGATGCCGGAGGGTACGGCGATGGTCCGCAACGGGTTGATGCCCGGGATGGCCACCGACCAGCAGCGGACCGAGCTGCGTGCGGCCACCGGCCGTGACTTCGACGTCCTCTTCCTGAAGCTGATGCTCGACCACCACATCGGCGGCATCCACATGGCCGAGGCGGTCACCGAGGCCAGCGACGACGACCAGGTGACCGCACTGGCCCAGTCGATGATCAACGGCCAGCAGAAGGAGATCCAGTTGATCCAGTCGCTGCTCGGCAAGCTCGGGGCCCGGTAGCGGCCCAGATCACCAGCACCGTCACCACGGCGGCCGTCCTGCGGGGCGGCCGCCGTTTTGATGATCACCGCCCGTCTCGCGCCCTGCCGACGGTACGTCCGCTTAAGGGTGGCTTGTAGGACTTGCCCAGTTTGACGAGTTTTCTCCGTACATAACGTGACGGGTCCGATCTGCCTTCGTTGTCCTAGACATGACGGTTGCTCTCCGGGACGGACGTCGGTCGGCCACCAGTTGGTGCCGTCGACACACCATCGGCGGCGACGGCGCGGTGGCGGCCGCCCGTCGCGGACAGCGGTCGGGCGAGGCCACCGGGGGCCTCAGCCGCGACCAGGAACTGGAACTGATCGAAACGCTGCGCGGCAGCTACCCCGACCAGCACGGCCTCGACGACGAGCTCTGGAGCCGGCAGAGCGTCGCCGCCCTCGCCCAGCGGCAGTACGGTCTCTCCGCCGACGACGCCGAGATGAGCGGCTACCTGCGCGCCTGGGGCCTCGGCCCGCGCCAGCCGACCGACCGGGCCTGCGGCCTCTGCGTCGAGTCGGTGGCCAGCTGGGTCGAGCAGGAGTACCCGGCGATCCTCCGGTCGGCCCTGGAACACCGGGCCGAGGTCTGGTGGATCGGGCGTACCCGGCTGCACGGCGTGGTGCCGGCCGCCGACGTTCTCTCCGCGCTCTCGGCCCGGGGCCGGGTACGGTTCCTGATCGCCACCCCGAACGTCGACCCGCCGCTGCCCCGGGACTTCCTGCTCCGGCTCAGCGGCAGCGAGAACCGGGCCCTGCACGTGGTGGTCGACGGGTCCTGGACCCGTACCGAGTGGCCGCGCCGACTGCCGCCGCACATCGTCGCGCACCCGCTGCCGAGCTGCGGCCGGTGACGTGACCCGGGCTGGTGGCACGCGGTTCGACGAGGGCGGTTGTGGCGGCGCCGGACGCCACGACGGATACCGATTCGGCGTCCGCCGCCCTCGTTTGCTACTCTTCTCCAGTCGCTGAGCCCCCGTAGCTCAGGGGATAGAGCACCGCCCTCCGGAGGCGGGGGCGCAGGTTCGAATCCTGCCGGGGGCACACTTGCTAAGAAAGCTTTGAGCAGCACGAAAAGGCCCCTGACCAGGCGCAACCCGGTCAGGGGCGTTCTTCGTCTGTCCGGCCGTGTCCGATGATCCACGGCCGTCGGCAGCCAGTCACGGCACATACGCGGCCAGGTTTCTCGCAGCCTGCCGAGCACCTGGAACGGCATGATCCAAGTCTGCGGCACTCCCCCGTTGAGCCACGTCGACACCGCCGCGTGCCTCAGGTCAGCCACAAGGCGTCCGGGCCAGAGTGGCCGCGAGGTTGGCGAAGCCAGCCTTGTGGGTCACGTCCAACTCCGGCGGCGCACCGCGTCGCCATAGGCGGCGACCGGCGTGTGAAGGCTTCCGGTACTCCGGGCGGTCGCTCAGCGCTTGGCGAGTGCTTCGCGGCGGATCCACTGGAGCAGGGTGGGGTTGTCGACGGTGGTGATGACGCCGACGGTGGTGCGGAGGTAGCGGTCGTCGTCCAGCAAGGCCAACATGCACGCGGCCAGATCCGTGCGGGCGGTGAACCTGCCGTCGGCATGGCCTTCCACGAGGGTGTAGTCGGTGGGCGACGGCAGGTGGTAGAGGCCGCTCGGGCGCACGATCGTCCAGTCCAGATCGCTGGCGCGGACCAGCGTTTCCATCCGCCGCATGTCGTCGTACAGCGTTTTCCCCAGCACCCGCGTCACGTACGGCAGTAGTACCCGGTTGAACAGGAACCCGCCATCGGAGTACGGGTGCGGAGCGACCCCGCTTGAGCTGACCACGACGAGGCGACGTACCCGATGCCGACCCATCGCGGCGACAATATTCGTCACACCACGTGAGTAGGTGCTGATCGGGCTCTTCCCAGCGGGCACTCCGAGCGTCGACAGCACCGCATCCCGCTGCGCCACGGCGGCGTCGACGGCCACCGGATCGAGCACATCGGCACCGACCACCTCGAGGCGATCATGGTGCAGCGGAAACGCGTCCGGCTGCCGGGTGACCGCGACGACCTGATGCCCGGCGGCGAGTGCCTGGCCGGTCAGCAGGCGGCCGGTGGGACCGTTGGCGCCGAAGATTGTGATACGCATGATGACTGTTCTCCTGTGGCGTCTGTTTCTTGATCAGAAGCTGGAGACGTTGTCCGGTAAGCGGTGCCGCTCCTCGTTCGCCGAAGTGGCCGTGGCGCTGGCGAACTCGATACCGCAAGTAGCGGGTGTCCAGCGGGGTGAGGGTTTCCAGGACCACCAGCAGCGCCGCGCCTCATACGGTCGCCTGTGCGGGCTGCCCGGTGGTGGTCACTCGGTCGGCGGCCGGGCGCCGCCGAAGCATGCCGCCGGCGAGACACAACAGTATGCCGAGCGTTAGCCACGTGGCGAGGACGATGACCGAATGGGTGGCACCGTGGCCGTCGAAGAACGCGGTGGACCGCAGCAGCCCGCCACTCGCACCGGGCGGTAGCAGTTGGCCGAGCGTGCCGGACCAGCCGGGCAGCATTTCGGGCGCGGTCGCGGTGCCCGACAGGGGGTTGCCGAGGAGCATCATGATGGCCGCACCCAGGCCGAGCCCGGCGGATCCGAGCAGGGCCTCCAGCCCGAGGATACTCAGGGAGGTGGCCGCGATGGTCAGGGCGACCGCGCCGGTGTTCGCCCAGTAGGAGCCGGTCAGGGAGCCGAGCCAGAACTGCAGAATGCCCCCCACGGCGAGACCGCCGGTGACGGCGAAGGCGAGCGCTCCGACGACCCGGCGGGTGGCGCCGAGGACGAGTCTCGTCAGCAGAAACGCGGCGAGCAGACCGCCCATGACCAAGGGTAGGGCCGCGGCGGCCAGCCCGGCGCCACGCGGGTCGTCGGCCGGCAACGGGACAAGGTCGCGGACGCCGGACGGCGAACTGACGCCCTGGGACTGCGCCTGGCTGAGCGCGGTGGCGATGCCGTTGAGGGTCTGGGCGACGGCTGCGCTGCCTGCCGAGGCGAGGATGACCTGCGGTGCGCCGGAGCTTACGTCGATCGCCCCGTAGACATCGCGGTTGCGGATCAACTGTTCGGCGGTGGCGGTGTCGGCGACTTCGGTGATGTCGAAGGCGTCGGGAAGGCGTTCGTCGAGGGCGACGCTGAGCTGTCTGACCGCGGGTGCCGGCCCGGCGACGGCGATTGGCACGTCGTGCATCGACGATCGCACCGAGGGCCAGGCGAAGGCGGTCAGGAGCACGCTGACGACCGCCGTGAGCAGGGCGACGGCCCGGGCCACCGCCGTCCAGGGCGACGGTGATGCATCGGTTACGGGCTGGGCCTGAACGGCCATGTCGTGTTCTCCAAGATAGTCGGTGTTCACCGCAGGGTGAGTGGGGTTGCGGACTCGACACGGGTGAGCTTTTCCGGGTTGCGGACGTAGTAGAGGCCGGTGATGCGGGCGTCCTCGACGCGGACGGCGAGGACGCCGTCGAGCTGGCCGTCCAGGCGCAACACCAGTGACGGGTTGCCGTTGACCACGGAGGGTTCGGCGGTGAGGATGCTGTCCACCTTGCCGATGCCGGCGACAAACATGCGGGCCACCTTGTCGGCACCGGTCACCGGCCGCAGCGCGGCCTGTTTGATACCGCCGCCGTCGGCCACCAGGACCACGTCTGGGGCGAGCACGTGGAGGAGGCCTTGCAGGTCACCGGTTTCGATCGCGTGCCGCAGCGAGTCCAGCGCCGCCCGGGTCAGGCTCGCCGGGACCACCTGGCGCGGGCGGCGGGCGTCGACGTGCTGGCGGGCGCGGTAGGCGATCTGGCGGACCGCCGAGGGGGTCTTGTCGAGGGCTGCCGCGATCTCGTCGTAGCTGACGTCGAAGGCCTCGTGAAGGACGAAGACGGCGCGTTCGGTCGGCGTCAGCGTTTCGAGGACGAGCATGAGCGCCATCGACATGTTCTCCGCAAGCTCGACGTCGTCGGCCACGTCCGGCGCGGTGAGCAGCGGCTCCGGCAGCCAGGAGCCGACGTACGCCTCCCTGCGACGCCGCATGGTACGCAGCCGGTTGAGCGCCTGTCGGGTGGTGATCCGGACCAGGTAGGCCCGCTCGTCGCTGACCCGCGCCAGGTCCACTTTGACCCAGCGCAGCCAGGTCTCCTGGAGGACGTCCTCGGCGTCGGCCGCCGATCCGAGCATCTCGTAGGCGACGGTGAACAGCAGGTTCCGGTGGGCCACAAAGGTTTCGGTGGCGGGGTCGGCGGGGGGTGTGTCCACTGCAGGACCTTCCATTCCGACGGGTCAGGTCAGCGGGCGGCGCGCGCCTGGAGCCGCTGACGACGGGTGTCGTCGCGGAACTTCCAGGTGTAGGAGCCGGGCTTGTGCGCCTCGTGCGCCAGGTGCTCGACCAGGCCCGGGAAGCTGCCGCTCTTGATCTTCGCGCCGAGGAAGCCGCCGATCGCGAAGCCTTTGGCGAGGTCGTTCCTCGAGGCGATCTGTACGGTGGCGGCGCCGTGGCCCAGGCTGACGCACTGCCCGAAGAAGCCGATGGCGATGGTCGCCGGTTGCCTGCCCGCGATCCGGGCGAGCACTGTGTCGGCCGCATGTGCGCCGAGGGGATTGGCGGCCTGACAGCTCATTCGCAGCGGCAGATTCGACGGTGCCGCCGAGTCGCCAGCGGCGACGATGTGGTCGTGGTCGATGCTGGTGAGCGTCTCGTCGGTCAGGAGGCGTCCGGCCACGTCGGTCGTGAGCCCGCTGCGGGCGGCCAGGTCGGGAATGCTGAACCCGGCCGTCCAGATGGTCACCGTGCTGGGCAGCTCCCGGCCGTCCGCCAGTAGGACGGCGTCTCGGCTCACCGCGGTAACCTTCGCACCAGGACCGTCGATGACGGTCACCCCGAGCTTGGCCAGCCGCTTGGCGAACCTGCGGCGAACCCGGGGGTGCAGGTACGGGTGGAGCACCCTGCCACACACGAGCGTCACGGCGCGGCCCTCGGCCGCCAGTTCGGTGGCGACCTCGATGCCTGTCGCGCCGGCTCCGACCACCGTCACCACGTCCGTCGTGGGCGTGGTCTCGAGCACTGCCCGCAGCCGCTGCGCCTCCTCCAGGCTGGCCATGTTGTGGGCGTACTCGGCGGCCCCAGGCACACCCGGGTCGGCGCTGCCGCTGCCCACCGCGTAGACGAGGTAGTCGTAACCAACCGTGCCACCGCTCGCCAACAAAACGGTGCGCTCGGCCGCGTCGATCCGGCTGGCGGTGTCGACCATCAGCCGGACGCGGTCGGCCAGGACGTCGCGGTAGCCGACGACCGCGTCGCCGGTTCCGCCGACGAGCTGGTGCAGGCGGATGCGGTGAACGAAGTCCGGCCGCGGGTTGATCAGGGTCACGGTCACGTCGTCGCGTTGGGTGAGGCGGTTGGCCGCCATGACACCGGCGTATCCGCCGCCGACCACGACCACACTGATGTTCTCCGTCATCGTGTCTCCCTCGTGTTTCGGTGTTCGGCCACAGGACACCGCCTGAGGGGCTGGCATAACAGCGCGTGAGCCGGGTCACTCGTCCCGGCCAACGGCCGGCGTTCGACAAGCGGCGGGCCGATAGGCAACCAAGCGCCGTGGTAGCCGAGGCTGACAACCAGCGCGGGTGCCACGCCTGGCCGCGGTCGGCGTCGGGTCACCACCAGGTGCTGAGCGGCGTGTCCGGTTCGTGTCGCCGCCAGGCTGCGGTGAGACGGGCGAGGCGGGTGGGGGCGGCGAGGAACTCCTCGACGATCCTGCGGGCGGACGCCGGGTCGACTGCGCCGGCGCGGCAGCGGGCAGCGGTCATGCGGCGCCGGGCATGCTCACGGCTCCGGGGCGACCGGCTCCGTCGGCCGGGTACGGAACCGGAACCGGGTCAGGCGGTCCCGGGCGGCGGGGACGATGCCGTGCGGCAGGAAGAGCACCACCAGGACGAGCAGCAGCCCGTACACCGCGTACGACAGCACGCTGGGCGCGTAGCTGGGCATGCCGGGCTGGGTGCCCAGGGTGTTGAGCAGCTGGACGAGCAGGACGATGGCGGTCGCCCCGACCAGGGCCCCCCACAGGGTGCCGAGACCGCCGACGACGGCCATCACGACGTACTCGATGGAGAGCAGGACCGGAAACGAGCCCGGCGCGAGATAGCCGAGATAGAAGGCGTAGATGCCGCCGGCGAGGCCGGCGCAGGCGGCGGCCAGCGCGAAGACGGTGAGCCGGTAGCGGCCGACCGGGACGCCGCTGGCGGCCGACGCGGTCTCGCTGGTCGCCAGGGCGCGCAGCGCCCGGCCGGGTCGGGAGGCGACGACGTTGCGGGCCACCAGCAGGGTGAGCGCGACCGCCGCCCAGACCAGGTACGCGTACGAGAGATCGTCGGCGAACTCGTAGCCGCCGACCGACAGCCGGGGAATGCCCTGCAGGCCGATCGCGCCGCCGGCCCACTCCGCCTGGCTGAGCAGCGACAGCAGGATCAGCTGCATGGCGAGGGTGGCGAAGGCCAGGTGGTGGCCGCGCAGTCGCAGCAGCGGCACCCCGACCACTGTGGCGAACGCGGCGGAGACCAGCGGCGCGGCGAGCAGCCCGAGCAGCGGCGGCAGGCTGTGCACGCTGAGCAGGCCGGCGGTGTAACCGCCGATGGCGTAGAACGACGCCTGCCCGAGCGAGACCTGCCCGGCGTACCCCATCAGCAGGGACAGTCCGACGGTGACCATCGCGGCGAGGCCGAGCAGGATGTACATGGCCAGGTGGCTGGCCGAGAGCAGCGGCGGCAGGGCGAGGGTCAGCGCGGCCACCGCCGCCACCGGTGCCCACCGGGTCATCAGGCCACCTCCCGCTGGGCGGCCGGCTGGCGGGCGGCCTGCCAGATCATCGCGGCCAGCATCAGCACGAGGGCGACCTCCAACTGGTACGCGGCGTTGCCGTAGCCGGCGACGAGTGCCTGTGCGACGCCGAGCAGCAGTCCACCGGCGAGGGTGAGTGCCGGCCGGACCAGTCCGCCGAGGATCGCGGCGGCGAAGCCGCCGACGATGAGGGTGACGTCGTAGTCGAAGGTGACCAGCTGGATCGGGGTGACCAGCACCCCGGCGAGGCCGCCGAGCGCACCGCCGACGGCGAAGGAGAGCAGGCCCATCCGGGTGACGTTGATCCCGACCACCTTCGCGGCGTACGGGTTGGACGCGCAGGCCGACAGCGCTCGGCCGACGTCGGTACGGGCGAACAGGATCGCCAGGGTCACGAAGACGGCCACCGTCGCGCCGATGATCAGCAGGTAGTGGGCCTGGAACCGGGCGCCGGCCAGCTCCACGGCGCCGGGCACACCGGCGAACGAGCGGGGCTGGTCGCCCCAGATCAGCACCTCGACCGCGTACGCGGCGACGGCGAGTCCGAGCGTGATGATGAGCGAGGCGCCGGGCGGGGTACCCGGTTTCCCGATCGCGACCAGGCCGACCAGCAGTCCGGCCCCGGCACCGACCGCCACGGCGAGCAGTTCGGACAGCCCGTGCGGCAGCCCGGCGGCGAGCAGGGTCGAGGTGGTCAGGGCGGCGAGCACCGCGAAACTGCCCTGGGCGAAGTTGACCACCCGGGTGACCCGGTGGATGACCACCATGCCGCTGCCGACCAGGGCGAAGGCGCAGCCGCCGCCGAGTCCGGTGATCAGGTACTGGAGGAGGTCGCTCACCGGGCCGCCCCCAGGTAGGCGTCGGCGACCCGGGGGTCGGCGGCGAGGTCGGCGGCGGTGCCGGTGGCGACGACCCGGCCGGCTTCGAGCACGTACCCACGGCCGCAGAGGTCGAGGGCGAGCCGGGCGTTCTGTTCGACGAGCAGGACGGCGAGGCCGTCGGTGTTGAGTTCGCGCAGGTGCCGGGCCAGGTCGGCGACGACCAGCGGGGCGAGGCCGAGGGAGAGTTCGTCGACGACGAGCACCTCCGGGCGGGCCATCAGCGCCCGGCCTACCGCGACCATCTGCTGTTCGCCGCCGGAGAGTGAGCCGGCGCGGCGGCGGCGCAGCGGGTCGAGGCGGGGCAGGATGTCGTAGACCGGCGCGGTGGTCCGGTTGCGGATCGCCCAGCCGCCGAGCCGGAGGTTGTCGTCGACGGTCAGGTCGGGAAACATCTGGCGCCCCTCCGGCACGTACCCGAGTCGGCCCCGGACCGCGACGGTGCCGGCGGCCGGGCGGAGGATCCCGGCCAGGGTGTCGGCCAGGGTGGACTTGCCGGCGCCGTTCGGGCCGATCAGGGCGACCATCTCGCCGGCCGCCACGGTGAGGTCGACCCGGTCGAGCGCGACCGCGGCCCCGTGCCGGACGGTGAGCTCGCGGACCTCGATCACCTGCTCACCTCCGCACCGAGGTACGCGGCCACCACGGCCGGGTCGGCGCGGACCTCGGCCGGGGTGCCTTCGGCGATCACCCGGCCGAGGTCCAGCACCGTGACCCGGTCGGCGAGCCGGGTCACGAAGGCCACGTCGTGCTCAATCTTGATCATGGTCAGGCCGTCGGCCTTCAGCTCCTCGATGAGCTGCGCGAGCGCCTCCCGCTCGGCGGCCCGCAGGCCGGCCGCCGGCTCGTCGAGCAGCAGCAGCCGGGGCCGGCCGCACAGGGCCCGGGCCACCTGGAGGGCCCGCTGCTGACCCAGCGGCAGGGACTCGGCCGGCCGGTCCGCCCAGTCGGCCAACCCGACCCGGTCCAGTGCCGTCCGGGCCTGCTGCCGGATCTCCCGTTCCTCCCGGTGGTGCCGGGGCAGCCGCAGCGCCGCGCCGAGGAAGCCGCCCCGGGTGGTGGCGTGCCCACCCACCATCACGTTCTCCAGCGCGGTCATGCCCCGGAAGACCCGGGCCCCCTGGAAGACGATCGCGATGCCCCGGGTCGCCCGGCGGTGCGGCGGCAGCCGGTCGATCCGCTCCCCCGCGTACGTGATCGTGCCGGCCTGGCTCGCCAACTGCCCACCGATCAGGCCGAACAACGTGGACTTGCCGGCGCCGTTCGGCCCGATCACTCCGCGCAGTTCCCCGGGGGCGACGTCGAGGTGGACGTCGCGTACGGCGTAGACGCCGCCGAAGGACCGGGCGACGCCGGCCACCCGCAGCAGCGGCTCGGTCACCGGCCCGCCACCGTGGCCAACTGCTCCCGCGCCCACTCGGTGGGTAAAAACCCCCCGCCCTTCACCACGTTGATCGAGATGTAGTCGGCCCTGAGGCCGGCGTGGTCGGTGGCGCTGTAGGCGTAGCTGCCGTTCGGGGTGGTCAGGGTCAGCCCCTCCAGCGCGGCCCGGACCTTCTCCCGATCGGTGCTGCCGGCCTTTTCGATCGCGGCGACCAGCAGCTTCACCCCGGTGTAGCCGTCCTGGGCGAACTGCGGCGGTGCGTAGCCGTGTTTGCTCTGGAACGGGCCGGCCAGTTCGTCGATCGCCCGCTTCTGGGCACCATCGGGCAGCTCGGCACCGACCACCCCGATCGAGCTGGCCACCAGCGCCCCCTCGGCGGCGGCGCCGACCGGCTCCAGCCACAGCTTGCTGGCCTGCGCCCCGGTGAAGACGACGGGCAGGTCCAGGCCCGCGGTGGCGTACTGCTTGGCCAGGGCGACGCCGGGCGGGCCGGTCGCCCAGACCACGAGGGCCTGCGCACCTGAGGACCGCACCTGGTTGAAGACCGCGGAGAACTCGGTCGTGGTGGTCTGGAACTCCGGGGTGGCGGTCAGCGTGATGCCGTACGTGGCGGCCTTCTCCCTGGTTCCGTCGAAGCCGGCCCGGGCGTACGAGCTCTTGCCGTCGTACGCGACCGCGACCCGGCTGATCCGCTCCGCCTTCAGGTACTGCAGGATCCGGTCCGCGTACGTGGCGGAGGTGGCCGGCACGACGAAGACGTACGGGCGGACCGGGTCGACCTGCTCGTCGGCCGGGGTCAACGAGATGTACGGAATCTTCTCCCGCTCGACCAGTGGGATGGTCGCCAGCGCGGAGTTGGAGAACGGCGAGCCGATCACCGCGACCGCGTCCCGGCCCCGGAGGTCGTTGAAGGCCAGCACCGACTGGTCGGGCTGGCTCTTGTCGTCCCGGACAACGAGTTCGATCTGCCGACCGAGCACCCCGCCGGCCGTGTTGACCTGCTCGACGGCGAGCGCGACGGACTTCTCGTTCTCGGTGCCGAGCGGGGCGTAGTTGCCGGTCAGCGACACGATCTGGCCGACCCTGATCGGTCCCGCGCCGGTCCCGGCGGGTGAGTCGTCGGCGCAGGCGGCCGTGGCGAGGACCACGGCGAGCGCGGCGACGGGTACGGCGGTACGTCGCACGGGGTGCCTCCCACCACGAGGGGGACGGGTGTGTTACCAGGACGCTAGACACCTATTGCACGCCGGTCAATATTCATGCCTTCTGTTAACCGGTGCAGTAGCGTCACCGACGTCGCCGCAAGGCGCGAAGCTGATGAGATGGCGCACGACACGCCAACTGTATAGTTACCGGCATGTCGGTCCCGCCCGCCGCGCCCGCCGCCGACCTGCCCCGGATGCAGACCGGCGGAAGCCCGCAGCACCTGCTGCTGACCCTGCTCGGCGACTACTGGTACGGCCAGCGCGCACCGCTGCCCTCGGCCGCGCTGGTGGCGCTGCTCGGCGAGTTCGACATCACCGAGGTCGGCGCCCGCGCGGCGCTGAGCCGGCTGGCCCGCCGCGGCCTGCTGGAGCAGTCCAAGACCGGCCGGCGCACCTCCTACGCGCTGAGCCCCCGGGCGGCCGAGGTGCTCACCGAGGGCCGGGCCCACATCCTGTCGTTCGGCGCGGACCGGACCGGCTGGACCGGGCGGTGGACGGTGGCCGCGTTCTCCGTGCCGGAGGACGACCGCTCCCGCCGCAACGCGCTGCGCACCCGCCTCGGCTGGTACGGCTTCGCGCCGCTCTACGACGGGCTCTGGGTCTCCCCACAGGAGCGGGTGACCGAGGTGACCGCGATCCTGTCCGAGCTGGGCATCGACCGGGCGACGGTCTTCACCGCCGAACTGGCCGAGGGCGGACCGGTGGCCGGCCACCCGATCCGGGCCTGGGACCTCGACGCGCTGCGGGCCGGCTACGAACGTCTGTTGTCGAGGTTCGACCCGGTCCTGCGGCAGTGGCGTGGCGGGCGGATCGGCACCGCGGAGGCGCTGGTCTCCCGGACCGCGCTGATGGACGAGTGGCGCACCCTGCCGAGCCTCGACCCGGAACTGCCGACCGAACTGCTGCCGCCCCGCTGGCCCCGGGCGCGGGCCCGGCAACTCTTCGTCGAGTTGTACGACGGACTCGCCGGCCTGGCCGAGCAGCGGGTGGTCCAGGTGGTCGCCGCGTACGACCCCGCGCTGGCCGCGCTCGTCCGCAGCCACACCACCCGGGACATGTGACACTAGTCTTGACGCCAGGCATCGATGGAGTCAGACTCGGCGCATGACCGAGGAGGCTTACCAAGCCATCGCCCGGCTCGGCACAGCCCCACTCTGGCGATACTTCGGCAACCTCTTCAACGCCGAACCGCACAGCCGGGCCGTCCCGTACCTGTGGCGCTATGCGGAGCTGCGGCCGTACCTGCTGCACTTCGCCGAGGTGCTCTCCCTGGAGGAGGCCGAACGTCGGGTACTGATGCTGGTCAACCCCGGCCTGCCCGACCCACCGGCGACCACGACCACGCTGTACGCGGGCATCCAGGTGATCCTGCCCGGCGAGACCGCGCAGGCACACCGGCACACCGCCGGCGCGTTCCGGTTCATCATCGAGGGGCGCGGCGCGTACACCACGGTCAACGGCGAGCGGGTGCACATGCACCCCGGCGACCTGCTGCTCACCCCCGGCTGGCACTGGCACGACCACGCCCACGAGGGCGACGGCCCGATGCTGTGGCTGGACGGCCTGGACTTCCCCCTGGTCAACGCAGTGGAGGCCGGGTTCTTCGAGCTGTTCGGCGAACGGACACAGAAGGCGGAGGTGCCCGACGACCTCTCCTCGCGGCAGTTCATCCACGGACGGCTGACCCCCGCCTGGGATCCCCGCCCGGGCCCCACCTCGCCGATCGGCAACTACCCCTGGGCGGAGACCGTCCGCGCCTTCGACGCCATCGCCGAGGACGCCACCGGCAGCGACGCCGACGGCGTGGTGCTGGAATACACCAACCCGTGGACCGGCGGGCCGGTGATGCCCACCATCGGCTGCCGGATCGCCCGGCTGCGCCCCGGTTTCCGGGGCGTCACCCGCCGGCAGACCCCGAGCACCATCTACCACGTGGTACGTGGCAGCGGAACCACCATGGTGGACGGACAGCTGCTGGAGTGGGGCGAGAAGGACGTCTTCGCCGTTCCCGGCTGGGCCCGGTACCAGCACGTCAACTCCTCGGCGAGCGAGGACGCCATCCTCTTCTCGTACAGCGACGCACCCGCGATCACCGCACTCGGCCTCTACCGCGAGGAGGTTGCGTGAGCGGCGGGCACCGACCGGTGGTCGTGGTCGGGGCCGGCCCGGTCGGGATGGCCGCCGCACTCGCGCTGCGTGCGCTCGGCCGACCGGCCACCGTCCTGGAGGCCGGCGCCGAGGACCGGCTGCGGCCCGGCAGCCGCGCCATCTTCGTCCACCGGGCCACCCTGGAGATACTCGACCGCGCCGCGCCGGGGCTCGCCGCCGAACTCGCCGCGTACGGGCTGGTGTGGCAGACCAAGCGCACCTTCTACGCCGGCCGGCAGGTCTTCGCCCGCAGCTACCCGCCGCCACCGGCCGGTACGCTGCCGCACTTCACCAGCCTGCCGCAGGTGGAGACCGAGCGTTACCTGCTGCAGGCGTGCAAGGCCGCCGGCGTGGAGTTCGCCTGGAACGCGGAGGTCGCGCAGGTCGACTCCGGCCCGGACGGCGTCACACTGCGGACCGGCGCCGGCGCCCGGTGGACCGCCGACTACGTGATCGCCGCCGACGGCGCCCGGTCCGGGGTCCGCCGCGCGCTCGGCGTACCGATGGAGGGCAGCCGCTCCGACGGCTGGTACGTCGTGGTCGACGTGGAGGAGGATCCGGCCACACCGCTGCCGGTGGAACGGGTCTTCCACTACGCGCACCCGGCCGTCGGCGGCCGCAACGTGCTGCTGGTGCCGTTCGCCGGCGGCTGGCGGGTCGACCTGCAACTGCACGACGACGACGATCCGGAGGAACTGGGCCACGGCGACGGGTTACGCCACTGGCTGCGGGCCGTGCTGCCACCGGCGTACGCGGACCGGGTCGGCTGGGCCTCCACCTACCGCTTCCTCCAGGTCGTGGCGGACGACTTCGCCGAACCGGCCCGGCGCACCCTGCTGGTCGGAGAGGCGGCGCACCTGTTCGCACCGTTCGGGGCCCGGGGCCTGAACTCCGGCGTCGCCGACGCGGAGGCGGCCGCGACCGCCGTGCACGTCGCGCTCTCCACCGTCGTACCGGCCCGGGCCCGGGCCGCCGTGGAGGACTTCGTGCTCGCCCGGCGGCGGGCCGCGCTGTTCAACCGGGACGCGGCCGGTGCCGCGCTGACCCACCTGCGGCCCGGCCCGACCGAGCGGGCGGTGCTGGAGCAGGCGGCCCGGGACGCGCCGACCGACGAGAGCCGTGGGCACTGGCTCGACACCACGCCGTACGGGCCACGGGGGCTGCCACCCGGCAACACCATCCACAAGTACTGAGAGAGCGTGATGGCCGAGCCAGCGTCGATCGTCACCAGCCGCCGCCTCGAGTGGTCGGAGACCGACCCGGCCGACCGGTGGCACTACGGCGCGGTGCTGCGCTTCGTGGAGAGCGCGGAGACCCTGCTGCACCACCGGCTCGGCGTCCCGGACGCCGACTTCCGGCGGATGGTCCGGGTCAACCTCACCGTCGACTACCTCGGCTCCCTGCACTTCGGCGAGGTCGGGCAGACCACGCTCGCGGTGGAGGACGTCGGACGCACCTCCCTGCGGTACGCCTTCCACGTCGCCCGGGACGGCACACCGCTGGCGCGCGGCACGCTGACCGTGGTGCTGCTCGACCCGGCGACCGGACGCGGGGCACCGTGGCCGGACCGGCTCCGCACGCTCCTGACCCAGGCCGGGCCGCAGGAGGGCTGACCGATGCGCAGCACGATGGGATCGATGCCGCTGTCCGTGGCCATGGTGCTGCGTCGCGGCGACGCCATGGGCCCGTACGCGCGGCTTGTCGACTTCACCGCCGCCGGCCGCGACACCCGGACCTGGCCGGAGCTGGCCGTCCGGGCCCGGCGGCTCGCCAACGCCCTGCCGGCCCTGGGTGTCCGCCCGGGTGACCGGGTCGGCACCTTCGCCGGCAACTGCCTGCCGCACCTGGAGCTCTGTTACGGCGTGCCGCTGGCCGGTGCCGTGCTGCAGCCGGTGAACATCCGGCTGCACCCCGACCAGGTGGCGGCCGTGGTCGCGCACGCGGAGGACCGGGTGATCTTCGTGGCCGCGGCACTGACCGCGCAGCTCGCGCCGATCCGGCCCATGCTGTCCGGCGTCCGCTGCTACGTGGTGCTGCCGGACGGCACCGACCCGCATCCCGACTTCGCCGACGCGGTCGACTACGAGCAGCTCCTGGCGGGCGCGTCGACCGACGAGCCGGCCGAGGTGGACGAGTGGACGCCGGCCTGCCTCTGCTACACCGGCGGCACCACCGGCCACCCCAAGGGGGTGGTCTACTCGCACCGCTCGCTGACCCTGCACGCGATGAGCGGGCTGTTCGTCGACTCGTTCGGGATCCGGGAACGGGACGTCCTGCTGCCGCTCACCCCGCTGTTCCACGCGTTGTCCTGGGGCATGCCGTACGCGGCCGCGCTGGCCGGCGCCGGCCTGGTCCTGGCCGGCGCGGACACCAGCCCGGCCACCGTCGTCCGACGGATCCGGGAGGAGCGGGTGACCGTGGCGGCCGGGGTGCCGACGTTCTGGCTCGCCGTCGACCAGCTCGGGCCGACCGCCGACGACCTGGCCAGCCTGGACCGGATCCTGTGCGGGGGCGCGGCGATCCCGCTGGAGCTGATCCACCGGTACCACGCACGCGGGGTGACGATGCGGCAGGGCTGGGGCATGACCGAGATGTCGCCGTCCGGCAACCTGACCATGGTCCGCCGCCACCTGGAGGACCGGCCGGAGGCGGAGCGGCTGGCCCGGCACGCCACCCAGGGCGTACCCACCGCCGGGGTGGAGTTGCGGGTGGTCGACCCGGACGGCCGCGTCCTGCCGCACGACGGCGTGTCCGCCGGCGAGATCGAGGTACGCGGCCCCTGGGTCACCGCCTCCTACCACCGGCCCGACGACAACACGAACAGCACCCGGTTCCGGGACGGCTGGCTGCGTACCGGTGACGTCGGCACCGTCGACCCCGACGGCTACCTGCACCTGGTCGACCGGACCAAGGACCTGATCAAGTCGGGCGGCGAGTGGATCAGCTCGATCGAGTTGGAGAACCACCTGATGGACCACCCCGCCGTGGCGCAGGCGATGGTCATCGCGGTGCCCCACCCGATCTGGGGTGAACGTCCGGCGGCGCTGGTCGTGGCCGCCGAGCCGGTCTCCGCCGGGACGCTGCTGGCGCACCTGCGCCCCCGGGTGGCGAGCTGGTGGTTGCCCGACGTCATCCGGTTCGTCGAGACGCTGCCCACGACGGCCACCGGGAAGTTCGACAAGAAGACGGCACGTGCGTTGTGGCGGGACATCCTCGCCGACCGAACCGGGCCGGCAGGCCGGAAGGGGCAGTCGTGAGTGGAGTGTTGGACGGGCGGGTGGCCGTGGTCACCGGCGCCGGCCGGGGCATCGGGCGGGCCACGGCCGAGCTGCTGGCCGTACACGGCGCCCGGGTGGTCTGCGCCGACCTGGACGGCGACGCGGCCCGGGAGACCGTGGAGCTGCTCGGCGGCCAGGGCACGGCGGTCACCGCCGACCTGACCGACCCGGCGGCGCCGGCCGAGGTGGTCGCCCGGGCGGTCGACGGGTACGGGCAGCTCGACATCGTGGTCAACAACGCCGGCTACACCTGGGACGGCATCTTCCACAAGATGAGCGACGAGCAGCTGACCGCGATGCTCGACATCCACCTGGTCGCCCCGTTCCGGCTGTTGCGCGCGGCCGCCCCGGTGCTGCGCGAGGCGGCCAAGCGGGACGCCGCGCAGGGGCGGGAGGTGTTCCGCAAGGTGGTCAACGTGACCTCGATCGCCGGCACCATGGGCAACGTCGGCCAGGCCAACTACGCCGCCGCCAAGTCCGCGCTGGTCGGGCTCACGAAGACGCTCGCCAAGGAGTGGGGACCGCTGAAGATCAACGTCAACGCGGTGGCGTTCGGGTTCGTGCAGACCCGGCTCACCGCGGACGCCGACGAGGGCGGCGCTTTCGCGTACGGCGACCGCCGGATACCGCTGGGCATCCCCGGTGCGGTACGCGAGCGGGCCGCCGCCGGCATCCCGCTCGGCCGGCCGGCCACCCCGGCCGAGGCCGCCGGCGGCGTCTTCCTGCTCTGCACACCGTGGTCGAACTTCGTCCACGGACAGGTGCTCACCGTCGCCGGTGGGCAGGCCGAGGGAATGAGCTGAGATGCGCCTGGCCACCATCCGGACCGACGGCGGCACCCGGGCCGCCCGCCTGGTCGGCGAGCACGCCGTCCTGCTCTCCGCACCCGACGTCGGCGCGCTGCTCGCCGACCCGGACCGGTCCGCCCCGACCGGCGGACCCCGGCTGCCCGTCGCCGAACTCGACCTCGCCCCGGTCGTGCCCCGCCCGTCGCAGATCTTCTGCGTCGGACTGAACTACCGCGCCCACATCGTCGAGATGGGCCGGGAGATGCCGACCACGCCGACCCTCTTCGCGAAGTTCCCGGCCGGGCTGCTCGGCGCCCGCGACCCGCTCGTCCTGCCGGCGGTGAGCGACCGGGTCGACTGGGAGGTCGAGCTGGCCGTGGTGGTCGGACGGCCGCTGCGCCGGGGGACCGCCGCCGAGGCGGCCGCCGCGATCGCCGGCTACACGGTGCTCAACGACGTGTCGATGCGGGACTGGCAGACGCACAGCACACAGTGGCTGCCCGGCAAGGCGTTCGAGGCGAGCACCCCGGTCGGGCCGTGGCTGACCACCGTCGACGAGGTCGGCGCCGAGCCCGACCTGGAGGTGCGCTGCGCGGTGGACGGCGAGGTGATGCAGCGGGCCCGTACCGGTGACCTGCTCTTCGGGCCGGCCGAGACGCTCGCCTACATCAGCCGGTTCACCACCCTGCGCCCCGGCGACCTGGTCGCCACCGGCACCCCCGGCGGGGTCGGCAACGCCCGCGACCCGAAGGTCTTCCTCCGCCCGGGGCAGGTGCTCCGCACCAGCATCGAAGGGCTGGGCGAGTGTGTGAACGAGTGCGTCAAGGAGGTCGGATGAACGCCGACGAGGTCCGTCGCCGCAACGGTGAACTCGACGACCACCTGCTCTCGATCGTGGATCTGATCGACCCGCGCCGACTGCACGTACCGGAGCAGAAGCCCGAGGGGGTGGAGGCCTGGAGTGCCGCGACGGTCCTCGCGCACGTCGCCGAGTTCTCCCGGTTCTTCGCCACCGAACTGCGCCGGCTCCTCGCCGACCCGGCCGTCGCGGTCGGGCGCACCCACGAGCATCCGGAGCGGCTCGCCGCGGTCGCCGCCGCCGGGAGCCGTTCGCTGGACGAGCTGCGCGCCGAGGTCACCGCGGCCTTCGCGAACCTCGCCGCCGCGCTCGACGCGCTGGAGGACGACCACCTGGCCGTGCGGACCAACAACCGGCGGTACGGCCCGGAGCCGCTGACCGCGTTCCTGGACCGCTACGTCCTCGGGCACAAGCAGGGCCACGCCCAGCAGCTCGCCGACCTGGTCAAGGAGACGCGATGAGACTCTCCGACGTGGCGGTGCCGATCGGTTTCGCCTGGTCGTCGCCGTTCTGCCGCTGGCAGGGAGCACTGGCCGGGATGTCCAGCGTCGACCTGCTGGTCGACGTCACCGGCCGGGCCCTCGAGACGCGCGGTTTCGACGTCACGGAGGTGACGCAGGTGGTGCTCGGCACCACCGTGCCGCAGCCGACCTCCTTCTACGGCGTCACCACCGTCACCCCCCGGCTCGGGCTCGACGGGGTCACCGGCCCCACGATCGCCCAGGCGTGCGCCACCTCGGTCGCGGTGCTGCAGGCCGCCGCCGTACAGGTCGAACTCGGCGCGCACCGGACGGTGCTCGCGCTGACCACCGACCGGACCAGCAACGGCCCGCTGATGGTCTGGTCGGCGCAGGGCACCCCCGGCGCGGCGCCGGTCACCGAGCACTGGGTGCTCGACCCGATGCGACACGACCCGAACACCGGTCAGTCCATGCTGGACACCGCGGAGAACGTCGCGGCCGAGGAGGGCTATCCGCGCGCCGAGATCGACGCCGTCACCCTGCTGCGCCACGAGCAGTACCGGGCGGCGGCGCGGCGGCCCGGTCACCTGGTCGAGGTCCACGTGCCGGGTCGACGCGGCGACACCGTGGTCACCGACGACCAGGGCGTGCACGACACCACGGCCGAGGGCCTGGCCAAACTGTCCCCGGTACGGCCGGACGGCGTGGTGACGTACGGGTCGCAGACCCATCCGGGCGACGGCACCGCCGGCCTGGTGGTCACCACCGTCGCCCGGGCCCGCGAGTTGAGCGGCGGCGCCGGGGTCGCCCGGCTGCGCGCGGTCGGGTTCGCCCGGGCCGGGCGGGCCCGGATGCCGAAGGCGCCGGTACCGGCGGCCCGGGCCGCCCTCGCCGCAGCCGACCTCGACATCGACGCGGTCGACGTGGTGACGACCCACAATCCGTTCGCCGTCAACGACCTGTACTTCTCCCGCCAGACCGGCTTTCCGCTCGACCGGATGAACCCGTACGGCTGTAGCCTCGTCTACGGCCACCCGCAGGGGCCCACCGGGATGCGGGCGCTGGCCGAACTCGTCGCCGCCCTGCACGCCCGGGGCGGTGGCCGAGGGCTGTTCACCGGCTGTGCGGCCGGCGACACCGCCGGTGCGGTCGTGGTGGAGGTGACCGACTGATGGCGCCCTTCGACACCTCGGTGGTCGGGCGCTGGAGCGACGACCACCTGTTCGACGTGACGCCCGCCGGGGTCGCCGACTATGCCGAGGCGGTCGGCGGGCCCTCCCCGGTGTACGCCGTCGTACCGGCGATGGACCTCGTCTTCGCGGTGGCCGGCACCGCCGCACCGGCCGACCTGCGGACCCGGGTGGTGCACGGCCAGCAGGACATGTTCTTCCACCACCCGCTGCCGGTCGACGGCCGGGTGACGGTACGCGCCGCCGTGGTCGGCCTGCACGGCAAGCGCAGCGGCACGGTGGCGACGATCGGCGTACAGACCCGGACCGTCGACGGCGACCTGCTCAACGAGCAGTACGTCACCGAGTTCTACCGGGGGGTCCCGACGGATCTGCGGCTCGGTGTGTCCTCCCCCGCCCTGCCGGTCGACCCGCCGGCCGGCGAGCCGGTCCGGGTCAGCATCGTCCCGCTTCCGGCGGACCTTCCCCGCCGGTACGCCGCCGCCTCCGGTGACCACAACCCGATCCACCTGGACGACGCGGTCGCCCGGGCGGCCGGGCTGCCCGGGGTGATCGTGCACGGCCTGGCCCTGCTCGCCCTCGCCGGGCAGACGGTGTTGCGCGCCGATTCGCAGGTGACGCGGCTGAGTTGTCGTTTCACCCGTCCGATCGCCCCGGGCGACACGCTGACCACCCGGGTCTGGAAGCACGAGGGTGGGTACCGGTTCGAGAGTCAGGACGGGGCCGGCGCCCCGGTGCTGGGCGCCGGCCTGGCCGAACTGCGACATGTTCGTTGATCGTCGTTTGTCAGGACGCCATCACGGGGAGCATCCCGTGCCGTTCAGGGTGAACTGGGTCGGCGTCTGGTTGCTGCCGCTGTAGGTGCCCTGGAAGCCGAAGTTGACGCTGGCGCCCGGCGCGATGGACGGGTTGTACGAGACGTTGCGCGCGGAGACCTGGGGGCCGGACTGGCTGACCTGCGCGTTCCATGCGTTGGTCACCTGCTGGTTGCCCGACCAGGACCACTGCACGGTCCAGCCGTTCACCGCGCTGGTACCGGTGTTGGTCACCGTGACGCTGGCGGTGAAACCGTTGCCCCAGCTGTTGGCCGTGTAGTTGACCCGGCAGGTGCCGGTGCCCGGCGGAGTCGTCGGTGGGGTGGTCGGCGGGGTGGTCGTGGGCGGGGTGGTCGGTGGGGTGGTCGGTGGAGTTGTCGGTGGCGTGGTCGGCGGGGTGGTCAGCCCGAAGAACTGGATCGCCGCCAGGGCCATGCCGCTCGAGGGCAGGCTGTGACCGGCACCGTTGACCGCGATCGCCTCGACGAGGGTGCTGCCGCCGCTGGTCCAGCGTCGGCGGTTCCAGCCCGACTGGGGCGTGTCGGTCGAGGTCGGGTTGAGGCTCAACCCGTGCACGTTGGTCCACTGGTCGACCGACTCCTGCAGCAGCTGGTAGGGCACCAGCGTGTCGTTGGTGCCGTGCCAGAGCTGGATCGGCGGCCGGCGGCCGGTGTAGCCCGGGTACGCCTGGCGTACCGCGTCGCCCCACTGCTGCGGGGTCCGGTCCATCCGCCCGTTGGTGCACTGGCTGGCGCCGGGCGGGTAGTCGGCCGCGTTGGCGAAGCAGTTGAACGGCACCCCCATGAACGAGGCACCGGCCCGGAACAGGTCCGGATAGACGGCCAGCATGTGCTGGGTCATCATGCCGCCGGACGAACTGCCGGTGGCGTAGACCCGGTTGCCGTCGCCGCCGTACTGCCGTTGCACGTAGGCCACCATCGAGGCGATCGACACCGGGTCACTGCCGCCGCCCCGCCGCTTGGCCGCCGCCGACCAGGTGTCGAAGCAGTTGCCGAAGCCGGCCTGCTGGGTCGCGCTGGGATAGATGACCACGTACCCGTACCGGTCGGCGAGCGAGGCGAACTCGCTGCCCGAGTAGAAGCCCGGGCCCGAGCCGCCGCAGCCGTGCATGGCGACCACGATCGCCGGGTTGGCCGGCCGGTTGTCCGGCACGTAGACGTGCATGCGCATGCCACCGGGGTTGTCGCCGAACCCGGTCACCTCGACCAGCGACGCCGCGGCGGCCGGGGTCGGCAACGCCACCACCCCGCCTGCCGCCACGAGCGCCGCGGCGGCCAGTCCGATGAGCGCGGCGCGTCCCCGACGCGCGCGCAACATATTGATTGTCATCATTGCCGTAAGCTAGCAACTTGAGCGACGGTCGTCAATAAAGTGTATGGCTTCTCCGGATCGACAGCCCGGCGCCGATCGACTCCGGGGCACACGGCGAGCCGGACCGACCGCCGACACCCCACCCACCCCGGGGGTGACGCGGACCGGCCAGCAGACCGGAGCGACCCGGGCGGAGCGGCCACCAGCAGGAACAAAGCGGATCGTTGACTTTCATCCGACGACCGTCCATAGTGACTGTCATCGATACATACCCGGGGGAGCGGGCAGCCACCTGACCAACCGACCGGGCCCGGGCCGTCAGCGGCACGCCCGCCCGCGTCCCCGATCCCCTCCCACAAACATCGATCATCGACAGACGGAGCTTCGCGATGTCCATGCCCAAGCTCACCCTCGGGCCCGTCGTGGCCGCGGCGGCGCTCCTGCTGACCGCCGCCAGCACGACGCTGGTCGGAAACGCCGGTACGACCGCGTCGGCCGCTGACGCCGGCATCCTCGCGGCAACCGCCGGATGTGGCCGGGCCCCGACCCTGGCCAACGGGACACACTCCATCCAGACCGGCGGCATGAACCGCTCGTTCATCCTGCGGCTGCCCGACAACTACGACAACAACCGGCCCTACCGGTTGGTCTTCGGATTCCACTGGCTGAACGGCTCAGCCAACGACGTGGCCTCGGGCGGAAGCGACGGAGCGGCCTGGGCCTACTACGGGCTCCACCGCCTGGCGAACAACAGCACGATCTTCGTCGCCCCCCAGGGTCTGAACGCCGGCTGGGCCAACTCGGGCGGCCAGGACGTGACCTTCGTCGACGACATGATCCGGCTGCTCGACGGGGCGCTGTGCATCGACACGGCCCAACGGTTCGCCACCGGCTTCAGCTACGGCGGCGGCATGAGCTTCGCGCTCGCGTGCGCCCGACCGACCGTGTTCCGGGCGGTCGCGGTGCTGGCCGGAGCCCAGCTCAGCGGGTGCAGCGGCGGTAGCCAGCCGGTCGCCTACCTCGGGGTGCACGGCATCGGCGACTCGGTCCTGAACATCTCCCAGGGGCGATCCCTGCGCGACCGGTTCGTCACCAACAACGGCTGCACCCGGCAGAACCCGCCGGAGCCGGGGCAGGGCAGCCGAACCCACACCCTGACCGCGTACAGCGGATGCCGGGCCGGATATCCGGTTGTCTGGGCGGCGTTCGACGGCGACCACACCCCCAGCCCGGTCGACGGGTCCAACCCCAGCGGCTCCCGGACCTGGGTCCCGGCGGAGACCTGGAAGTTCTTCACCCAGTTCGAGGGCACCGCCCCGACGACGCCACCCACCACGCCGCCGACGACCCCGCCCACCGGCACCCCGACCACGCCGCCCACCACTCCGCCGGCGACCGGCGCCTGCCGGGTCAGCACCGCGATCAACGCCTGGAACACCGGCCTGACCGCGAACATCACCATCACCAACACGAGCGGCAGCGCGGTCAACGGCTGGTCCCTGGCCTTCACCCTGCCGGGCGGCCAGACCATCACCGGCGGCTGGAACGCCAGCTACTCCCCCACCTCCGGACAGGTCACCGCCCGCAACGTCTCCTACAACGGCACGATCGGCCCCAACGCCTCGGTGACCATCGGCTTCCAGGCCAACCACACCGGCAACACGGGAATCCCGACCTCGTTCGCCCTCAACGGCGCCACCTGCACCACCACTTGATCAACAGCACCCGAACCGAGCCCCGGAGGCGACGACCAGGCGCCCCGGGGCTCGGCTCGTTTTTCGATCGACATGCTCCGTACCCACCCGTGGCATGACGCCGACCTGCTGCCACCGGGCAACCGGGGAAACGCGCGCCGCCCTGTCAGGCCCGCCGCCCGGGCGGTCCGGTCCACGCCGCCTGACCGAAACCGGGCGGCGAACGCAACAGCATTGACATGTTTCGCTGTTCCGTTCGAAACTTGACTATCGACATCCGTGATCATCGATCGCCGTCGTCGTCCCTCACCCTATCCGGAAGGAGGCCCTAGTGATCATCAGCTCGGGCCGCTCAAAGATCCGTTCGACGGTCGTCGTGCTGGCGGCAGCGGCACTCGCGGTCGGCGGAGCAGTCTCAGTGGTAGCGAAGTCAACCGTCGCCGAAGCCGCCCCCGGCGACGTCGTCCTGGCCGCCTCGACCGTCGAGGACGAGGGCGCCGACTGCCCGGTGAACCCGCCCGGCTCACTCCCGTCCAGCTCACGACTCCCCGACCCGTTCCGGAAGTTCGACGGCTCGCGGATCACCAGCAAGGCCGACTGGCGCTGCCGTCGGGCCGAGACCAGGGAACTGGCCGAGCGGTACGTCTACGGCGACAAACCCGCCAAGCCGGCGACCGTCAGCGGTACGGTCTCCAGCTCCAGCATCACGGTGAACGTCTCGCAGAACGGCCGGAGTGCGAGCTTCTCCGCCAGCGTCCAGTTGCCGAGCGGCACCGGTCCCTTCCCCGCCGTCATCGTCTACGGCGGATTTGGGGCGGACACCGCCACCATCCGGTCCGCCGGCGCCGCCGTGATCAACTACGACCCGTTCACGGTCGGGCGGGAGGGCACGCCCCGGAACAACAAGCAGGGCGCGTTCTACACGATCTACGGCAACAACAGCAGCACCGGGCTGCTGATGGCCTGGGCCTGGGGCGTCAGCCGGATCATCGACGTCATCCAGCAGTCGGGCGGCAACGTCCTGCGGACCGACATCGGGGTCACCGGCTGCTCCCGGTACGGCAAGGGCGCCTTCACCGCCGGCGTCTTCGACCAGCGGGTGGCGCTGACCATGCCGATCGAGTCCGGCAGCGCCGGCGTACCCGCCTTCCGGGCGATCGCCGCAGAGAGCGGCGCACAGCCGTTGAGCAGCGCGTACGGCGAGCAGCCGTGGCTCGGCGACGCGTTCGGCTCCTACACGGGCAACCCGAACGGACTGCCGGTGGACACCCACCAGATGGTGGGCATGGTCGCCCCGCGTGGCCTATTCATCATGGAGAACCCGCACGTCGACTGGCTGGGCTCGCGCTCCGGCAGTGTGGCGGCGCTGGGCGGCGCGGAGATCTACAAGGCGCTCGGTGCGGGCGAGAACATCAGCTACTGGTCCGACGTCCAGGACGGCACACACTGCGCCACCCGCAACGAGTGGCGTACCCCGCTGCAGCAGAACATCCAGAAGTTCCTGGTGAAGACCGGCAACGCCGCCGGCGTCTTCCGGATCTCCAGCCGGAAGGCCGGCAACCTGGCCGAGTGGCGGGACTGGACCACGCCGACGCTGGCCGACGGCCCGACCAACCCGCCGACCACGCCGCCGACCGGCACCCCGACCACCCCGCCGGTGAACCCGACCACCCCGCCGGCGACCCCGCCGACGGTGCCGCCGACCACTCCGCCGGCCGGTGGGGCGGGCTGCGCGGCGTCGATGTCGGTGAACCAGTGGAACGGCGGTTTCGTCGCCACGGTACGGGTCACCGCCGGCTCCGCGCCGGTCACTGGCTGGACGGTTGCGCTGACCCTGCCGTCCGGGGTCAGCGTCACCAACGCCTGGAACGTCAACCGCAGCGGTAACAGCGGAGCGGTCCAGTTCACCAACGTCGGCTACAACGGATCGATCGCCGCCGGACAGTCGACCGAGTTCGGCTTCCAGGGCACCGGTACCGGCACCGGGCTCAGTCCCACCTGTACCGCCAGGTGACCGTCACGCCCGACGCGTTCCTCCCGGGCCCGGTGTGGTGGCCGACCGCCGCCACACCGGGCCCGGCCCGCTCCGCCGTCCGGGCGTTGGCGCCGGCCGGGTACGGTCGCGTCGTGCTGCTCGACGATCTCGACCGGGTGCCGTGGGCGGAGCTGAGGCACGCGTACGGTCCCGCCGACGACGTACCCGGGCTGTTGCGCCGGGTCGCCGGGCCGGACGAGGAGGACGCGGTCCACGCGCTGTACGAGCTGCGGGCCAGCGTGCTGCACCAGGGCAACGTCTGCTCGGCCACCGCCCCGGTGGTGCCGTTCCTGGGTGCGCTGCTCGCCGACCCCGCCACCACGTTCCCGGACGGGATCGCGCACCTGCTCGGCGACATGGCCGACATCGTCGACCCGGACGATCCCGTGCTGGCCGCGCTCCGGGCCGCGGTCACCGCCGAGGTCGACCGGCTGCTGCCGCTGCTGGCCGCTCCCGAGCAGTGGACCCGGCTGGCCGCCGGCTACGCGCTCGGGAACTGTCCGGGCCGGGCCGACGACATCCTGCCGGCGCTGTACCACCGGTGGGCGGTCGAGACCGATCCGCAGGTCCGGGGTGGTCTGGTCATCTCGGCCGCCGCACTGGACCCGGAGACCGCGTTGCTCGCCGAGGCGCTCGTCGGGGGCCAGCCGGCCCCGGTACGCGCCGCGGCCGCGCTGGCCGCCGCCCGGCGTGCCGGCCCCTGGCCCGGTACGCCGGCGGTCGAGGCGGTCCGGGCCGGCTGGGCGGACGGCGACCCGTGGTTCGACCGCACCCCGGTCGAGGACGGCTACGCCGTCGGCCCGTACCTGTGGAACTGGGATCCGATCGAGGACCTGCTCGACCGGCTCGGGCCCGCGGACCGCCCGGCCGTGGTCACCGCGCTGCTCGGCTCCGCCGACCCGGCGGTCCGGGCGAAGGCGGCGGAGTACGCCGGGTGAGGCTCCGGGCTGCGGAACCGCTCAGAGGTGGGTACGGACCCACTCGGCGAGGATCCGGGCGCAGCCGTCCACCGACTCCTGCCAGCTCCGGGCCGCCGACTCGTCCGCCTCGTCACTGACCTGCTTGATCAGTCGGACCGGTACGCCGAACCGCGCCGCGGTCGACGCCACGGCGTAGCCCTCCATGTCGACCAGGTGCGCCTGCTCGGCGAGTCGGGCCCGGGCCGACTCCTCGGCGACGAACTGGTCGCCGGTGGCCAGCACCGGACCGTCGCCGGCCAGGGTGACCGGCGCGCCGACGGTCAGGCCGGTCAGGGCCCGGAGGAAGTCGGTGTCGAGGTCGTGCTGGAAGACCTGGCCGACCTCGTGCAGGCCGGTCCACCCGGACCGCAGCGCCCCGGCGGTGCCCAGGTTGACCACGGCCGACGGCAGCGGTCCCCGGGCGAGGGTGGTCGCCAGCGCGAGGGTGGCGTTGACCTTGCCCATCCCGGTGACCAGCACCGGCAGGCTCCGGTCGAGGTACGCCGCCTCCTCGGCGAGCGCGACGACAAGCAGCGGCCGGTCCGGAGTCAGCACTCCCGTCAGTTCCACGGCGGCATGCTATCCGGGCTCCGGCCATCCCCCGGTGCTCCCGTGACGTGGGGTGGAACGGCCCACAACCGGACCTACCGGTACGCCCGTTCCTGGAGCCGGTACAGCTCGGCGTAGCAGCCGTCGGCCGCCATCAGCTCGGCGTGGGAGCCGAGTTCCGCCACCCGCCCGTCAACCAGCATCACGATCAGGTCGGCCATCCGGACGGTGGTGAACCGGTGCGAGACCAGTACGGTCACCGCGCCCTGCCGGGTGGCGGCCCGGACCTGGGCGGTGAAGTGCTGGAACAGGTCGTGTTCGGCGATCGGGTCCAGCGCGGCGGTCGGCTCGTCGAGGACCACGAGCAGCGGCGGCCGGCCGCCGCCGACCTCCCGCATCAGGGACCGGGCGAGAGCCAGCCGCTGCCACTGGCCGAGCGAGGGTTCGACCCCGTCGAAGGAGGCCCCGAGCTGGGTGTCGAGCCCGTCCGGCAGGCCGGTGACCACGTCGGTGGCGTCCGCCCGGTCGACGGCGGCCCGGACCGTCCCCCGGTCCCGGATGTGCCGGGCGCTGCCGACGCCGACGGTCTCCCAGGTCAGCAGCCGGAGCCGGGCGAAGTCCTGGAAGACCCCGGTCAGTCGGGACCGCCAGCTGGTGGAGTCGAGTCCGGAGAGGGGCCGCCGGTCGACGGTGATGGTCCCGGAGGTCGGCTGGTAGATGCCGGTGAGCAGCTTGACCAGGGTCGACTTGCCGGCCCCGTTGGCGCCGACGACCGCGACCGTGCTGCCGGCCGGCAGGTGCAGGGTGACGCCGTGCAGCACGTCGTGGTCGGCGCCGGGATACCGGAACCGTACGTCGTGCAGGCTGATCCCGTCGGTCAGGGTGGCCGGGGCGGGGTCGCCGGGTCGGTCCGCCTCCTCGGCGTAGCGCCGCAGCCACCAGTAGTTCTCCACCACCTGGCCGGCCTGGGCGACGACACTCAGGTTCTGCAGGACGGTGTGCAGTTGGTGCTGCAGCTGGGTGGCCAGCGTGATCACCATGACCACGGCGCCGACCGTCGTCCGACCGTCGGCGATCAGGCCCGCGACCACCACCAGCGCGCCCGCCAGGGCGGTGGTGTAGAGCAGCCAGGCACCTCCCTGGTACGCGGCACCGCGCAGCCGGGCGCTGTTCTCCCGGGCCACGGCGGCGTCCCAGGACTCGGTCGCCCGTCCGCTCAGGATCCCGCCGCTGCCGGCGAGCATCACCTCCTTCGCCGGTTCCGGATCGACGCAGAGCTCGTGCAGCCGTCGCTCGTGCCGGAGCAGCTCGGTGCCGGCGTCGCGGGCCTCCCGCAGCAGCCGGTCGGCCCGTCGGTTGGCCAGGAAGAGCGGTACGGCGAGCAGGGCCAGTGGGCAGAGTGCCGGACTGACCCAGGCCAGCAGGCCGATGGTGACCGCGAGGCTGAACAGGGCGGCGGTGGCGTTCAGGACCGACCACGGCATCGACGCCATCGACCAGGCGTTCTGGAACAGCCGGTTCCACCGGTCGACATACGGCCCGTGCTCCACGTGGGTGATGGTCGGGATGGCGGAGACCCGGCGCTGGGTCTCCTCGTTCAGGTTCCCCTGGGTCCGGTAGGTGACGTAGAGCATCAGGTTGCTCTGGATCCGGCCCGCCCCGGCCGACAGCCCGAACGCGGCGGCGCCGAGCGCGACTGCGCCGACCACTCCGGCGAGGTCCCGGCCGGCGCTGTGGTCGACGAGCCAGCGCTGGCTCAGCCCCAGCGCGGCGATGATGCCTGCCTGCCCCACGGTCAGTACACAGAGGATGGTGACCGAGCGTCGGTCGGCCCGCAGCGCCGTCCGGGTGACGTGACGCAGCAGTTGGTACCAGTCTCGCGTCGCCGCCCTCCGGCGGCTCGTCGGCGCTCCCCGGCCACTCACCGGCACTCCCCGGCGGCTCGTCGGCGCTCCCCGGCGGCGGTGAAGGCCTCGGCCTGGACGGTGAAGAACCGGGCGTAGCCGCCGCCGAGCGCCATCAGCTCGTCGTGCGGGCCGTCCTCGGCGACCCGGCCGGCGCGGAGCAGGATGATCCGCCCGGCCGGCCGCACCGTGGCGAGCCGGTGTGAGATGAGCAGGGTCGTCGTCTCCCGTACCCGGGACACCACCCGCTCGTGGAACTCGGCTTCGGCCCGGACGTCGAGGTGGGCGGTGGGTTCGTCGAGGACGAGGACCCGCCGGCCGGCGGCCACCGCGTACAGCACCCGGGCCAGGGCGACCCGTTGCCACTGCCCGCCGGAGAGGTCGGTGCCACCGGTCCCCGCCCGCCACAGCGAGCTGTCCAGCCCGTCGGGCAGGCCGGCGAGCAGCTTGGTGGCGCCGGCCCGGTCCAGGGCGTCCCGTACCGCGCGGTCGTCGGCCGGGCCGCCGGTGATCCGCTCGGCGGCGGCCAGCGCCACGTTGTCCCGCAGGCTCGCCGGATACCGGACGAAGTCCTGGAAGAGGACGGCGAGCCGCTGCCGCCACAGCGCCGGGTCCAGGGCGGCGAGGTCGACGCCGTCCAGGGTGATCCGACCCGAGTCGGGACGGTAGAGCCCGCCGAGCAGTTTCACGAAGGTGGTCTTGCCGACGCCGTTCTCCCCGACGAGGGCGACCGTCTCGCCCGGTCGCAGGGTCAGGGTCAGCCCGTCGAGGACCGGGCGGGTCGCGCCCGGGTACCGGAAGACGACCTCCTCGAACCGGATCGTCGGCGGCCCGGCGACCGGCGGCGATCCTGCCCCGCCCCGGTCGGCGGCCGACTCCGGTGTCCCGCCTTCGCGTCCGGTGGGCGACTTCGGTCCGCTTGCCGACGCCGGTCCGCTGGCCGGCTCCGGTCCGGCGGGTCGGCGGGGGGTCGTGGTCGTCGGGGTGCCGGAGCGGCCGGTGGCCCGGTACTCGGCGGCGAGTTCGTCGGTGGCCTGGATGCCGCGCAGGCCGTACTCGATGTCGAACGCCTCCTCGCCCATCCGGCCGATTTCCATGATCCCGAAGCCGGCGAGCACGTACGTGATCATCCGGGCCGGGTCGAGCGAACCGGCGAAGACCGCGCCGGCCGGTACGGCCATCGTCGCCACCGCCAAGCCGGCCGCGAGCAGTACGATCCACCACTGCCGCCGCAGCACCGCCAACTGCCGGCGCCAGACCGGCCCGTAGGTCCGGGCCGAGGTGGCCCGCAGTCGTCCGGCGAACCAGTCGCTGAGCCCGAACAGCCGGACGTCCTTCGCGGCACCGTGGACGGCCTGCTCCGAGACGTAGTAGTTCCGGCGGTGCCCGACGGTGTCCGCGTCCAGGACGTCGATGATGCCCAGCCACTGCCGGCGCAGGGTCGCCCGGATCAGCAGCGACACCGCGAGCAGGCCGACCGCGAGCGGCACCGAGAAGGTGGCGAGCAGCACCGTGGCACTCACCGCGCCCACCATCCGGAACACCAGTTCGAGCTGGCCGGTGGCGGCGGTGCCGGGCGAGCGGTCCCGGCCGAACCCGGAGCCGACGTCCACCGCGCGGGCGGCGCGGTCCTGGAACTCCCGGCTCTCCAGCCGGTCGAGGCCGGGCAGGTTGACCGCGAGGGTACGCAGTCCGGCCCGGAGTCCGCCGTCGATCCGTCTGACCACCAGGTTCCGTACGGCGGCGAGCGTCAGCCAGACCCACTGGTCGACCAGAAGCAGACCGGCGACCAGGGCCGCCGCGACGAAGACCGGACCGCCGAGTTCCCCCCGCCCGAAGACGGCGACCAGGTGGCCGACCGACAGCGCCTGGGCGGTCGGCACCACCGCCCGGACGAGCTGGACACCGACGAGGGCTCCGGTCGGGATGCCACCGCCACCGGCGAGCAGCCGCAACAGCCGGATCCGGGTGGCGAACAGCCGTACGGCACTTCTCATCAGCCGCTCACCACTCCGGATCCGCCTCCCCCGATCGACCCGTATTGATGGTGGCCACCCGCCGCCGGTACCGCAACGGATTTGTCAGCCACCAGCCAGACGCCACGACTGGCGCCACTCAAGCGCCAAAGCACTTGCGATGGCGCCACAGAGGTGCCATAGTGGCGCCATGGAAATCTCGCAGTACGTCGACCGCCTGCGACACCAGCTCGCCCTCTCCGCCGAGATGGGCGGCGAGGAGACCCGGGCGCTCGCCGAACGGCTGGCCGTGCCACTCGAGTCGGCGGTCCGACTCACCCTGCTGGAGGCACTCTCGGCGGCCGCCGACGAGATCACCCGGGATCTTGCCCCCGGCTCGGTCGACCTGCGGCTACGCGGCGGCGAGCCCGACTTCGTGGTGACGCCGCCGCCGACCGCACAGTCGTACGAGTCACCGGTGCCGCCGCCGACCGGCACAGCCGGTACCGACACCACGGCCGGCCCGCTCGGCGGTCCGTCACCGGCCGAGCCGGACGAGGGCACCGTGTCCAGGATCAACCTCCGGGTGCCCGAGCAGCTCAAGGCCCGAATCGAGGAGGCCGCCGGCCGGGAGCGGCTCTCCGTCAACGCCTGGCTCGTCCGGGTCGTCACCGCCGCCCTGGCCGACACCCATCCCAGACCGGCTCCGGATGGCCGGGGCAGCGCGCTGGGCCAGCGCTACACGGGCTGGGTCCGCTAGCCGCGCCCGAATCCTCCCCCGTCCGCACCGAACTCCCATGGAAGGGCACCTGTCATGCCGACGTACGACACACCCGACCCCATCTCCGCCACTGTCGACCTCGCGCTCGGCGACATCCGGATCACCGCCACCGACCGGGCCGACACCGTCGTCGAGGTCCACCCCACCGACCCCGGCAGCGCCCTGGACGTACGGGCGGCCGAGCAGACCCGCATCGAGTTCGGCAACGGCAAGCTCCTGGTCAAGGGGTACAAGCCGCTGTCGCTGTTCAACGTCCGGGTCGGTTCGGTGGACCTGACGATCGCGCTGCCCACCGGCTCGTCCGTGCAGGCCGGCACCACGGCCGGCCACATCCACTGCGACGGCCGAGTCGGCGACTGCCGACTGAAGACCCATTCCGGACAGCTCCGGGTCGCGCAGGCCGGCTCCGTCCAGTTGTACGCCAGCAACGGCGCGATCACCGTGGACCGGGTCGACGGCCGGGCCGAGGTGACCACCCACTCCGGCGACGTCCGGGTCGGCCAGGTCGACGGCAGCGCGGTGGTCAAGAACTCCAACGGCGACACGTACGTCGGCGCGGTCGCCGGCGACCTGCGGTTGAACGCGGCCAACGGCAACATCTCCGTCGACCGGGCGGGCAGCGGGGTCAGCGCCAAGACCGCCAACGGCAGCGTACGGCTCGCCGAGGTGGCCCGGGGCGACGTCACGGTCGGCGCCGCCTCGGGCGAACTGGAGGTCGGCATCCGGGAGGGCAGCGCGGCCTGGCTCGACCTGGCCACGATGTCCGGGCAGGTCCGCAACTCGCTCGACACCTCGGGTGCGCCCGGACAGTCGGAGGAGACCGTCCGGATCCAGGCCCGTACCTACTCCGGCGACATCGTGATCCGCCGCTCCTGGCTCAGCCCCGCCGCCTGATCCGCCGCTCCCGGCCCAGTCCCGCCACCCGATCCGCCGGTCCCACCGGCACCGCCTCGGCCCGCACCTGGATCACCCGCCGCCCTCCCGCCCGGGCGATCCCCCCCACCTGCCGTTCTTCCCGCACCTGAATTCCCTTCCACCCGTCCGGTGAGCCCAGGGTCCGACGTCGCTGACGCCCGGCCCCCTCGCCACGGCCGCACCACACACCGGCGGCCGGTCTCCCGACGTACCCCACGGTCCGCCGCCGCGACGGCGCCTCCGACCCGCGGCCCGACCGACACACCACCCCCGGCCCACCGCCGACGGCGTCATCCGTGATCCCACCCTGCCCACGGTCGGGACGACCCTGCCCGCCCGTGGGACGACCACACACTCCGACAGGACAGAACATGACGAAAGGACAGGTTGTGGCCATTCCCCCACCCGCCATCGAGGTGACGGGCCTACGTAAGTCGTTCGGCAGCAAGGTCGTCCTCGACGGCATCAACCTGACCGTCCCGGAAGGAGCCGTCTTCTCACTGCTCGGCCCCAACGGTGCCGGCAAGACCACCACCGTGCACATCCTCTCCACCCTGGTCGACGCGGACGCCGGCCAGGTACGGATCGCCGGTCACGACCTCGACACCGACCCCGACGGGATACGCGCCGCGATCGGCGTCACCGGACAGTTCTCCGCAGTGGACAACCTGCTCACCGGTGAGGAGAACCTCCGGCTGATGGCGAACCTGCGCCACCTGGGCCGGGCCGAGGGCAGGCAGCGGACGGAGGAGCTACTGGGGCGGTTCGACCTGGTCGAGGCGGCCCGGAAGCCGGCCGCGACGTACTCCGGCGGGATGCGTCGTCGGCTCGACCTGGCGATGACGCTGGTCGGCGAGCCACGCGTGATCTTCCTCGACGAGCCGACCACCGGGTTGGACCCGCGCAGCCGACGCACCATGTGGCAGATCATCCGGGATCTGGTGGCCGGTGGCACCACCGTCTTCCTGACCACCCAGTACCTGGAGGAGGCCGACCAGCTCGCCGACCGGATCGCCGTACTCGACCACGGCCGGCTGGTCGCCGAGGGAACCCCGGCCCAGCTCAAACGACTCGTCCCCGGCGGCCACGTCGAACTGCGGTTCTCCGACACGTACGGCTTCAACCGGGCCGCCCACGTCGTCGACGGGGCCACGCCGGACCACGACACCCTCACCCTGCGGGTGCCGACCGACGGCAGTGTCCGGTCGCTGCGAACCCTGCTCGCCCACCTCGACGACGCGACGGTCGAGGTCGACGAACTCTCCGTGCACACCCCCGACCTCGACGACGTGTTCCTGGCCCTCACCGGCCAACCCGACCAGGAGAAGGAAGCCGTACGATGAGCGCCCTCGGCTACGCCGTGACCGACTCGATGACCATGCTGCGCCGCAACCTCCGACGGATGCAGCGCTACCCCTCGATGACCGCGATCCTGGTCGCGATGCCGCTGGTCCTCCTGCTGCTCTTCGTCTACGTCTTCGGCGGCACCCTCGGGGCCGGCATCGGCGGGCCCGCCATCGGCTCCGGAGGTCGGGCCGCCTACGTCGAGTACGTCCTGCCCGGCATCATCCTGCTCGCCCTGACCAGCACCGCCCAGGGGGTCGCGATCACGGTCGCGATGGACATGTCCGAGGGGATCATCGCCCGGTTCCGCACCATGGCGATCTCCCGCGCGGCGGTGCTGACCGGACACGTCGTCGGCAGCGTGATCCAGGCGCTGCTCGCGGTGGCGGTGGTACTCGGCGTCGGGGTGCTGATCGGCTTCCGCCCGGACGCCACCCCGGTCGAGTGGCTCGGTGTCCTCGGGCTGCTGACCCTGGTCGCCTTCGCCCTCACCTGGCTGTCGGTGGCGCTCGGCATGATCAGCAAGTCGGTCGAGTCCGCGAGCAACATCCCGATGCCACTCATGCTGCTCCCCTTCTTCGGCAGTGGCTTCGTACCCACCGACTCGCTGCCGACCGGGCTGCGCTGGTTCGCCGAGTACCAGCCCTTCACACCGATCATCGAAACGCTGCGTGGCCTGCTCAGCGGCGCTCCGATCGGCAACAGCGGGTACCTCGCCGCCGCCTGGTGCGTCGGTATCACCCTGGTCGGCTACCTGTGGGCCCGGACGTCGTACCAGCGGCTGCCGAACCGGTAACCGACCACCCGACCACCCACGGCACCCGACGGTCCATGCCGTGTCCAGCGCTGTCCAGCCCGGTCCAGGATCGCCGTCGCGGAGCACGCCGGCGCCGCATTCTCGAACCCGGCCGAACACGGTGGCCGGCCCCGGGCCGGCGACCACGACCGCGACCACGGTCCGCCGGTTCCGGGGGGCTCCGGCGGTGCGGTCCGCCCGCGCCCCCGGATGCCGCAGTCAGCGTGCCCCGGCCTGCCAGGCCGCGTTCGGCGATCGGACCGCGGCACCGGACAACACGGTGGAGGAAGAGTTCCATGCGAACGAGACGACTACTGGCCAGCGGCGTCGTCACCGCCCTGGCCGCCGGACTGCTCGGCTGGGCCGCCACCCCGGCCTCGGCCGCGGCGGTCATCGACCCCGAACGCTACTCGGCGAACCCGACCGGCTTCGGATGGTGGTTCTCGGCCACCCAGGCCACCATCAACGACTGGGCCGACGAACACCACATGCGGATCACCGGCATCGAGGTGAACGGGCCCGACGACTTCACCGCGGTTGCCGTCCACAACTCCGGCGTCTACCAGCGCGGTGTCTCCGGCAGCGCCTCCTGGACCGTCGACGAGACCGCCGAGTCGCTCGGCGGCAAGCTCGCCGACAAGCGGCTGCTCGACCTGGAGCGCTACACGGTGAACGGGCAGACCCGGTTCGCCGCCGCCTGGGTGGACAACCCGGCGAGCAACAACCACGGCTACTGGTGGTGGCTGAACAGCACCGAGAGCTACATCCGGGACAAGATGACCGAGCACAACGCCCGGATCATCGACCTGGACCACGTCTCCGGCGACCGGTACGACGCGATCATGATCCCGAACGTCGGGGTCGACCAGCGCGACTCGTGGGCGTTGTTCGGCAAGACGATGACCGAGATCACCAGCAGCATCGGTGCCCACGACGCCCGGGTGGTGGACATCGAACGGCACTCCGACGGCAAGTGGTCGGCGGTGCTGGTGGCCGACGAGGGTGACTTCCACTCCGAGTGGCACCCGAACATCACCGCCCAGGAGGCGGCCGACCTGCAGGCGAACCGCGGCCTGCGGCCGGTACACCTCAAGCCGTTCGCCTTCAACGGCGGAACCCGATACTCCGCGATCTTCGTCGACAACCTCGACGCGACCTCGGTCCGGGCCCGGGACGCCATCGAGGAGGGCGTGAACGGCAGCAGCGCCGTCAAGCGGGGCTTCTACCTGAAACGCGTCGACGGCAACGTGCTGGCCGCACTCAACCCGGACACCACGTTCGAGCCGGCCAGCATGCTCAAGGCACTGCACCACGTACACGCCATGCGGCGGGTCTTCCTCGGCAGCGGTGAACTCACCGACCCGGTGACCTGGTACCGGCACTCGGACCCCGACCTCAGCGACAACGGCGGCGTCTGCGCCTACGCCGACAACGGAACCCCGATCCGGACCCTGCCGGTGAACGACACCCTGGGCAACACCCTGCGCGGGATGATGGAGCGTTCGGACAACCGGCAGACCGACGCCATCTACGACCGCTACGGCCCGACCGCGCTGAACAACACCGCCGACGCGCTCGGGATGAGCCGTACCCAGCTCAACCACCGGATCGGCTGCACCTGGGAGGCACCCGGCCAGGTCAAGGCCAGCAACGAGCTGACCCTGGCCGACGCCGGCCGGCTCTACGAGGCGGTCTACCGGGCCGGCTCGCCGTACCTCGGCACCGGTGCCGAGCAGGACGCCTTCACCGACCTCGCCGCCACCGGGCTCGGCATCTTCAGCACCGTGCTGCAGGAGGAGGCGACGGCGCTGGGACTGACCACCGCGCAGCGCAACGCGTTCACCGCGGCGTGGTGGGGTGCGTACAAGCCCGGCGGGTACGCCAACGCCGCTCCCAACTCGACCTGCGACACGACCGGCTGCACGGCGCTCCTGCTGCGCACCACCGGCGGCGGCATGATCGCCCTGCCGCACCGGGCCGCCGACGGCACCGTCACCGAGCGGCGGTACGTCTACGGCGCCTTCATCGACGGCGAGTTCGACTGCGGGGCGGGCTCGGACAAGGATTGCAGCCAGGAGTCGGCGGCGACCCGGCCGGCGGTGCAGGCGGCGATGGCCGAGACGCTGCGGCCGTACCTGCGGGCGGCGTTGGCCACCTGGGACTGACGTCCCGACGGTCCGTTCCCCCGGGGTACATCCCCGGGTCGGGTGGGGCGGAACAGGCGGTGGAGGGTCCCCGGCCGACCGGTCGGGGACCCTCCCCTGTTACCGGACCGGGTCGCCCGGTCGGGTGAAACCCGATGTTCCCCCGGGTTCGCCGCCCGGCGCGTAGCAGAGTCGAGCGGGGCGCCCCGAGGAGGAAACAACATGACCAGGACGTGGTTGGTCACCGGAAGTTCCCGGGGACTGGGCCGGGAACTGTGCCGGGAGATCCTGATCCGGGGCGACAACCTGCTCGCCACCGCCCGCCAGCCCGACCAGCTCGCCGACCTCGCCGACCAGTACGGCGACCAGGTGCGGCCGTACCCGCTCGACGTGACCGACCCGGCCGCCGCCCGGGCTGCGGTCGAGGCGGCGGTGCAGACCTTCGGCCGGCTCGACGTGGTGGCCAACAACGCCGGGTACGCCAACAGCGCGCCGATCGAGGAGACCCCGGACGACGACTTCCGGGCCCAGGTCGAGACGAACTTCTTCGGGGTCGTCAACGTGACGAAGGCGGCGCTGCCGATCCTGCGTACCCAGCGTTCGGGCTACTTCCTGCAGTTCTCCTCGGTCGGGGGCCGGGTCGGCGGCACGCCGGGGCTGGCCGCGTACCAGTCGGCGAAGTTCGCCGTCGAGGGATTCTCGGAGGTGCTGGCCAACGAGGTCAAGCCGTTCGGGATCCGGGTCACCATCGTCGAGCCGGGCGCGTTCCGGACCGACTGGGGCGGCTCGTCGATGCGGATCGCCGAGGTCGGCGAGGACTACCGGCAGACCGTGGGCCGGATGCACGACTTCCGCCGCGAGATGGACGGCAAGCAGGCCGGCGACCCGGCGCGGGCGGCGAGGATCCTGGTCGACCTGGTCGACCTGGCGGCGCCGCCGCTGCGGCTGCTGCTCGGCTCGGACGCGGTGCAGCTCACCGAACAGTCGGCGAAGGCTCGCGCCCAGGAGACGACCGCCTGGGCCGACCTCAGCCGGAGCACCGACTTCGACAGCAGCGTCGACCTCGCGAAGACGCCGGTCGCCGCGATGCTGGCCCCGCGTACCGGGTAGCGGCGGAGCACGTCCTGCCGGGTCCAGTACGGTGACGAGCGGATCGCCGTCCCTCCTCCGGGGACGGCCCGGCGCCCTGTCCGGCCTGCCCCACTCCGCTGGGGAATCGACCCCGGCGATTCGATCCGTCCAGTGTCGACGCCCTGTTCATAGATCCACGTCAGACGTACGCTCGCCTCGGCGCGACTGAGGAATCGACCAGTCGTCATGGCGGGAGGGGCAGGCATGAAAGGAAAACGCAGGATTCTGGTGGCGGCGGCCACCGCGGTGTTCACCGTGCTGGCGCTGGCACCGGCGGGCCAGGCCACCGCGGCCGGGAAGGACCGCTACACGCACCTGGATCCGGGTGGGCAGCCCCGGCTGACCGAGCGGGTCCCGGTGAACGTGGTCTTCGTCGGCTACTCGCCGTCCCAGGTGCCGCAGCCGACGTTCCGGGCCGGCCTTCCGTCGGGTTACGAGCCCGCGGTCCGGTATCGGCTCTTCTACGGCATCGAGGAGAAGCTCGGACTGCAGTACACGTACGACTACCGGATCAGCTACGCCGACCGGCGCTACGAGGACCGGTTCTTCGGTGAGTTGAAGCGGCTGGCCCGGCCCGCGCCGCTGACCGACTACCAGCAGGCGTACAACGAGCAGCAGAACAACGTCCTCGACGTCACGGACAACCACGAGATCGACGCGCCGAGCGTGGAGCGCTGGCTGGCGAAGAACCCGCCGGTCGGGGTCGACACCCGCCGCAACACGGTCTTCTTCATCAACTGGTACGGCCGGTCCGACTTCCGGTTCCACGTCTACACCAAGACCGACGAGCCGGACCCGGACACCGGTTACAACTTCGGCGTCGAACGGGACAGCCGCAAGATCATCGCCTGGGGTGGCACCACCGCCCGGGACGAGGAGAACGGCCTCGGCTCGACCCGCCGGATCTGGTTCCACGACCTCTCCGCCGGCCCCGAGTCCTGGACCTCCAACTGGAACGTCGACGAGCCGGACCTCGACGGCAACGGCGTCGAGGACTACCGGATGCCGGCGACCTGGGAGTACCGGACGGGCGGCTACCGGGCGCCGGACGCGCTCGCCGGCGACCTCAGCAAGATCACCCGGTACGTCGCGCTGAACCTGCTCTTCACCACCTCCCCGCTCTATCCGGCCGAACTGCCGACGGCGGAACCGCCCCGTTCGATCAACCTGGACAGCAACGTCTACGAGGGCTGGCCGGGCGTCGATGCCTCCGCCACGTACGTCAAGCCGAAGCTCCTCCTCGACGAGCTGCGGGAGCTGCGCTGGCGGAACACGCTCGACTACGACAGCCAGGACCTGCCGTTCACCGGTGACGCCGAGCGCTGCTACTTCCTGGCTATCGAGGCGGACGAGTCCTGCTATCCGGAGGAGGGCTATCCCGGGTTCGCCAACTTCTACCTGCAGAACACCAAGGAGCTGGCGCGGACCCAGGACGACCAGGGCCGGGTCGACTACGAGCTGCCGATCTTCAGCTATGCGCTGCCGGAGGGCACCCCGACTCCGGGGCTCGGCTTCGCCGACGACAACTACGTCGACGGCACCCAGTCGTACGTCTTCGCGTTCGTCTCGCCGGAGATCGTCGAGTTCGGGTACGGCCTCACCACCACGCTGATCCACGAGGTCGGGCACCACATCGGGATGAGCCACCCGCACGACGGCTACGACAGCAGCACCGGGGTCGACTACGCCCCAGCCGACGAGTTCTACTTTGTCAACGCCGGTGACCAGGTCAACTCGATGATGAGCTACATCGACCTGAACTGGGACTTCAGCCAGTTCGACCACGACAACAGCGACCGGTTCCTGACCGCCGCGTACAACGAGGCGGCCAACCGGCTGGCGGCCGACGTGCTCGCCGCCCCCCGGGCGCACCGGGCGTCCGACGAGCTGAAGGCGGCGGACCGGCTGCTCGGCCGGGCCAGGGGCGCGCTCGCCGCCCACGACTACCCGGCGGCGTACGAGTACGCCGACCAGGCCTACCGCCAGGTGGTCGAAGGTGCCCGCGAGGCCGGGGTCCCGGCCGACCGGGCCGAAGCCGAACTGAGGCGGAACGCCCAGGTGGCCCGCTCCAGCGTGGAGCTCGGCGAGCCGCACGAGTTCATCGACAGCCTCGACCCGGACAGCCCGCGCAGCCAGCCCTGACGGGTGTCGGAAGGCCGGCCCCGCACCACCGGACACCCGGTGGTGCGGAGCCGGGCCGGCTCAGCCGGCCTCGAACTGTCGGGTGATCGAGGGATCGGTGATGGCGGTGTCGTCGGCCAGCAGCATCGCCTTGCTAAGGATCACCGCGAGCAGGCCGTCCCCCTCGAAGGGCAGGAACTGCCGCTCGGTGCCGCCACCGGCGGCGGCGCCCCAGGCCGGCACCACACAGAGGTACCGGTCGTTCGGGCTCATCAGGATGTTGCCCGACCCCAGGTGGATCTTGTAGGTCCGCAGGTCGCCCCGGACGACCAGGAACCGTCCGTCGATCGTCGCCCGGGCACCGACCGAGAGCCGGGGCAGCAGCCGGGTCAGGATCTGCTGCCGGGTCCGGGCGGTCTCGGACAGCTCGCCGAAGCTGTACGACGTCCAGTAGTCGCGGAACCGGCCCTGCGGCCCGCCGTCCGACCAGGTGGGGTCGTTGCCGATGCTGGCCACCCCGACGAAGAGGTCGACGTCCCGCATGATCTCGCTGAACACCAGGGCCGGAATCTGGTCCAATCGCAGCGCCGGCACCGGCTCCGGGTTGTCCCAGGCGGCCCCGGAGGCGGAATATCCCCCGGTCCAGGCATGGGTCCAGTTCGAGTCGGCGTCGATCGGATAGAACCGCACCTGGTCGGTGGCGAGCCGCAGGTACGCCCCGGACTCGGTGGTGTCCACGCCGTACTCGTCGCCGACGCCCTCCACCCAGTACTCGGCTCGCAGGCCCCACCGGGGCAGCTCCCGGACCGGCGGCGGATAGGTGTCGTCGACCGAGAGCCGGAGCTTGTCCCGCCAGCCCCGAGCCGCGGCCAGGGCATGGAACTGGTGTTGGCGCAGGACGTGGCCGGCGAACCGGTTCGAGTACGTCCCGGTCTGCTCCTCCGCCGGGGTGAGCAGGTAGACCTCGCGATGCGCCTGCTTGAACGGCTGCACGACCCGGTGCCGCTCCAGCCACTCCCGCCAGGCGACCACCTCCGGCACCGGTCGGCCGATCGGATGCCACAGCTCGACCCGGGCAGCGGCGCCGACGACGTGTTCGGCGTCGGAGACGGTACGCAGGACGCCGTCGACGTACCCGCAGGGCACCCCGTCGACCACCCAGATCAGTCGACGGGCCAGCGTGCCCACCAGTGGGTGGTCGAGGTAGCGCTCCCGCCAGACCGGCGCGGACCACTCCCGTCGGGCCAGGAACAGCCCGTCCAGCCGGGCGGACTGGGCGCTCAGCATCGCCGAGAGTTCCTTGACCATGGCCTTGAGTTCGGCCAGCTCACCCGGCTGGTCCCGGCGTACCGCCGCCGGTGGGCTCTTGACCTGGCGACCGGCATCGGTGAACCAGGTGACGGTGACCGCACTCGCCTGGATCTCCAGTTCGGCCCGGCCGGCGGCGAACCGCACCGTGTGCCGGCCGACGTCGGTGAGCCCGTAGTCGGGTACGGCGAGTTCCTCGATCTCGTCCCGGGAGAGTCCGAGCGCCTCGGCCCGGACCGCGAGCGCCTTGTCGATCTCGTTGAGGGTGCCCCGGTAGCTGACCCGGTTGGCGAGCCGGGCGAGCTGCCCGAGGGCGTCCTCTCCGTCGAGCCTGCCCAGTACGCCGACCGCCGCGTTGGCCAGTTTCGGGCTGGCCGGCCCGATCCCGGGCAGCCGGCGCAGCATCGCCTCGACCAGGGCGGCCAGCATGCGCACCTGCTCCGGTGCGGGGCCGACCAATTCCAGGGTCCAGAGCAGCCCGCGCAGGGTGTCGGCGTTGAGCGGGTCCGGCTGCCGGTGCGGCGTCCGGGTCCCCGTCGCCACCCAGTCGCCGAGCACGGCCCGGACCCGTGCCGCGTCCATCGTGGACAGGAGAGCCTCGGCGCCGCGACGCCAGTCGGCGGACGGACGGGCGCTGGTCGCGGTGCTGGCGTGGCCGACCAGTTTTGTCCAGACCGGCTCCAGGCCGGGCAGGTCCGCCAGGATCCGGTCGGCCCACGGGTCACCCCCGCGCACCGCCGGCCCCACCAGGTCGGCGAGCAGCTGCCGCAGGTGCGGGCTCTCCCCGGACCGGTCCTGCACCAGCTCGCGTACCTCGTCCGGCGGATTGCCGTCGGGGTGGGCGCGGCGGACCAGGGTGGCCAGCGCGGCGGGTGGCATCGCGTGCGGATTCCGGACGGCGAAGGCGAGCAGTTCGGCGGCGGTCGTCGCGCTGACGTCCTCGGGCAACCGGCGGGCCAACTCCCGGACCAGTTCCTGATCCGACCAGCTCATCCTCCGGCCACCGGTCGGCGCCCCGGCGGCCAGCACCCGGATCAGCTCGACCATCTGCTCCCGGGACAGCCCGCGCAGTGCCTGCCGGACGGCCTCGCCGGCCGCCGACGAGCGCAGGTTGACCCGCAGGTGTCGGGCCAGGTCGTCGAGCCGACCGGCGGCGACCAGGTCGTCGAGGTGGCTGCGCCGGTCGCCGGTGGCGGTGGTCATCAGCCGCCCACCAGGGGTACGAGCTTCAGGAAGGTGACCTCGGTGTCCCGCCCCAGTTCGACCACCTGGTCGAGGTCGTCGACCTGGTGGTCGCCGACCAGCACCACGAAACCGTTGCGGGCGAACGCCGCCTCGGCGAGCGCGACCTGCCGCTCCGGGTCGACCCGGCGCGGCGGCACCGTCGACCGGTCGCCGTTGAGCGCCCGTTCGGCGGCCGTGGGCTGCACCAGTCCCCGGAACGGCCCGGAGCTGCTCGCGTTGTACTCCGCGACCTCCTGGAAGATCCGACGCCGGACCAGCTCCCGCAGCGTCAGCCGCTCCTCGAATATCTCCAGTGCCCACGCGGGCACCCGGGCCCCGGCCGTGGTCTCATCGACGAAGCTCACCTTTGCCATGACGGCGGAGTCTAGACACCGCCACCGACACGCACCGGTCCGCGCCGGCCGACAGTCACCCCCGCCGCCGGCCGGCGGTCACCCTGCCGTCGGTCGCCAGTGCTCGCGGACCAACGTTGCCGCGTCGTCGAGCCGGCCGATCTCCTCGACGCTCAGCGTCGGATTGACCCGCCGCGTCGCGAGCGCGGCGTCGAGCAGCCGTACCGGATCCCCGGGCGTCCGGGCCAGGAACGCGGTGAGGAAACGCTCACCCACGTCACCGAGACCGAACCAGTTGTTCACCGCCACCTCGGCCAGGATCAGCGCCGACATCGCGACGTCCAGGTCGGGCTCGTCATCCCGGGCGTTGCGCCAGTCGATGACCACCGGCCCGCCCGGGCCGAGCATGACGTTCTCCGGATGCAGGTCCAGGTGCACCACCCGCAGCCCCGGGTCACCGCCCGGCCGGGGCGGCAGTCCGCGCAGCCGGCGGTGCAGGTCGGCCAGGATCGCCGCCCCGTCCGGCACGTCGAGTTCCCCGGCGATCAGCGCCGCCAGCATGGTCGGACCGTCGACCCGTTCCATCACCAGCTCGGCGCCCTCGGCCCGGTCCACCCTGGGCACCGGGAAGCCGTGCCCGCCGACGTACGCCATGATCGAGGCCTCCCGGGCAACGTCGCCGCCGTCGCGGTAGCGGCGCAGCACCCGCCCGTCGTCCAACGCGAAGACGTCCGCGTCCCGGCCGGTGCCGAGCAACACCTGGTCAGCCATGCCGGTCACGGTATCGGACCGGGTCCAGGTGACCGGGTACGGCGGCGGCCGCGGTCGGTCCGCAGGAACACGGCCACCCCGGCCGACGGGAAACGAGTGGAACGGCGACCAGCAGGCGATCATGATGGCGGCGTGAGCAGTCGGTTGCGGGCGATCGCCCGGGAGACGGTGGAGGCGCTGGACCGGGGCGCCTACCGGACGGCGGGTGGCGCCGAGGTGGTGATCGCCGACGAGGTGGCGGGGGCGGTCGCCGGCACCCGGCTGTACCTGCCCGACGATCCCCTGCCCGGTGCGCCGGCCCCCGCGCCACATCCGCCGGCCACGATCGAGGTGACCAACGAGAGCACCCTCGCCGCGACCCGTCGGCTCGGCGGCGACCTGGCCTGCCTGGTGTTCGCCTCGGCCCGCAACCCCGGCGGCGGGTTCCGCAACGGCGCCCAGGCCCAGGAGGAGAGTGTGGCCCGCGCCTCCGGGCTGTACGCCTGCCTCCAGGCGGCCTGGGACTTCTACGCCGCACACCGGGTCGACCCCGATCTCGGCTACAGCGACCGGGTCATCTACTCGCCGGCGGTTCCGGTGTTCCGGGACGACAGCGGGGACCCGCTGGACAGCCCGTACCCGGTCTCGTTCCTGACCTCGGCGGCGCCGAACCGGTCGGCGATGCTGCGCAGTCAGCCGGACCGGGTGGCGGACGTCCCGGCCCTGCTGCGCCGCCGGGCCGACCGGGTGCTGGCGGTGGCGGCCGCGTACGGGCACCGCCGGCTCGTCCTCGGCGCCTGGGGCTGCGGGGTCTTCGGCAACGAGCCGACCGTGGTGGCGGAGGCGTTCGCCGGCGCGCTGCGCGACCGCCCGCACTTCGACGAGGTCGTCTTCGCGGTACTCGACCGCCAGCGTGGGGCGCCGACCCACGCCGCGTTCGCCCGGACCCTCGGCCGGTGACCCGGTTCTGTCGGCGGCCGTCCCTAGGATCGCCGGCGTGACCGACACCGACCGGACCTTCGCCCCGCTGGTCTTCTTCGAGTACGACCACCGGCCGGGCTCCTACTGCCTGCAGCTCACTGACACGCACATGCTCGAGGTGATGGACGTCTTCGAGGAGTGCGACCAGTACGGCAACGGCTACGGCTGGGCGGGGGTGGCCCGCTCCGTGATCGAGGCGGAGGCTCCCGAGCTCGCCGACCGGGTGGACTTCGACCCGGAGGCCGGCACCTTCGTCGCCCACGGCACCGACCCGGAGGCGCTGCGCCGGTTGGGTGCTCTGCTCCAGGCCGCTTTCCGGGACCGGACCCGGCTCGCCGCCCTGATCCGCTCCGGTGACCCCGACTGGTTCGACTGACCGACGACGCTTCCGCCCCGGGTCACCCGACGCCGGCGTGCTCGTCGGTCGACGGGGCGCTGGTCGGCCGGCGACGGGGCAACCGCCAGCGGAGCCGGACCGCCAGCATCAGCAGCAGGGCGAGCCCGAACATCGCGGTGCCGACGACGTTCACCTGGGGCGGGATGCCGCGCTGGTTGGCGCCCCAGACGTACATCGGGAAGGTGACCGTGGTGCCCGAGTTGAAGTTGGTGATGACGAAGTCGTCGAAGGAGAGCGAGAAGGCGAGCAGTGCGGCGGCGACGATGCCGGGCAGCACCAGCGGCAGGGTGACCCGGCGGAACGCCTGCCACTCGCTGGCGTAGAGGTCCAGCGCCGCCTCCTCCAGCCGGCTGTCCATCCCGGACAACCGGGCCCGGACGGTCACCACCACGAACGACACGCAGAACATCACGTGCGCGATCACCACGGTCCAGAAGCCCTGCGGTATCCCGGCCGCGACCAGCAGGGCGAGCAGCGAGGTGCCGAGCACCACCTCCGGGGTCGCCATCGGCGCCAGGACCAGCAGGTTCGCCACCGCCCGGCCGCGGAACCGGTGCCGGACCAGGGCGAACGCCAGCAGGGTGCCGAGCACGGTGGAGACCAGGGTGGCCAGGAAACCGATCTGTACGCTGCGCAGCACCGCCCCGCACATCCCCGGCGCGGCGCACGGGTCCCGCCAGTTGTCGAGGGTGAACTCGGCGAAGTCGTACGACAGCCGGCCCGACGGCCGGTTCAGCGACAGCCCGGCGACCACCACCACCGGCAGCAGCAGGTAGCCGAGGACCAGCCCGGCGACCGCCAGCACCCAGTGGTCGGCGATCCAGCGCCAGAACCGGTGCCCCACGTTCACCCCACCTCCTCGGCGGCGCTCCGGCGCAGATAGCCGACCGCCAGCGCCAGGATCACCAGCAGCAGGACGACGGAGAGCGCGGCCCCCTGCGGATAGTCGAGCCGGACCAGGAACGCCGCGTCGATGACGTTGCCGATCATGTACTCGTTCGGCGTACCGAGCAGTTCGGCGCTGATGTAGTCGCCGGCGGCCGGAATGAAGGTGAGCAGCGTGCCGGCGACCACCCCGGGTTTCGACAGCGGCAGGGTGACGGTCCGGAAGACCTGGGCCGGTCGGGCGTTCAGGTCCCGGGCCGCCTCCAGCAGCCGACGGTCCAGCCGCTGCAGGCTGGCGTAGATCGGCAGCACCATGAACGGCAGGTAGCCGTAGGTGAGGCTGGTGACCACCGCGACCGGGGAGGCGAGCAGCCGCCCGTCGGGCGCGAGCAGGTGCAGGTCGCGGAGCAGCCCGACCAGGGTGCCGGTGTCGGAGAGCACGGTCTTCCAGGCCAGGGTCCGGACCAGGAAGCTGGTGAACATCGGGGCGACCACACAGACCAGCAGCAGGTTCTGCCAGCGTCCGGCGCGCAGCGCGATGGCGTACGCCAGCGGGTAGCCGAGCAGCAGCGCCAGCGCGGTGGCGAGCCCGGCGTACCCGAAGGATCGTCCGAAGTGGACCCAGTAGGCGGCGATCGCGTCCGGGTAGTTGCCGAACGACCAGGTCATCGCGTAGCCGTCGGTCAGCGAGCCGGTCGGGTCGTAGAGACTCGTCGCGCCGAGCTGGACCGCCGGCAGCAGGAAGAAGACCACCAGCCAGAGCACCCCGGGCGCGGCCAGCAGGTACGGCAGCAGCCGGCGCCCGGACCGTCGCCCCGCCGTCCCCGACCGGTGATCCGCCGTCCCTGACCGGCGCCCCGGCGGGTCGGGCCGGTCCTCCACCGCCCGGGGCCGGGGTGTCGTCACCCCGGTCATCGTGGCCCGACGCCGTTCGCCGGTACCGCACCGGCCGACCCCACCGACGGCACGACCTCCCCACCCGGCGTTCCCGTCCCGGCGTCGAGCAGGAACGCGTACCGGGGATGCCAGTGCGCGACCACCTCGGCGCCGACCGGTACCGGCCGGGCCTGTCCGTCGGCGGCGGCGAAGACCGACAGCTCGGTGCCCCAGCCGGTCCGGACCACGTACTGGGTGCTGGTGCCGAGGTAGGCGGCGTCGGTCACGATCCCGGCCACCGACTGGTGCCCGGCCGGGACCTCGTCCACCGACCGGACCAGCCGCAGCTTCTCCGGCCGGATCCCGAGCAGCACCGCGCCGGCCGTGCTCCGGGACCGGACCGCCGGCACCGAGAGCCGCTCCCCGTACGCCTCGACGAGGACGTCGTCACCGCCACGCCCGATCACCCGGCCGGCCAGCAGGTTGGACCGACCGAGGAAGGTGGCGACGAACGCGGTCGCCGGGAACTCGTACAGCTCGGCCGGGGTGCCGAGCTGCTCGATCCGGCCGGCGTTCATCACCGCGACGCTGTCGGCCAGCGTCATGGCCTCCTCCTGGTCGTGCGTGACGTGCACGAAGGTGATCCCGACCTCGGTCTGGATCCGTTTCAGTTCGAGTTGCATCCGACGGCGCAGGGTGAGGTCGAGCGCGCCGAGCGGCTCGTCGAGCAGCAGCACCCGGGGTCGGTTGACCAGCGCCCGGGCCAGCGCCACCCGCTGCTGCTGGCCACCGGAGAGCTGGGCCGGCCGGCGCCGGTCGTACCCGTCGAGCTGGACCAGCGACAGCATCGCCCGGACCTGCCCGGCCACGTCCGGTACGCCCCGCCGGCGCAACCCGAACGCCACGTTCTCGAAAACGTCCAGGTGTGGGAAGAGCGCGTAGCTCTGGAAGACGGTGTTCACCGGTCGCCGGTACGGCCGCAGCCGGGTGATCTCCTCCGTGTCGAGCAGCACCCGGCCGCTGGTCGGCTCCTCCAGCCCGGCGACCATCCGCAGGGTGGTGGTCTTGCCGCAGCCGGAGGGTCCGAGCAGGGCGAAGAACGTCCCGGCCGGCACGGTCAGGTCGAGCCGGTCGACCGCGAGCGCACCACCGTCGGATCCGGCGTCGCGCCGTGGGCGCCTGCGGGCGGGGCCGAACCGCTTGGTCAGTTCGACCAGCCGCAACTGCGCCCCGGGCTGCTCGTTTTCCACCGCTATCCCCCGATGACCTGCTGGAACTTCGACTCGTACGCCCGCTCCCGCTCCTCGGTCAGCGTCATGAACTTCTTGGACCGGGCCTGCAGCGCCGCGTCCGGGAAGATCAGCGGGTTGGTCGCCAGCTCCGGATCGATCTTCTCCATCTCCGCCTGCGCGCCCTGCACCGGACAGATGTAGTTGACGTACGCCGCGACCTGGGCGGCGACCGCCGGGTCGTAGTAGTAGTCCATCAGCGCCTCGGCGTGCGCCCGGTGCGTCGCCCGGTTCGGCACCAGCATGTCGTCGGAGTAGAGCATCGCCCCGGAGTCCGGCGCCACGAACCGGATCCGCTCGTCCTCGGCGGCGAGCTGGATAACGTCGCCCGACCAGGCCATGCAGGCGGCGATGTCGCCCTTGGCGAGTTCGGGGGCGTAGTCGTTGCCGGTGAACCGCCGGATCTGGCCGCTCGCCACCGCCCGCCGGAGCTTCTCCAGGGCGTCGTCGAACTGGGCGTCGGTGAAGTTGGTCGGGTCGGCGCCGTTGGACTGCAGGATCAGCCCGATCGTGTCGCGCATCTCGCTGAGCAGGGTCACCCGACCCTTGAGGTCCGGGCGGGTGAGCAGCTCGTCCACGGTCCGGATCTCCCCGGTGACCTTCCCGTTGTAGGCCAGCCCGGCCAGGCCGCACTGCCACGGGATGGCGAGCACGTTCGCCTGGTCGTACGTCCGGTTACGCAGCGAGGACAGCAGGTTACGGTCGACGTTTGTGATCCGGGCCGGATCCAGGCGCTGCGCCCAGCCGAGCCCGATCACCCGGGCCGCCATCCAGTCGCTGAGCACGATGATGTCCCGGCCGATCGGCTCGCAGGCGGCCAGCTGCGGCCGTACCTTGCCGAAGAACTCGTTGTTGTCGTTGATGTCCTCGGTGTACGTCACCTGGATGCCCGTCCGGGCCTGGAACGCCTCCAGGGTGGGCCGCTTCGACTCGTTCTCCTCGTCGACGTCCAGGTACTGCGGCCAGTTCGAGAAGAGCAGCGTCTTCTCGCTGCCGGAGCGGTCCTCGCTGACGCAGCTCGCCTCGGTCTGCCGGGCACCCTTGGTGCCGCAGGCGCCGAGCAGGCCGCCGGTGGCGAACAGTGCCGCCGTCCCGGCCGCGCCGCGCAGCAGCGTACGCCGGGGCAGCCGGGGCAGGGCAGGGGTACGGGCGGACATGGGGCGGCTCCTCACGGGTCGTGCCGACGGGTGGGTACGCGGGTCGGCCCGCTGCCGTAGGCGTCGCGGAGATCCGATCAGATGCCGATCCTGGCATGCGGCCTTCCGGAAAGCCGAACGGGTATCCCAGGACGACCACCGGTCGGCCGACAGCACGAGGGCCCCGCACCGAACGGACGAGGCGGGCGGAGGGGTGCCGCGGTCGGCTCCGGTCCCGGCTCCGGACGGTGCACTGTCAGGAGGGGGCGTTGTCCGGAGGGGGGCGTTGTCCTTCCCACCGGCTGGCGCCGGAGCGGTAGCCGGTGGGTGGGTAGGAGCCCGTCCTTCAGTAGCTGGGCGGAATGACCCGCAGATGGCCGCGGCGTCCGGTCTGCTGGCCGGTGTGCGGATCGACGTCCACCTCGTCCGGCGGCCGGGGCGCGGGACGGGCCGCCTCGCGGACCGCCTCGGCGAGCGCGACCAGGTCGTCGGTGGTCGGCGGCGGCGGCTCGAACTCCCCCTCGTGCCGGACCACCTCCCAGCCGCGCGGCGCGGTCAAGCTCCGGGCGTGCGGCTCACAGAGGTCGTACGTGTGCGGCTCGGCGAAGGCGGCCAGCGGCCCCACCACCGCCGTCGACTCGTTATAGACATAGGTCAGCGTGGCGACCGCCTGCCGGGGGCAGCCGTTGCGGGAGCAACGCCGTGGTGACCTCACGGCGGCACGGTATCTCCATTACCGGCTCCGGAGCAGCGCTTGGGCCTGCGACACGCCGGTAACCGTGATCACACTTCGGGAGACGGATCGGGACAGGCGGGCCGGGGCGACCGGAGACACGGCCGAATCCACGATCCGGTACCGGCCCGACCAGGTCTACCCTGTCGTCGTGGGGCAAGCACAGCGAGTGGAGCGAGGCTGAGTTGACCAGTCCGGAGAACCGTCGCCCGGGTAACGGCCGTCCGTCGCGCCGGGACCGGCACGGCCGCGGGTTGCGTGGTCGGCTGGTCCCCGCCACCGTGCCGCTGGCCCGGACCAAGTCGGAGATCTTCGATGATCTTGTGCTGGACACCGTCGAAACCCTGGAGCGCCGGTTCGCCAAGGAACTCGCCGGGGTCGAGTTCGCCGTCGAGGACGTCCCGCCGGACCTGAACGTCTACGACTCGGACGTGCTGGAGGACGGCGAGGTGCCGCTGGCCCGGCTCCTGCCCGGGCGGCCCGGACGGCAGGAGGTGCCGCCGAGGATCGTGCTCTACCGGCGTCCGCTGGAGTTCCGGGCGATCGACCGGGAGGACCTCGCCGACCTGGTCCACGACGTGATCATCGAGCAGGTGGCGAACCTGCTCGGGGTCGACCCGGACGAGCTCGCCTGACCCCCCTGGCCGGGTTTCGCCCCCCGACGAGGACCCGGACGCGACCGGCCGGACCCGAGCGGCCCCCCACCGCCCGGATCACCGCCGATCAGGCGACGCGACGCTTCAACTTGCGCCGTTCGCGTTCGGACAACCCGCCCCAGATGCCGAACCGTTCGTCGTGACCGAGCGCGTACTCCAGGCACTCGGTCTTGACCTCACAGCGGGAGCAGATTCGCTTCGCCTCGCGGGTGGAGCCGCCCTTCTCGGGAAAGAACGCCTCCGGATCGGTCTGCGAGCACAGTGCGCGCTCTTGCCACTCCGGAGCATTTCCGAGTAGGTCGGCCACCTCGAGTCGGCCGTCCATCCAGTTGCCTCCTTATCGCGCACCGACGTGGCAGCCGGTGCAACCCCCCACGCGGAAGGCGTGTTTGTCCGCCCGGTAGCGATTTGGTGCGCTCCGTACGAACGACCCCACTGAAATTACACGCGTGTTATACGTGCGTCGTCAAGCCGAACCTGCTAAGTGGAGTCACCCCTTACCGCGTGTCCGGACGACTGTCGCGTCATCACGGCCTCGCAACCGGGCCTATCGATTCAGACCGGGTACGGGTAACGCCGACTCGGCGAGTTGGGTCGGAAATCGGCGTGGCGACTCCGGCGTGTCGCCTGGCCCGACAGTCCGGCACCGTTTCCGCAAGTCCCGGAACGGGGGGTTCAGCCGGCGAGTCCGTACACGGTGGTGCGTCGCCGGGCGGGACGGCCCGCCGCCGCCGCGATCCGCTCCAGCTGGGCGACGGTCCGGGCCGAGCCGTGGTCCGAACCCGCCATCCGGGAGATGGTCTCCTCCATCAGCGTGCCGCCGAGGTCGTTGCACCCGCCCCGGAGCAGCTCCGCCGTACCGGCGTCGCCGAGCTTGACCCACGAGCACTGGATGTTGTCGATCCGGCCGTGCAGCAGCAGTCGGGCCATCGCGTGCACGACCCGGTTCTCCCGCCAGGTGGGACCCGGGCGGGCGATACCCGCCAGATAGATCGGCGCGTTGGTGTGGACGAACGGCAGCGCCACGAACTCGGTGAATCCGCCGGTACGGTCCTGGATCCCGGCCAGCACCCGGAAGTGCGCCAGCCACTGTCGTGGATGGTCGACGTGGCCGTACATCATGGTCGAACTGGATCGGATGCCGAGTTCGTGCGCGGTACTGACCACCTCGACCCAGGTCGCGGCCGGCAGTTTGCCCTTGGTGAGCACCCAGCGCACGTCGTCGTCGAGGATCTCGGCGGCGGTGCCGGGAATGGTGTCCAGACCGGCGTCGCGCAGTTCGCCGAGCCAGTCCCGGATGGAGACTCCGGCCTTCGCCGCAGCGGTGACGATCTCCATCGGAGAGAAGGCGTGCACGTGCATCCCGGGCACCCGGGTCTTGACCGCCCGGACCAGATCGGCGTACGCGGTGACCGGCAACTTCGGGTCGATGCCGCCCTGCATGCAGACCTCGGTCGCGCCCGCCTGCCACGCCTGTTCGGCCCGGTCCGCCACCTGCTCCACCGACAGCCGGTACGCGTCGGCGTCCCGCTCCCGCTGCGCGAAGGCGCAGAACCGGCAACCGACGTAGCAGACGTTGGAGAAGTTGATGTTCCGGTTGACCACGTACGTCACATCGTCACCGACGGTCGCCCGGCGCAGCTCGTCGGCGATCCGACACACCTCGTCCAGAGCCGCCCCGTCCGCGCCGAACAGTGCCAGCGCCGCCGCCTCGTGCCGTGCCTCCAGCAGCGCGGCCGGATCGTCGGCGGCGAGCCGCAGCCCGGCCCGCAGGTCGTGGTCGGGCCCGTCGGCGCTCGACGACGGGGTCTGCCCCGCCGTCGACACCCGGGCACCGACCTCGGCCCAGTCGCCGTACACGTGGTCGAAGTCGCCGCGCCGGTCACCGGTCCGACCGGCGGTGTCGATGGTGGCGTGCAGGTCGGTCCGGCCCCCCGGCACGAACGCGTCGTCCGGCTCCTGCCAGGGCAGTCCGCCCGGCCGGGCCGCCTCGACCGCCAGCCCGGTCGCCGGGTCGGCCAGCGCCGCCACATGCGCCGACAGTCGTGGATCGAGCCAGGGGTCGCCCCGGCGGACGTACTCGGGGTAGATGGTGAGCCGCTCCCGCAGGGTGAACCCGGCTGCGGCGGTCCGGGCCGCCAACTCGTCCAGCTGCGGCCAGGGCCGCTCCGGGTTGACGTGGTCCGGGGTCACCGGCGACACCCCGCCCCAGTCGTCGATCCCGGCCCGCAGCAGCAGGTCGTACTCGCCCTCGATCAGGTTCGGCGGCGCCTGGATCCGGGCCCCCGGCCCGAGCAGGATCCGGGCCACCGCCACGGTGGCGGCCAGGTCGTGCAGCTCGGCGTCGGGCATGCCCCGCATCGCGGTGTCCGGCTTCGCCCGGAAGTTCTGCACGATGACTTCCTGGATGTGGCCGTACTCCCGGGCGCTGCGCCGGATCGCGAAGAGCGAGTCGACCCGTTCGGCGGCGGTCTCGCCGATGCCGATCAGGATGCCGGTGGTGAACGGTACGCCGACCCGGCCGGCGTCGGAGAGGACGCGCAACCGCACCGCCGGCTCCTTGTCCGGCGAGCCGTGGTGCGGGCCGCCCGGCTCCGACCAGAGCCGGGTCGCGGTGGTCTCCAGCATCATCCCCATGCTCGGCGCCACCGGCTTCAGCCGCTGCAGCTCGGCCCAGGAGAGCACGCCGGGGTTGAGGTGGGGCAGCAGCCCGGTCTCCTCCAGGACTGCGATCGCGCAGGCGCGCAGGTAGTCGAGGGTGGAGTCGTAGCCGCGCTCGGTCAGCCACTGCCGGGCCTGCGGCCAGCGGGCCTCCGGCCGATCGCCGAGAGTGAACAGGGCCTCCTTGCAGCCCTGGGCCGCCCCGGCGGCGGCGATCGCCAGTACCTCGTCGCGCTCCAGGTAGGGCGCGGGTAGCCGGTGCGGCACGGTGGCGAACGTGCAGTAGTGGCAACGGTCCTGGCAGAGCCGGGTCAGCGGGATGAAGACCTTCTTGGAGAAGGTGACCACGCCGGGACGGCCGGCGTCGGCCAGTCCGGCGTCGCGCAGCCGGCCGGCGACCGCCAGCAGTTCGTCGAGGAACTCGCCACGCGCGGCGAGCAGCACGGCCGCCTCGTCCCGGTCGAGAGCCCGTCCGTCCGCCGCCCGGCGCAACGCCCGCCGCAGACTCGCGGTGGTCGGCGCCGGGTCACTCCGATCTGCCACTCGTGCAGCCTAGGCCGTACGGCCGGCCGCGCCGCGCCCGACCGCCCCGACGGTGATCCCCGTCCTTCGAATGAACGCGCACCGCGAGGCCGGCGGTACCGTCCCGTCCGCCGTAGTCGGCGCCGGGCCAAGGCCAGCGCGTTGCCGGGGGCAGCGCCCGGCCGAGGTCAGCGCCCGGCCGGGTCGTCGTCGCGGTCCGGCGGCGGCGAACCCGCCGACGGCTGCTGGCTCGCCGGGTTGATCCGCTGGGTCTGGTCGGTGCCGGACGCGGTCGCGCCGCGCTGCGGGACCACCTGGGTCCGGCCCGGATCCTCGTCCTCCTCCGGTCCGGCCGAACCGCCGGGCAACGGAGCCGAACCGGCCGAGCCACCGGGCGTCGAGGGGGCCGGCCCGGCACCCACCACCGGTCCCGAACCCAGCACCGGCCCGGCGCCCGGAGCCGGCCCGGTCGCCGGCGGCGCGGAGGACGGACTCGGCGGGGCGGACGACGGGGCGGCAGCGAACCCGGGCTGCCCGTAGCCGGTCGGCTGGCCGTAGACGGTCGCCTCGACCGGCGCCTGCGGGTAGGCCGCCGACGGGTACCCCTGCTGCTGTCCCGGCACCGGCGGGTAGCCCGGGTACCCGGGCTGGCCCGGCTGCCCGTACGGCTGCTGACCGTAGGGCTGCTGACCGTACGGCTGCTGACCGTACGGCTGCGGCTGGCCGTAGACGCCCGGCTGCGGCTTGGGCTTCGGTACGTGGTAGAGCGTCTGCCAGATCCGGAAGACCAGGAACGCCGCGACGGCGAGGACCGCGTACCAGCCGACCTGGTCCAGTCCGATGCTGAAACCGGCGTAGAACCGGGCCTCGGCCAGCGCGCCGAACCCTGCGGCGAGCAGCGCTATCCCGCCGAACAGCAGCGAGACGGCGTACTCCACGAGGGCGACCTGGACGAGCAGGCGGGCCCGGCCGACCACCGGCCGCACGTGGGTGGCGAGCAGCACGGCGAGCATCGGAAAACTGATCGCCGAGGCACCGGCGAACGAGGAGTAGACGGCCTCGGCCCGGTCGTCGAAGCCGGTGCCCGGCCAGCCGAAGAACAGGTCGAGGAGCCCGGTGAACAGGAACAGCGCGTTCGCGCCGAGTAGCACCAGCGCGATCAGTTCGCGTAGCGGCTTGGTGATCTGACTGGCCGGTGGCGCCTCGGTCGGCGCGGGCCCGGGCTGGCTGGTCACGGCTCCCCCTCGGACAGGACGGATGATGGCGACGCCTGAGCCTAGTCGGCGAACCCGCCCGCCGCCCGCCACGAGCGGATGGGCGAGGATGGTCGGTATGCGCATCGTGGTGTTGACCGGGGGCATCGGCGGGGCCCGCTTCCTGACCGGCGTACGCGGGTACGCCCGTCAGGTGGGCGCCGAGGTGACCGCGGTGGTCAACGTCGGGGACGACGTGGTCATGCACGGCCTGAGGATCTGTCCGGATCTGGACAGTGTCATGTACACCCTCGGCGGGGGCGCCGACCGGGAACGGGGCTGGGGACGGGCCGGCGAGACCTGGACGGTCAAGGAGGAACTGGCCGCGTACGGCGCCGAGCCGACCTGGTTCGGGCTCGGCGACCGGGACGTGGCGACCCACCTGGTCCGGACCACCATGCTGAACGCCGGTTACCCGCTCTCGGCGGTGACCGAGGCGCTCTGCGCCCGCTGGCAGCCCGGTGTACGTCTGCTCCCGGCGACCGACGACCGGCTGGAGACCCACGTCGTGGTGAGTGACCCGGCGCCGAACGCCACCGACAGTGGCGCCGGCGCACCGGACAGCAGCGGCGCCGGTGACAGAGCACCGGACAGCGCCGGCACCGACGGCAGGGGGCAACCGGTGGAGGCGCGACCGGCCGAGGCGCCCGGGGCAGAGCCGGCCCGGCGGGCGATCCACTTCCAGGAGTGGTGGGTACGGCACCGTGGCGCGCTGCCGACCCACCGGTTCGTTTTTGTCGGTGCGGAGTCGGCCAAGCCGGCCGCCGGGGTGCTGGACGCCCTCGCCGAGGCGGACGTCGTACTGGTCGCGCCGAGCAACCCGGTGGTGAGCATCGCACCGGTCCTCGCCGTACCGGGGCTGCGGGAGGCACTGGTCGGCAACCGGGCGCCGGTGGTCGGGGTGTCGCCGATCATCGGTGGTGCCCCGGTCCGGGGGATGGCGGACCGCTGTCTCGACGTACTCGGGGTGCCGTGCACCGCCGCCGGGGTCGGTGGCCTGTACGGCGCCCGCTCGGCCGACGGTCTGCTGGACGGCTGGCTGGTGGACAGTTCCGACGCCGGGGTCGAGGTGCCCGGGGTGGCCGTCGAGGCGGTGCCGCTCTGGATGACGGACGAGGCGGCCACTGTCGCCATGGTCCGGGCCGCGGTCGACCTGGCCACGACGGTGCGTCCGGTCGACCGGACGGGCGAGGCGGGTGGACCGGCGTGAGGCTCGAGGTGCTGCCCGTACTCGGCATCGGCGACGTACGGGAGGGCGACGACCTGGCGGCGCTGATCGCCACCGCCGCACCCTGGCTGCGCGACGGCGACGTACTCGTGGTGACCAGCAAGATCGTCTCGAAGGCGGAGGGGCGGCTGGTCGACGTACCGACGGACGGCCCGGAACGGGAGGCGGCCCGGGCGGAGGTCCTGGCCGCGGAGACCGCCCGCCCGGTCGCCCGGCGGGGGTCGACCCGGATCGTCCAGACCCACCACGGTTTTGTGATGGCCTCCGCCGGGATCGACGCCTCGAATGTGGACCGGTCCCGGCTGGTCCTGCTGCCGAAGGACCCGGACGCCTCGGCCCGGGCGCTGCGGGCCGCGCTGCGGGACCGGCACGGCGCGGACGTGGCGGTGATCATCTCGGACACCATGGGTCGGCCGTGGCGCAACGGGCTCACCGACGTCGCCCTCGGGGTCGCCGGCATGTCGGCGCTGCGCGACCACCGGGGTGAGGTCGACCCGTACGGCAACCAGCTCAACATCACCCAGATGGCGGTGGTGGACGAACTGGCCGCTGCCGGTGAACTGGTGAAGGGCAAGTGCGACCAGGTGCCGGTGGCGGTGATCCGGGGTTACCTGACCGGCCCGGACGCCGACGACGGCGACGGCGACGGCGCCGTGGCCGCCCTGGTCCGGGACGCCGCCCACGACCTCTTCTCGCTCGGCACCGCAGAGGCCCGGGCGGCCGGACTGCGGGCCGCCGCCACCCTCGGCGAGTCCGTCCGACGGCCCACGTCCCCGTGGTCTGCGTCGCCGACGCAACCGTCAACGCAGCCGCCGACCGGAACAGCCGGTCAGCCGGCCACCGCAACAGCCGGTCAGCCGGCCACCGGAACAGCCGGTCAGCCGCCGACCGCGCCGGCAACGCAGCCGACGGTCGACCCGGTCGCGGTGGCCCGGGCAGTCGACACGGTCACCGGAGTGATCGCGCCCGACACCCGGTTCGCCCTGGTCACCGACCCGGACCTGGTCGCCCGGCTCGGCGCGGCGGTGCCGGCCGTACCCGACGAGGTGGCGGCGCCGACGGACCCGTCCGCCGCGGCCGACGCGGTCACGGCGCCGGCCGGGACACCCGCCGTCACCGACGGGACCGCGGTGCTGGACTGCCGACCGCCGGCCACCGGTCCGACGGCGCTGATCAGGTTCGGCGCCGACCTGCACCGGCTGCGGGCGGCCCTGGCCGCCGAGGGGGTCGACTCCGGCGTCCTGCCGGCCCCGGACGGTAACATCGGGGTGTTCCTGCTGCTCACCGCCATACCCGCGCCGGCGACACCGAACCGCTGACCCCGGGTCAGGCGTTCAGCATCGCCCGACCGAGCGGGGTCAGGGTGTGCAGCACGGTGTTCCGGTCCCGGTGGCTGACCAGCAGGCCGGCGTTACGGAGCACGGTGGTGTGCTGGCTCGCGGCAGCCGGCGAGATGTGCAGCCGACGGGCCACCTCACCGGTCGAACAGCCGTCGCCGACCGCCTCCAGGACCGTGGCCCGGGTCCGGCCGAGCAGTGCGGCCAGCGCCGCCCGCCCGTTCTCCCGGCCGGTGCCGGCCATCCCCGCCGGACCGGCGCCCTCACCCGGTGCCGGGGTCAGGCCACCGAGCCGGTCCACCGGATACACCAGCACCGGCGGCAGCTCCGGATCGACCAGGGTGACCGGGATCCGGGCGCAGAAGAACGACGGTACGAGCAGCATCCCGCGCCCGCCGAGATGCACCTCGCGGTCCACCGGATAGTCCGGCACCTCCAGCACCCCCGAGTTCCACCGCGCCATCGGTCGCAGGCTGGCCAGCAGCCCCTCCGTGCCGTCGTCGAGCAGGGCCCGGGCCCGGCGGCTCCGGTCCGCCTCCACCGCCGCCTGGATCCGCTGCCAGTACGGGGTGATCGCCATCTCCCGGTAGGTCCGCATCGAGTCGGTGAGGTGCCGGAGCACCGACACGTCGCCCCGGGCCAACGCGACGGCGGAGCCGGGCATCGGCAGCGGGTTCTCGCTGGCGAGAACGGTCAGGTCACGTTCCAGCGAGCTGACCGGGGTGGAGCGTACGGCGTCCAGTCCGGCCTCGATGCCGTACCGGCTCGCGTACGGGGTGAGGAAGTCCGGGAAGTAGCCACGTGGCGGGTTCAGCGCGAGCAGCAGCCGCAGCCGTCCGGGCGTACTCTCCCGCCGGATGCCGCCGGCCACCTCGCGCCGCCAGCCGGCCATCACCGGGTCCCGGCTGCGGCCCTGCAGCAAGTGCAGGCTGAGGACGAGCTCCCAGACCTCGTCGGCGGCAGGGGCGACCCGGGTCCGGGCGATGTCCTCACTGGAGAAGACGATCCGTAGCATGACTCGCACTCCCGAATCGCCGGCGGGTCCCACGGCAACCAGTCGAACTCTACCTGGATGGCATCCACCTGCGTCTTTCAGGCTGGGCTGAAAGACCTCGACGCTCGTCGCCGTCAGCGGGCATGCTCACTGAGCGATGCCGGTGTCGCGGGCGTTCCGACGCCGAGCGGCCGGTGTGGCATGTGCCGGGGGCAGGGGAGGAACGCGGCACCCGGACGGCTTCCACGAGGGTTCGCGGCCCTTCATCCGCGAAGGGTGCCGTCCGGGCTGTCGCCTTCCAGGCGAATGTCGCTGCCCACGCCGTCATCACCGGACCGGTCACGAGCCAGACCGTCGCGGTCCGTCTCCGGATCGCCGAGGTCCGTCTCCGGGTCGTCCCGGTCCGGCTCACCGATCCACAGCGCGATCCGGTGTGCCTCGTCGGTGACGTAGTACCGGGCCCCGTCAAGTTCGGCCAGACCCTCCACGTTGTACAGCGGCGCCAGGTCCGCGACGGGTACGGCGGCGGTGCCGGCGGGCCGGCCCGGACCGACCGGCGGACGGAACCGTACGTGCCGGCAGGGCACGTCGCCGCCGGTCGGGTGGTCGTCGAGCAGCACCGACGCCTTGCCGAGCGCGTCGATCGAGCCGATCACCGCGTCGTACGTCCCGTCGTCCCGGGCGGAGAGTGCCCGGATCCCGGTGAGTTCGCCGGGTCGGGTCACCCCGGTCAACGCGTACGCCCCGACGACCCGGGGCCACCCCCGGGCGGTCCGGTCGAACATCGCCGGAACGTCCGCCACCTCGACGACGATCGGCTCACCTCCGGCGGTGACCGGGAAGCGGAGCCCGAGCAGCAGGGTGCCCGCCGGGGTGAAGGCCGCCCCCTCCACGTTGATCGGGAAGTCCTCGGCGGTGAGCCGACGCACCCAGGTCTTCGCCCGGGCGGTACCCCGGTCCACGGTGGCGGTGATGAACCGCTCCCGTACCCGGTCGCCGAGCGGCAGCGCACCGATGCCGGCCGCCAGGAGGGCGTCGTTGACCGCGCGGTGCAGCCGGAACCCGTTGCGCACCACCTGCAGGCGGGGCAGCCCGGTGATCGCCTCGGATTCCCGGAACCGGGCGACGAAGGCGCGGCGCGGTCGCAACGGTCCCCGTTTCGACCCGAAGTGCGAGCCGACCACGTAGATCCAGCCGCCGTCCCGGGCGAGCGCCTCGCCGTCGTCGGTCCGGCCGTTCTCCCCGCCCGCGTCCATCGGCAGGTGGTGGGTGGTCCACCCGCCGTCGTACCGCTCCAGCAGCAGGGCCAGGCAGCGTTCGACCGGCCCCTCGTCGAGCACGGTCCAGAAGCCCCGGCGCGCACCGTGCGCGGCGAGCAGCGCCGATGACCGTACCGGCAGCAGGTCGCTCGCCTCGTTGCCGGGCAGGGCGAGTTCGACCGTACGCAGGGGGCGTGCCATGCCGATCATGCTACGGAAGCTCGCCTAGGCTGGATCCGTGCTGGACTCCCTACACTCCGACGCGATCGCCCTGCTCAGCGGCTGGCAGCCGGTGACCCCGGCCGCGGCCGACGCCCGGGACCGGACCCTGAAGCTGCTCGCCGACGGGCCGGTCGCGATGACCCGGGCCCACCGTCGGGGGCACGTCACCGCCAGCACGCTGGTGGTGGACGCGACCGGTAGCCGGGTGTTGCTCTGCCTGCACGGCAAGTACCGACGGTGGGCGCAGCTCGGCGGCCACTGCGAGCCCGACGACCTGACCGTGGCCGGCGCGGCGCTGCGGGAGGCGACCGAGGAGTCCGGCATCACCGGGCTGCGGCTCGCCCCGGTCCCGATCGACCTGGACATCCACCCGGTTTCCTGCCAGGGCGGCTCGTTCCACCACGACATACGGTTCGCCGCGATCGCGCCGCCGGGGGCGGTGGCCCGGGTCAGCGCCGAGTCGCTGGAGCTCGGCTGGTTCGCCCCGGACGCGTTGCCCGGAGAGCTGCTCGACGCCACCGAGCAGTTGGTGGCACCGGCGCTGGTCGCGTTCGCGACCGCGACCGCGACCGCGACCGCGGACCGGCTCGGACCGGCGTCGCCGTCCCGGACCGGATAGCCGTCCGGGACGGTGCGGTCGCCGACCTCAGACCAGGTCCTCCTCGCCCCGCGCCTTGAGTTCGTCGACGAGCTTCTTCACGTCCTGGGCCCGGTCCCGTGGGCAGACCAGCAGCGCGTCCGGAGTGTCGACGACGATCAGGTCCCGTACGCCGAGGGTGGCGACCAACCGACCGGAGTGCGGTACGACCACCAGCCGCTCGCAGTCCCGCAGCAGCACCCCGGGCTTCGGCCCGCCCGTCTCGGCGCCCAGCACCACGTTGCCCGACCCGTCGGCGGTGAGCACCTCACCGAGGGTGTCGAAGTCGCCGACGTCGTTCCAGCCGAAGTCGCCCGGTACGGTGGCGACCCGGCCAGCCGCGGCGGCCCCCTCCATCACCGCGTAGTCGACCGAGATCTTGGGCAGGGTGGGCCAGATCCCGGTCAGCACGTCCTCCCGGTCCGGGGTGTCCCAGGCGTCGGCGATCGTGGTCAGCCCGGCGTGCAGTTCGGGCTGCTGCCGGGCCAGCTCGGCGAGGAAGACGTCGACCCGCCAGACGAACATGCTGGCGTTCCAGAGGTAGTGGCCGGAGCGGACGTACTCCCGGGCGACCTCGGCCGCCGGCTTCTCCTTGAACTCCTCGACCCGGCGCAGCGGGCCGCCGTCGATCAGCTCGCCGCACTGCAGGTAGCCGTACCCGGTCTCCGGTCGGGTCGGGGTGATCCCCACCGTCATCAGCAGGCCGCGCTCGGCGCCGGTGACCGCCTGCCGGACCGTCGACACCCAGGTCGCCGGGTCGCGGATCAGGTGGTCGGCGGCGAACGAGCCCATCACGGCCGTCGGCTCGCGGGTCGCGATCAACGCGGCGGCCAGCGCGATCGCCGCGCAGGAGTCCCGGGGCGAGGGCTCGACGAGGATGTTCTCCTCGGGCAACCCGGTCAGCTGCCGGGCGACGGCGGCCACGTGCGCGGCGCCGGTGACCACCATGGTCCGTTCCGGGGTGGTCAACGGGCCGAGCCGGTCCACGGTGGCCTGCAGCAGCGAGGCCTCGGTGCCGGTGAGCGCGTGCAGGAACTTGGGGTGCCCCGCGCGGGACAGCGGCCACAAACGGGTCCCACTGCCACCGGCCGGGATTACGGCGAAGAGCATCAGCACATCATGCCGGACGGGTGCGCCCGATCACCTTTCCATGTCATTGCCACAAGCAATCAATATGTCACTAAGCGTAGTTGGCCGTCGGGTCGGTGGCCGGTAAACCCGACCGCCGCCCCACCGGACCCTCCGCCCGGGTCAGGCCCGGGCCCGGCTCCACGCCGCCAGGTGCACCTCGGCGCTGGACTCCCAGGTGAACTCCTTGGCCCGGTCGAAGCCGGCCTTGGCGAGCGCGAGCCGACGCGCCTCGTCGTCCAGCAGCGCCCCGAGATCCGCGGCGATCTGCGCCGGGTCCTCGCTGGTGTACGCGACCGCGTCACCACCCACCTCGGGCAGTGACAGCCGGGGCGTGGTCAGCACCGGCGCCGCGCAGGCCATCGCCTCCAGGATCGGCAACCCGAAGCCCTCGCCGTACGACGGATAGGCGGCGACCAGCGCACCGCCGAGGAAGCCGGGCAGGTCGGCGTAGCGCAGGTAGCCGGGGCGCAGCAGCCGCAGGTGGGCCGGGACGTCCGCGACCGCCCGGTCGATCTCGTCGTCGTGCCCCTGACCACCGGCGAGCACCAGGACCGGCGGGTCCTCGCGGTCCTTCACCGCCAGCACCCAGCCCCGGATCAGGTTCGGCACGTTCTTGCGCGGCTCCTTCGACCCGAGGAACGCGACGTAGCTGTGCCCGCCCAGCCCGAGCCGGGCCCGGACCCGGGCCTTCTCCTCGTCGGTCGGGGCGTGGAAGGCCGCCGGGTCGACCCCGTGGTAGGCCACGTCGATCCGGGTCGGGTCGGCGTCGAGCAGCCGGATCAACTCGTCCCGGGTCGCCTTGCTCGGCACGATCACCCGGTCGGCGCGCCGCAGCGACGTCTTGATCGCGCTGCGGAAGAAGGTCCGCCGCGACTTGTCGTAGTGCTCCGGCTCGGTGAAGAAGGTCGCGTCGTGCACGGTCACCGTCACCGGACAACCCGCGCGCAGCGGGCAGGTGTAGAACGGCGAGTGCAGCACCTGCGCGCCGACCTGCTGGGCGAGCAGCGGCAGCCCGGTCTGCTCCCAGGCGAGCCGGGCCGGCCGGTGCGCCACCGCCGCCGGTGCGGCGAGCACCTCGGCAGCCGGCAACATCCGCGAGTACCGCTCGACATCGGTACGGAGCGCGACGACGGCCAGGTCCTGGCCGGACCCGGCGGCCCCGGCCAGGGCGCCGAGCAGGCCGTCAACGTATCTACCAACGCCACCCCGGTCGGCGGGGACGCTAGTGGCGTCAATGAGCACGCGGGGCGGACGACCGGCGGTCACGTGGCGACTCCTCGACTGACAGGTGCGGGAAACGGAACATCTGTGGGGAAGAACACTCACGCCAAGCCTACGCCGCACGGGCCCGGACGCGACGACGGCGACCCGTCGGGCAACTGTCTTTCCGGTGACTGTGATCTTCGATGACCGAGGGTGGAATCGCCGGTGACCGAAGGTCCTCCCCCGACGGGTCCGGCACCCCGCGCCGGCCGGGTGGGTATCGTCGCGGACGATGGCCGACAACCTGACCCGCATCCTCGCCGCCGCGGTCGGCGCCGACCCGACCCGGCCGCTACTCACCTGGTACGACGACAGCACCGGCGACCGCACCGAACTCTCCGGCGCGACGCTGGCCAACTGGGTCGCCAAGACCGCCAACCTGCTCGTCGACGCGGGTGGCCTCGGCCCCGGTGACCCGGTCGGCGTCCTGCTCCCGCCGCACTGGCAGACCGCCGCCGTACTGCTCGGCGCCTGGTCGGCCGGGGCCGAGGTGCACAGCGGGCCGGCCCGGCCGGTCGACGTGCTCTTCGCCGCCGCCGACCGGCTCGCCGACGCGGCGGACTGGTCGGCCGGTGACCGGTACGCCCTGGCGCTCGCTCCGCTCGCCGCCCCGCTGCGTCAGGTGCCGCCCGGGTACCTCGACTACGTGATCGAGGTACGCGGACACGGCGACCACTTCACGCCGTACCCGGACGGCGGGCCGCAGGACGCGGAACTGGCCGGGCGGGCGGCCCGGCGCGCGACGGAGCTGGGCCTCGACGCGGGCGCCCGGGTGCTGGTCGACGCGGCCCGCCACCCCGACCCGGTCGACTGGCTGCTCGCCCCGCTGGTCGCCGGGGCCAGTGTGGTGCTCTGCGGCCACCTCGACCCGGCCCGGCTACCCGACCGGATCAGGGCGGAGAAGGTCACCGTCGCGCTGACCTGACCGGGAACGGCGGCGTGGGACCGCCGCCCGGGCCGCTACCCGGCGACCGGCGCCCCGCCGGCGGCGTACCGCTGCCGGGCCAGGCGCTCGAACGCGACCAACGACTCCGGGTTGGCCAGCGCTCCGGTCGCGGCGGCGGAGTCCACCGGCGCACCGGTGAGGATCTTCTTCACCGGCACCTCCAGCTTCTTCGCCGACAGCGTCCGGGGCACCGCGCCCACCTGGTGGATCTCGTCCGGGATGTGCCGGGGCGACAGCGCGGTACGCAGCTCGCGGACGATCCGGCCGCGCAGCGTCCCGTCCAGCTCCAGTCCATCCCCGAGCACCACGAAGAGCAGCAGCTCACCGGCGCCGCCCTCGGCGTCCTCCAGATGCACCACCAGCGAGTCGGTCACCTCCGGCAGCCCCTCGACGACCGAGTAGAACTCGGCGGTGCCCAGCCGTACCCCGCCCCGGTTCAGGGTGGCGTCCGAGCGGCCGGTGATCACACAGCTGCCCCGACCGCTGACCGTGATCCAGTCCCCGTGCCGCCACACTCCCGGATAGACGTCGAAGTACGCCTCCCGGTACCGACGCCCGTCCGGGTCGTTCCAGAAGCCGACCGGCATGCTCGGCATCGGCGCGGTGATCACCAGCTCGCCGAGCTGGTCCAGCACCGGGGTGCCGTCCGCCGACCGGGCCTCCACCCTGGCCCCCAGGCAACGGCAGGCGATCTCGCCGGCCCGTACCGGCAGCAGCGGCACGCCGCCGACAAAACCGGTGCAGACGTCGGTGCCGCCGGAGAGCGAGTGCAGTTGCAGATCGGTGCCGACCTCGTCGTACACCCAACGGAAGCCCTCGGCCGGCAACGGCGCGCCGGTCGACGCGACCCCGCGCAGCGCGGAGAGGTCGGCCAGTTCCGCCGGACGCAGCCCGGCCTTACGGCAGGCCAGCAGGAACGGCGCCGAGGTGCCGAAGTAGGTGGTGCCGGTCTCCGCCGCGAGCCGCCACAGCGTGCCGAGATCCGGCTCGGCCGGCCGGCCCGGCTCGGCCCGGACCGCCGGGTTGCCGTCGAAGAGCACGATCGCCGCCCCGACCGCCGGCCCGGAGACCAGGTAGTTCCACATCATCCAGCCGGTGGTGGTGAACCACAGGAACCGGTCGCCGGGACCGAGGTCGTGGTGCAGGGCGAGCACCTTCAGATGCTCGAGCAGGATGCCGCCGTGCCCGTGCACGATCGGCTTCGGCAAGCCGGTGGTGCCCGAGGAGTAGAGCACGTAGAGCGGGTGGTCGAACGGCACCGCCGCGAACTCCAGCGGCTGGTCCGTCTCCGCCGTCAGCTCCGCCCAACTCAGCGTGCCCGCCGGCGGCGCGGCCTCCGGATCCAGGTACGGCAGCACCACCGTGTGCAGAACGGACGGCAACTCCGCCCGGAGTTGGGCCACCTCGGCGCGGCGGTCGATCGGCTTGTCGCCGTACCGGTAGCCGTCGACGGCGACCAGCACGGTCGGCTCGATCTGCCGCCAGCGGTCCAGCACGCTGCGGGTGCCGAACTCGGGCGCGCAGGAGGAGAAGATCGCGCCGAGGCTGGCGGTGGCCAGCATCAGCACCAGGGTCTCCGGGATGTTCGGGGCGTACGCCGCCACCCGGTCACCGGAGCCGACCCCGAGCCGGACCAGTCCGGCCCGGACCCGACGTACCTGCTCGCGCAGCTCGGCGGCGGTAAGGGTGACCGGCGCCCGGGTCTGGCTGTGCGCGATCACCATCGGCTCGTCGTCGCCGACGCCGGGCATCCGCAGCACGTGCTCGGCGTAGTTCAGCGTCGCCCCGGGGAACCAGCGGGCCCCGGGCATCCGGGCCCCGGCCAGCGTGGCGGTCGGCTCCGCGTACGCCCGGACCTCGAAGAAGTCCCAGATCGAACGCCAGAACGCGTCAAGATCGGTGACCGACCACAACCACAGGTCGGCGTAGTCGGCGAACTCGAGCCCCCGATGCGTACGCAACCAGCGCAGGTAGGCGCCGATCCGGGACCGGTCGCGCACGTCGGCCGGCGGCGTCCAGAGCACCTCACCATCCATGCCGAAGCTCCTCCCTCGGCCAGCACGCCGGTGTGCTGGGCCCGATCGCCATCCTGCCGTACCCGACCCGCAATTCTGCGATCCGGAGGGCGGTGGAGGACGCGTGCCCAGCCCACACGGACCCGCCCCGGATCATGTGGGCCCGACACCCTCCGGGGTGTCCGACTGGCGTCAGCCGGCGGCGGGGAAACCGTCGTCACCCCGGTGGGCCTGGATCGCCCGGCGACGGGCCAACCGGTGTTCCCGGCGGATCTCCGCCTCGCGGAACCGCCGCTTGTCCTCCGTGCTCTCCGGCAGCACCGGACGGACCGGAAGCGGACTACCGGCCGCGTCCACCCCGACGAAGACCAGGTACGCCGTGGCCACCTCGATCGGCGCCTCCTCGGCACTGTCCCAGCGCTCGGCGACGACCCGTACCCCGACCTCCATCGAGGTGTGGCCGGTCCAGTTGACCTGGGCGTGCGCGTGCACCAGGTCACCCACCCGGACCGGCTCGGCGAAGACGATCTCGTCGATCGCGGCGGTCACCGCCGTACCGCCGAAGTGTCGGGCCGCCGCCGCCCCGGCCACGTCGTCGACGAACTTCATCAGGACGCCGCCGTGCACCGTGCCGTAGAGGTTGACGTCGACCGCGGTCATGATCCGGCTCAGCGTCACCCGGGAGTACGAGGTGGGCTTGCCCGCCGGCGGCGGGACCGGGGTCGACGGGGCGGAGGTTTCGGTCATGTCGGCAACGGTACGGGTCTGTCCGCCGGCTCCGCCCCGTCGCGTGACGTCGGTTACCCGGTCTCCGGCAGGCCTCCGGTCACCCACCCCGGGCGCGGTGTCCGGAGGAAGACCCTGAGCTGCCGCATGCTCCGGCCCGATGCCCGGCCCGGACCGTCGCGGCGCCCACCCCGGTGGTCACCGAGCGATCCATGACGGTGACTGGCCGCAAGATCGGTGCGGGCCTCCGCGCCGCCGGCTGACCGATTCCGGCGGAAGCGGTACGGTGCGCGGATGCGACATCTCTGGAGCTTCCTCGCCGGAGTGGTGGCGGCACCGCTCAGCTGGGTTCTGATCGCACTGGGTCAGGACGGGTCGGCCCGCACCGTCACCCGTTGGGTGGAACTCGGCACGTACAACACGGCCAACCTGATCCAAGGAGCCGTGTACCTCGCGGTCGCGGGCGTCCTGCTCGGACTCCTCGGCACGCTGCGGGTCTCCCCACTCGGTCCGCTCGTCGCGGGGCTGCTGCTCGTCGCCCCGTACGTCGGGCTGTTCATCGACCCGTTCACCGTGCGGGACGCGGTGCCGACGAACTGGGAGGTGTTCGGCGACCCGATCCCGCTGGTCCAACTCCTGGACAACGGCACGATGTTCCTGATCGGAGCCCTGCTGCTGATGGCGACCTTCAGCGTCCAGCGGTGGCGGCGCTGGCCACGCCCGGTCGTCGCCGCTCCGCCCGCCCCCACGCCCGCCGCGGAGGAGCCGACGCTGACCGACTGGTCCGTGCTGACCAGTCCGGTCGAACACGACACCAGGCCGCCGACGCTGGGATACCCGGAGGCGGACACCGAGCCGCTGCCGCCGCTGCCGCGCCGGGAGGCCGGCGGGTCCGGCTCGCCGTGGTCGGCGCCGCCCCGGGCGAGCGCCAAACGGGACGACGCGACGGACCGGAATACGGCAAGCTGAGGGGCCTCCGGGCGGGCCGTTCCGTCGGCCCGCCCATCCGGTACGGCGACGCCGGGGTTGCCGCGTCGGACTAGGGTGCGATCAGGCGACCGACTGAGGAGGTTGTGGACGTGCGACACCTTGGATCGCTGCTCCTGGGGCTGATCAGCGTGCCACTGATATGGATGCTGAGCGCCTTCGGATCGTGGAAGCTCAACGGCGGACTGCTCGAGGAGAGTGCCGGAGACCGGTTCCTGGGCTTCCTGTGCCTGCTCGGCGTCGGCATCATCCTGGCCGCGATGCTGGTGCCCCGGATCTCACCGATCGGCCCGATCATCGCCGGCGGCTTCTACCTGCTGGTCAGCTTCTGGGCACTGGTCCACATCGAATCGCTCGCGAAGGTCATCCCGGACGATCTCGTCGGCCCGGCGGGGCTGATGAACGTACCGGTCGGCACGATTTCCATGCTGGTCGCCATCCCGCTGCTCGCCACGGCGGTGAGTCCGGACCGCTGGCGGGGTCGCGCCCGGTCGGCTCCCGCCGCCGGCTACCCCGGGGTGCCCGGTCAGCCCGGCCAGCCGACGTTCCCGCCCGGCCCGGCCGGTCAGCAGCCACCCGCCGGCCAGTTCCCGCCGGGGGGCCAGCCGCCGGCCGGCCAGTACCCGCCCGGCGCTCCCGCCGGTTATCCGCCGAACTTCGGCCCGTCGGCGCCGCCGAGCCACAGTCCGGCGGCCCCGCCGAACTTCCCCGCCAACTACGGTCCGGCCGCGCCGAACCCGCCGGCGGCCACCCCGTACCACGGTCAGGCCGGTCCCCCGGCTCCGGGTTCGGTACCCGGCCAGCCGGTGTCCGGCGCGCCCGGCTCGGCACCGCCGGTACCGACGCCCATGCCGCCGTCCTTCGCCCCGCCCGGGCCACGCCCGCCGACCTCGGCGCCTCCGGTGAGTTCCCCGGGTTTCGCGCCGCCGGCACCGCCCCGCTCGCCCGCGGACGAGACCACCCAGTTCGGCGGCCGTTCGGACGACGACGGTACGGAGGGGCCGACCCGCAAACTCGGCGACACCCGACCGTTCTGAGCCTCCACCCGTACCTGCCGCGACATCGGGGCGGTTCGGGGCGACACCAGCGCCACAGTCGACGCACCGTGGCACCGACCGACCGGCTGGCCGTACCGCCAGGACGATGAGGGCCCGGACACCGCAGCACGGTGTCCGGGCCGTCATGGTCAGGCCGGCATCGTCAGGCCGGCATCGTCAGGCCGTCGACGTGGGGACAGCGGCGTCAGGCGGTGTCTCGGTGATGGCCTCCCGGACGACCTCGAGGATCTCCTCGGAGAGCGGCGTCTGGCTGGTCGCCCGGGCGAGGGTCAGCGCGCCGACCATGGTCGCGAAGTCGACGATCGCCCGGCGGCGGGCCTGCTCCGGCGTACGGCCCGATGTCTCCTGGTACGTCGTGAGCCGCTCGAGGGTGGTCTGGAGCCCGGCCGCGTACGAGGTCCGCAGTGGGCTGTCCGCCGGCGACCGGGCGGCGTCGGTGGCGAGTGCGGTGTTGGCGCAGCCGATGCCCGGTGAGTCCCGGTGCTCGGTGGAGAGATAGCGCCGCGCCAGGTCGGCCTGGGCCGTCGACGGGTCGTCCGCCTCTTCGGCCAGTTCCACCAGCAGTGCCATGATCTCGTCGAACGCCGCGGTGGCGGCGATGCCGACGAGTTCCTCCTTTGAGCCGAAGTGCTTGTAGAAGCCGCCGTGGGTGAGTCCGGCGGCCGCCATGAGTTCCTGCACGGTCATCGCCGTGGCGCCGCGCTCGCGGAGCAGCTTCGACGTGGCGATTACCACCTCGGCACGGTGCTTCGCCGCGTCGGCCCGTGACGCCCTGCCCATCTCGATTCTCCCTCCGCCTCCGGTCACCCGGCGACCGCTGTCCCCGGGTTTCTCCATCGCCGTCCGCCCCGGTAACCCGATGGCCGAGATTTAGATTACACTCAGCCTCTAACTGGCGCCCAACCCCGGCGACCAGGGTTAGATTACAGACGTCATCCGCGATCTCGACAAGGCATCGATCGGACAACCAGCCCGAACGTCACATCCTCCACGCCCTCCAGGCAGCAAGGGAATGGCATGAAGATTCAGGACTCCGTCGTATTCGTCACCGGAGGCAGCCGCGGCATCGGTCGGGCCCTGGTCACCGAGGTGCTCGCCCGGGGCGCGGCCAAGGTGTACGCCACCGCACGTGACCCGAAGACGATCATCTCCGACCCCCGGGTCGTCCCGGTACGACTCGAGGTCACCGACCCCGCCTCGGTGGCCGCCGCCACCGCCGACGCCACGGACGTCAACCTCCTGGTCAACAACGCCGGCGTCACCCTCAACGCGGACCTGCTCAACGGCGACCTCGCCGAGGTCCGCCGGGAAATCGAGATCAACTTCTACGGACCACTCCAGGTGACCCGGGCGCTCGCCCCCCGCCTGATCGCCAATCGCGGCCACCTGCTCAACATCCACTCGGTGCTCTCCTGGTACGCGGCCCTCGGCGCCTACGCCCCGTCGAAGGCGGCGATGTGGGCGATGACCAACGTGCTGCGCCAGGAACTGCACCCGCAGGGGGTGGGCGTCACCGGCCTGCACGTCGGCTGGGTCGACACCGACATGGCGGACCAGTGGGCCCCGGCGGACGTGCCCCGGTCCAACCCCGCCGACGTGGCCCGACTGGCCATCGACGGTGTCGAGGCCGGCCAGCACGAGGTGCTCGCCGACGACTTCTCCCGGACCGTGAAGAGCGCGCTGGCCCAGGACATCGCCGTGCTCTATCCGCAGCTGGCCGGCGACGCCTGAGCGGCGGCGTGGGTCGAGGGCGTTGGACCGCCGGATCCTCGACCCACGCACCGCCGGCAACAACTAGGTCGGCGGCTCGATCCCCAGATTCCGCGCGACGTCGCGTACCTGCCGGGCCACCACCGTCGGCTCCGTTCCGGCGGACAGGGCTCGGATCGCGATGTTCAGGAGCTGCTGGAACCGCGGGTCACCCGCACCGAGCACACCCTGGTACGGACGGACGATCGCGTCGGCGGTCAGGAACAGGTTGTTCCGGGCCTGCAGCCCGGTCATCGGCTGTCCGGGCGGCTGCGCCGGCGGCACCTGCGGGGGCAACGGTGTCGCGGGCATCGGTGCCGGCCCGGCGTACTTGAGCAGGCCGGGAACGACCTCCACACCGAACCGGGCGCTCAGCCGCCGGGCCACGTTGTTGACCCAGCGGATGTTGTCCTCGGGGTTCAGGTCCGGCCGGACCTTACCGCTCATGTACCGGCCCGACTTGTCGTTCAGCTCCCACCGCTCGGTGCTGGGGTTCCACGCGATCTCGCCGCTCACCCGGGCCGACGACACCTCCGTCCCGCCCTCGCCGGCAAAATCCGCCGCGATCGTCGGGTGTCCCTTGCTGTTGAGCGACTCCTTCAGCTCCTCCAGCGTCAGCGTGAACGGCTCGCCGTTACGCGCCGCCGCCGCCCGCATCGAGTCGAAGAGTTGCTGCCACTCCGCGTCCTCCACCACCGTACGGATCTTCTCCGACCCGATCCGGATCTCACCGGCGGCGTCGACCGAGTAGTGCCACAAGGCGTCCTTGCGCTCCAGCAACTGCGGCCGGAAGTCACCGATCCGGTACCACAACGGGTTCAACCGCACCCGACCGTCGGCGTCCTGCTCTGCCGGCTTCACCTTCTTCGGCCCGGCGAGCGGACCGTACTCGTGGTCCAGATCGGTGCCCGGCGGCACGTCCCACGGCGCCGGCTCGGCCGACTCGCCCGGCAGCCCGGCGGCTCGCCTGCCGGGCGGGACCGGCGGCGGCTTCGGCAGGTCGGCGTGTTTCAGCAGTACGGGGTCCACCTCGACCCCAAGTCGGGCGCTCAGCCGCTCCGCCACGTTGCCGACCCACCGGGACAGGTCCGCCGGGTTCAGGTCCGGCCGGACCTTGTCACTCATGTACCGGCCCGACTTGTCGTTCACCTCCCACCGGCTGGTCTCCGGATTCCATCCGAACTCGCCGCTCACCCGCCCCGACAGCACCTCGGTCGTGCCGCCGCGGCCGAACCCCGCCGCGATCGTCGGATGCCCCTGGCCGTTGAGGGACTCCTTCAGCTCCGCCAGCGTCAGCGTGAACGGTTCACCGTTACGCGCCGCCGCCGCCCGCATCGAGTCGAAGAGTTTGTCCCACTCCGCGTCCTCCACCACCGTCAGGATCTCTTCGGAGCCGATCCGGATCTCGCCGTCGGCGTCGACCGAGTAGTGCCATCGCGCGTCCTTGCGCTCCAGCAACTGCGGCCGGAAGTCACCGATCCGGTACCACAACGGGTTCAACCGCAGCCGACCGTCGGCGTCCTGCTCTGCCGGCTTCACTTTCTTCGGCCCGGCGAGCGGACCGTACTCGTGGTCCAGATCGGTGCCCGGCGGCACGTCCCACGGCGCCGGCCCGGTCGACTCGACCGCCGGCCGGGAGTCGGTGGCCGGCTGCGGCACCTCCGGCGGAACGACCACGGGCGACGGACGGGTCGGGACCGACTCGGCGGGCCCCTCGTCGATCAGCACCGCGGCAGCCTGGTCCCGTCGTCCGAGGTACGAGGTGAGGTCGACCGGCAGGGTGTCGGTCGCCGACCGGGCGAACGCGTCGGCGTATCGCCGGATCCGCAACTGCCCTTCGGCGGGGCGCGACGACAGCGTCTCCGCGACGAGTGCGGGGTGCGGCGTCCGGGCCGTTGGCGTCCGGGCCGGTGGCGTCCGGGCCGGGGCCGACGGCCCGCTGCGCACCGCCGGGGCCGGATCGCCCGGGTCGTCCGCGTACTCCAGGTCGTCCGCGTACTCCAGGTCGTCCATGTCGGGGTTCTCGGGAATGCTGGAGAGCACCGGGATGGACGGCGGCGCCACCCGGTCGGCGACGGCCACGTGGTGTGCGTTGAACTCGTCGAGCCCCCGGTAGTGCTGCTGGGCCAACTCCCACCAGCGCCGCTCGGCCGCCTTACGCCGTTCGACCGCCTGCTGCCACCGGAGTCGGGTTCCGGCGTCGACCGACGAGCCGCTCGCCTCGGTGGCGACGATGGCGTACCGGGCGGCGTCCTCCGCCTCGCCCTCCTTGACAAAATCGCTCTCGGCCCTGGCCAGTTCGCTCTCGTGCCGGAGGATCTCCGCGAAGCGGTCGTTCGCGTCGTCGGGCGCACCGTAACCGTCCAGGCCCAGCACCCGGCGGGCATGCTCCGCCGACATGCGCAGCACGACCCGGACGTTCTGCCGGGCGGTGGAGGACACCTGCCGCTCGCCCCCGACCAGTTGTGGCAGCGTCACGTCCACCACGGGCTGACATTCGTACTCGATGGCGACCGACCGGCTCTCCGGCTTGACGTTGCCGAAGGCGGTCGCGGAATTGCCGCCGCCGACGGAGAGTTCCACGGTGTCACCGCCGACGGCACCGCTGTTGCCGGTCTCCAGCGGCTGGTACGCGTCGCCCATGTAGCCCCGGCCCAGCACCAGCCGCGGCGCGTGCTGCGACTGGCTGACCAGGTTGGACCCGCTACCGACCTCGTCGGTGTGCTGGGTCACGTGCTCGCGGTAGACCGACGAGTCGACGTCGGCCAGCCGCGCGGCGACCGGCACCAGGCCAACCCTGATCATCGCTTGTTGGAACAGCAGTTGGGCACTCGGCACCGGGGGCAGCACGAGCCCGTCCGCGGAGAGTGCGGCACCGGCGTTCGGCAACAGCAGCTCCGGGCTCAGGCTCTCGTGCACCTGGTGCGCGCCGACGTACCCCGGTTGCCGGAGCCGTCGGGCGGCGTCCGCCAGGGCCCCCTCGGTGGTCCGCTGGATCTCGACCGCCCCGGAGAGATCCTCGGGTACGAACCGTGGCGGCAGCAGGAGCCTGTGGTGGCTCTGCCAGCCCGGCTCCGGCCCGGGCCCGGCCGTCGGGTGGTACGGCACCGGCCGGCCGGGCCAGTTCGGGTCGGCTGGTGTCCTCCGGGCACGCAGGCCGGCGGCCCACCGGTCGACCCTGATGGCTTCCGGGGTCCGGACCGGGATCACGCCGCCCGGCACCGGCTCGCCCCGGTGGTAGATCCGCAGTTGGAACCGTGGGGTGAGGGCCAGTCTGGCCTTGACCCCACGACCGGAGCTGATGCCGGAGGTCCGTTGCTCCGACTCGGAGGTCGTGGTGTTCGAGGTGACGTTCACCAGGCTGTACTGGTAGCCGGGGCCGATCGCCGCCTGCTGGCCGTTCTCGTTGATCACGCCGGCGCCGGCCGCGCCGGCGAAGAGGCCGTCGCCCCGGGAGCGCCGGTCCAACCGCGTCTCCCCGATCACGCCCGTGGTCCGCAGGTCGATGTCGTTGTGGTCGGCGACAAAACGCTCGAAGCGTACGTCCCGGTCGGGGTCGAGCGTCGCCTCGATCCGGACGTCGTACTGCAGTTGCCGGAAGGTCTTCGGCAGGATGTGCATCAGCGACACGCCACCGTCGAAGAGGGAACCCAGTCTGCGCTGCAGGCCGTCGGACGACAACGCCCCGGCCGCGCGGCGACGGTTCAGCATCGGATCGTCGAGCCCGTTGCCGGTCAGCGAGTCCAGCAGCAGTCCCGCGATCCGGCGGCGCTCCTCCGCCGGATCGGTACGGTGGTCGCCGGACAACGCCCGCATGATCCGCCGCGACCACGGCTCCGGGCCGGCCCCTCGCGCCGTGTCCCGCAACGCCTCGACCACGGAGTCGAACAGCGTCGGCACGTGGTGGAGGGTCTGCAGGCCCAGTCCGGGTGACCGGTCGTCGGGCAGGCTCAGCCCGGTCTGCCGTACCTCCGGCGCGATCGGGTTGTCCCGGCGTACCGACGCCGAGTTTAGCAGTCCCGCCCTGATCGCCTGCTCCTCGGTGAGCCGCAGGTAGACCGCGTTCGTGATCACCGCACTGTGCCGGGTCGTCTTGTGGTGTTCCCAACCCGCCGGCTGGAACGGCGCCGGCACCAGCGACTTCGGCAACTCGGCCGGATTGGTCACCTCGGCGACCGCCGTCGCCCGGAGGTCGGCCACCACCAGGTACGTCCGCTTCCTGCCCTTACGGTTGTTGACGTTGCGTTCGATGCTGCCGCCGACCTTGGTACGTGTCCGGGTCAACCGCTGGTACGGCATCCACTGGTACCCGACCGTGCCGGTGCCGCTGCCACCGGACGGGTCCGTCCGTTCGGTGGGCTTGCGCAGGGTGAGGCTGAACTGCGCCCGGGCCATGATCTGCCGCACCCTGGTCCGGCTGTGCCAGACCTGGACGCCCCCGCTGGGGGCGTGTTCGGTGGTGATCTCGGACTGGTTCGGCACCAGCCGCGGGTTGACCAGCCGCCCGGCGAGCGCCACGTCGAGCCGGCCGCCGCCGGCCTCGGTGGTGATCGGTTCGAGTTCCCAGCGCTGCTCGGTCATCGCGGCCAGGTTCGCCTGCTGACGGTTGACGGAGAGGCCCTCGGTGAGGTCCGCCCAGACCGGCATGCCCTCGACCAGACCCGCGTCACCGCGTACCCCACCGAGCCGACGCTCGGACGCCCGCTGCACGGTGCCCTGCGGACCGTCCGCCGGTGTGCCGAACCGTGGCCGGGGCGCCGGCTCGGTGTACCGCTGGGTGTCCCGCACCGCGCGCCGGGCCAGGTCGAGCACCAGCTTCGCCCCCGGCATCGACTCGACGTAGTCCCACGCCTCGACAGCCCGCTCGGGGCCGGTCCGGCCGCTCGGCGGGCGGTCGACGAAGTCCCGTACGGTGCTCAGGTCGGTGGCCGTCCGCCGGGCCAGTGCCCGCACCTCGTGGTCCCGCGCCTGCACCGGTCGGTCGACGACGGTGTCCGGGACGGCGCTCCCGGCGTAGAGGACGTCCACCGACCGTCGCTGGCTGATCCGGTACCGGGGGATCCGTTTGTGCGCCACCTCCACGGTCCGCCGGCTGAACCCGCCGCCGGGGACCGGCCGGATCGCGGTGATCCGCCGGCCGACGCCGAAGAACCACGAGCCGACCGCCCGGCCCAGTCCCACCTTGTACGAGTACACCCGGACCGTCAGTTCGAGGTCGCCACGGAACCGCTCCGAGTCGGGCGTACCGCCGTGCAGCGCGGTGCGCTGTCCGCTGACGTCCACCCCGCCCTGCCGCGCCCACCGGCCCTGTACCTCGACCGCCCCGCCCGGGCTGAGGCTGACGTTCAACGCCTGTCCCGGATGTCGGTCGATGAAGCCGCCCTCGACGGCCACCGCGGCCCGCAGTTCACTGCCGGCCGCCGTCCGGTCCTGCCCACCCGAGGCCTGGTAGTTGCGGACCGCGACGTTCTTCTCCGGGCCGACGTAGCCGGGCGCGGTCGGATGTTCGGCGGTCACGTGGATCACGACGTGCCGGGTCTGGAACAGACTCCGCCGGGTCAGCTTGACCGCCACCCCGCCGCCCAGCAGCGTGGAGTAGTTCTGCCGCAGCGCCGACGGGGAGAGCGCGTAGTCGAGTTCCGCCTGGTTGCGCTGCCGCTCACTGGCCGAGCTGACGAAGAACATCCGCCTGGGGACGTGGGCGTCCCGGCTACGGGGCAGGAAGCCGCCGCCGATCCGGCGGACCAGGTCCCGGGTCTGGGTGTGCAGTGACTGGAACTGGCTCATGCCGTACGGCATGGCGTGTCCGCCCGACCGGGCGAACGGTGGGGCCGGCCGGGCCGTGGGACTGCTGTCCACCGTGCCCGTGCCGGCACCACCGGCCGACGTCGACGCGGTGGCCGACGGTGTGGTCGGGGCGGTGGTCGACGGCGCCCCGCGCAGCAGTTGTTCGGCCTTGTCGGTGGGGATCCGGGTCAGCACCGTCAGGTCGAGGACCACCGGACGGACGGCCGACCGGAACGGCTGCTGGAACGCGTTCACCCGGGCCGTCGGATCGATGGTCACCCGGAACCGCACCTTGCTGAGGACGTTCTTCACGTCCTTGAACTCGGTGCCCGTCCGGGAGGTCGCGGTCTGCCGGACGCTGGTCGTGGCGTTGCGCCGGAACAGCGCGCTGAGCCGCAGCTGTACGTAGGCCATCCCCCATCCCCAGCGGATCGGTACGACGCTACCGCCTCCACCGACGCTGCTGGTGTGCTGCTCACGCCCGCTCCAGCTCACGCCAGGCTGCCACCGGAACGACGACTTCGCGACGTCGGCGATCACCTCCATGCCGGTGACCTCGGAACTCATCCCCAGCATGACCGCCTGCCGGCGGGACGGGCTGACCACCAGCGGCGAGTGCACCGTCGACTCCAGACTCGGCAGCAGTTGCCCGAGCAGACTCGGCTCGCTGAGCAGCCCGCGCAACTGCTCCCGGCTGAGCGAACCGGCGTCGACGGTGCCGGTACGCCTGAACCGGCCGATGATCGACTCGACCAACGAGTTCCAGGACCGGACCGGGGTCGCCGTGCCGTCCACCACCTCCCAGGCGTCGAGCAGACGTACCACGCTGGCGTTCTCCGCCACCAACGCGTTGTCGAACGCGCCCGTCCTGACGTGCCCACCGGGCCGCTGCCTCGCGGTGGCGATGTCGTCGGACACCCGGAACCCGATCTCGGCGGTGACCTGGTTCCGCAGCGGCGGGTACGTCACCGGCGGCGCTCCGGTGCGGGCCGGTTCGTACGCCGGCGGCGTCACCGGCGGGTCGGCGCCGATCCCGCGCGCCGTGACGGTGAACCGCACCTGGGAGAGCAGCAGGTGCGAGACGCCACCGCTGCGCACGTTGTGCGAGTCGAAGAGGTTGACGCTGGACTCGCTCGTCTCGGCGGCCTGGGCCACGGCGATGTCGATGCTGGCCCCGCCACCCGGCCCGAACCTGCCCGCGGCGGCCCCGCCGACGCCGACCATCAGGCTGTCGCCGGCGGTCTCGGTGTCCCGCACCGTGGTGTTGACATCGTTGCGGGTGTCGTACTTCGCCTTGTCCGGCTTCTGGTCCAGTCGCCGCTGCCCCTGTTCCAGCCTGGTCGGGGCGACGGTGACGGAGTGCCACCTGCCGAACCCGTCGCGTACGTCGAAGGTTCGACCGCCGGTGGTGAAAAAGGACTGGAGATCCTGGCGCAGCGCCGCCTCGATCGCGGAGGTGTCGACGTTGATCCGCTCCCGGTTGCGCCGGTCGAGGCGTCCGAACCTCGGGCGGGTCCGGGCCCGTACCTCCTGTTCCACCACGGTTCGCAGGTCGGTGACGAGCTGTTCCGGGTCGGTGGCGCCGTCCGCCTCGTACACCAGCTCCGGATGTTGCTGGTAGAGGCCGAGCTCCTGGGCGGGGTCCGGTGGTGGGCCCGACGGCGGCCCGCCCGATCGTGACGGAGCCGGGCCCGGCTTGACCGGACCGGTTCCCGCCCCCTCCCTCACCGGCGTCTCGGCGAACCTGACCTGGCGCTGACGCGGTGGCGGCGCGGCGGACGTCCGAGAGGTGCGCGTCCGGGTTTCCGGCTGCTTCCGCTCCGGAACGACCCGCGTTCCTGACTCCGGAACGACCCGACTGCCTGACTCCGGGCCCGACGGCATCTGCTTGGCCGGACCCGACCTGACCGGACCCGGGCTCTGCGGACCCGGCTTCGACGGCATCCCCCTCGACGGACCCGGGCTCGACGGCACCGAACCGATCCCGTCGAAGCGGCGCCGCAGCGGTGCACCGTGCCGGGCTGTTCCCCCGCCCGGGTCGATCTCGTCGTTGACGACGTCGAAACCCTCGCCGCCCTGCCCCCCGGGCACGAACAGCAACCAGGACCGACCACTTGCCGAGACGACCTCCCCGGGGTGGTCCGGCAGCCCGACGCCCACCTGGTCCGGTGGCGCCAGTACGTCCCGACCGGTCGCGTCCGCGAGCCGCTGCGCGAGCCCGCCGGGCAGACTGCCGCTGCCACAGGCGACGAGCGTCAGATCCACGTCGGGCGGTGCCAGGTCCCGCACGATGTCGGCAAGCTGCGACCCGTCCAGTTGCACCTCGCGAACGATGCCCTCCGGCGTCCGGACCGGCACGGTGACGAACCGGCCGACGCTCGCGGTGTTGCCGTCACCACGTACCAGGATCGGGAAACCCGAGCCCGGCGGCAGCACGTCGGTCTCCGGCAACTGTGCCGACAGGTCGGGCGTGAGCAGCATCAGGCCGGGCCGACCGCCGGGGATCCTCCGCACCAGCAGTTCGGCACCGTCGACCCGCCACCGGCCCCCCGACTTCAGCACCGACGTCGCGGACGGCGTCACCGTGTCGTCGTCGCCGTCCAGCCAGACACCCCGGCGGCTCTCGGCGGGACCGGACGGCACCGGACGGGCACCCGGTAACGGTGTACCGCCGGTCGGGCGTACTCCGGACCAGCCGGCCGAAGCCCGGGCCGCCCGCCGGGCCGCCCGGCTGAGCGGGAGTCGGGCGCCGTGGCCGATCCGTCGTTGACGGATCGACGGTCCGCTGGTGGAGCCGCCGGTCCAGCCGCGATTCGCCGGCGGGTCCGACGCCCGGCCCGGTGCACCGGCGGGGCTGGCGGTCGGCGCGGCACCAGGCCGCGCCGCCGGGTCCGGCTGGTCGGGCCGCGCCGCCGGGGCAGCCTGGTCCGACCGCGCCGCCTCCGGCCTCCGGCCGGGGGTCGGGTCACCGGCCCCGAGCTCCGGAGTGCGCCGTACCGGCGCCGGCCCCGACGGCAGGTCCGACGCGGCGTGTGCGGATGGCCCGCTCCGACTGTCGGTGCGCGTCGGCTCCGCCAACCCCACCCGGGGTACGACGTCCGAGCGGCCGATCCTCGTCTGTGTGGCGGCCGGGTCCACGGCGGTCGTACCGGCACCACCGGCAGCGGCCATCGACGTCACGCCGGCGGTCGTACCGGTGCCAACGGCGGTCGACGTCACGCCGGCGGGGCCCGGCCCGCCGAGGTTCGAGGTGACAGCGGAGTTCAGCGGCGGCACCGGCTCGGACGGCGTGACATCGGAGACCGAGGCAGGGACCGGCGGCGGGGGCGTGGCACCAACCCACACGCCATCCGCCACGGCACCGGGGTCCGGCGGCGTCACCGTCCCAGCCGGAGTCGGGACCGTCGACGGGGAGATCACCGACGGCGTGGGCCCCGGGTCCGCCGCGTCGGGTCGCTCCGCCGTGGGAGTCGACCCCGAAGCCGGCGGAGCCGACCCGGAACCTGGCGCGGTCGACCCGGAAGCCGGCGGCGGCGCCCCGGTGAGCGGCGCAGATCCCTGGGACGGCGCAGACCCCTCCGGGACCGGCGACGTCGGCTCGGGACCCGGGCCCGGTCCGGACGGTGAGCCGCCTGTCACCGGGTTCCTGCTCCCCTGGGTGCCGGGGACATCCGAGGGGAGAACGACGGCGTCCCCGGGCCCGGCCGGCTGGTCCGACCGGTCGGGGTCCACGTCGACCCCGGCTCCGACGCCGGAGCCGGACCCGACGCCGGAAGGCAGATTCGGGATTCGGGTCGGTCCGCCGCCGGCCGGCGAGGCGGGGCCGTTCGTCGAGTTGCCCGTACCGCCGCCGGAGACGTCGGGCCCGCCCGAGACGTCCTGCTCACCCGGAGTCGACGGTTGTCCGGGAGACGCCGCCGGTGGCTGGCCGGCCGTCGAGGGTGGGGAACCGTCCGCCGGGTCGGACCGGGTCACGTCCTCCCCGTCGCCGTTCCCGCTGTCGTTGCGGTGCCGCAGGGTGTAGCCGATCGCCGTGCCTGTGCTCTCGGCCAGGGCGGAGAGCCCGCCCGAAACGGCGGTCACCGGGATGGTGCCGACGTTCCACTCGCCCTCGGTCATCAGTCCGTACGTGCCCTCGGTGATCACCTCGGCGGTGGCCTCGTGCGCCACGTCGCTGGTGAACCCGGACAGGGTGGGCTTGTCGGGGGCGCGGTAGAACATGCCCCCGCCGCCGACGTCCGTGACGTCGTCGCCAGCGTTCCGGGCGGCACCGCCGGCGACGTTACCCGTGCCGTTGTCCGCCGTGTTCCGGACGACACCCGTACCCCCGAGGCCGCCGGCCACGTCGATCACCTCGTCGGCGGCGCCCCGGAACAGGTTGCGGGCGCCCTTGGCCAGGTTTCCGATCCCGTTCCCGGCGGGGCCGAGCAGCATGCTGACCGCCCCGCCCAGGGAGCCGACCGCAGCCGCGTCGCCGGTCAGCTTGGTGTCGATCCCGTCGCGGTGTCCCTGTTGGATCTGCAGGGCCTGCACGATCAGGTCCATCAGGACCTGCATGCCGATGCCGACGACCTGGCCGAGTACCACCGCCATGATCAGCTTGGCCAGCCACAGTTTGATGCCGAGCCGAGCGACGAACAGCCGCTCCGCGAGCAACTCCAGCACGTTGGGAAAGAACCACGCGATGGCCAACGCGACCGCGATCTCGACCATCAGCTCGACCAACGTCGCGATGATCATGAGTTTGGTGTACTCGACCTGGGTGGCCGTGTCCTCGAGGCCCTCCCCCAACCGTCGTACGTACTTGCCGGCGAGGCTGAGGTAACCGGGCTCGCGGATGAACTCCTGCATGGCGTCGACGAACGCCCGCTCGGAGTCCCCCTGTACGCCCTCCCGAATGCTGTTGACCGCGCTCACCAGCATCGGCAACACCTCGTCGATGCCGTCCGCGGTCTCCCGGTGCACCACACCCAGGTTGCGCAGCTTGTCCTCGTTGGTGCCGGGGAACTCCTCGCCGGCGAGCCACCGCAGGAAGCTGGCCAGATCGTCGGACACCTCGATGGCCATGACTACCGCCACCTCCGCCGGGCCGGCCGCGACAAGGAGGACAGCTCACCGCAACGAGGGAACAGGCACCTTTCGGCGGGTTAACCCGAGGAAAACTGGCGCTGAAGAACTCGTTCACCCTGTTCAGGGGCGCGCGTCGGGGCGTACCCGTCCGGCCCGCCGTGGTTGTCGAGGCGGATTCGTGCTGGCGCCCACGCCTCGGGCGACCTCCAGGTGGCGCCGACTCAGTTGTCGGCGGCGCCGCCGGCGGCCACCTCGTCCGGTGCGACGTGCCCCAGGGCGCTCACCAGCGGACCGAGCGCCTCGCACTCGTCCTGGCAGGCGACACAGCCGGTGAGGTGGCCCTCGAAGGCGACCACGGCGTCCGGGGCGAGCGCACCCATCAGGTACGGCCCACAATCTGCGCAGAGAGCGTCGTCGCCCTCGCCGTCCTCGATCATCAGCGCGTCGGACCTACTCGGTGACATCGCCCGCGATGGGCGACTGGTCGGGGTGAGCCCACCTCGCCCCGGTGACGTGCCCGCAGCGTACCCGTTCTTCACCAGGTGGCGCGGCGCACACCCGCCGACGTCAGTCCAGGTCCGTGGGTCCGATCGCGGCCCGGAGGGCCCGAAGCGCGTAGTGCGCCCGGGACTTGACGGTCCCCTCGGGTATGCCGAGCCGGGCGGCGGCCTCGTCGGTCGAGCGGCCCTGGAAGTACAACTCGTTGAGCACCGCCCGATGGGCGGCGCTCAACTTCGGCAACGCCCGCCGGACCGTCTGCTCGGCCACCACACACTCCACCAGGTCACTGCGTCCCGGGATCCCGGTCAGGTCGATCACCCCGACCTCGGTGGGTCGCGCCTGTCGGGCGCGGGCCGCGTCGATGGCGATCCGTCTGGCGACGATGAAAAGCCACCGGCGGACCGACTCACCCTCGGCGGGTAAGCGGTCGAGATGCCGCCACGCCTGCAGCATTGTCTCCTGGAGCAGATCTTCGGCAAGGTGTTGTTCACCCCACGTTAACCGAAGCAGGAATCGATAGAGCGGCTCGGCGTGTTCGACGTGCAACTGACGCATTCGCGCCTGCGCTCCCGCAGTATCGACCGGTCCCGCGCCATCGGTTCCGGTTCGGGTCTCCTGGACCGTATCGCAGGGGTTGGCCAGTGCAAACACCGAGTCGCCCTTTCACCGGATCGCCGTGACTGTCTGGCACGCGCCACCCTCCGGCCTTGTGAACCGGCTGCGGCTCCGATGAGCATACGATCGACTTCACCCCGATCAAGCAAATGTTCAGCCAATTTATCGGGGCATGCGGGAGCAGCCTTTTATACGACCACCGGCGCCGTGGGCACCAGATCCTCGACCAGCAACGTCCTCAGCTGGTCCACAGTGGGCTCACGCAGCGAGCGGAGTCGGCCGGCCTGCCGGGTGACCGCCTCGTCGAGCACCTGCCGGGCGTAGCGGCCGTTGCCGAAGGAGCGCGTCTTCGGCACCCGCTCGAAGTGCTCACGCAGCGCCACCAGCGTCCGGCCGGCGCACTCGTAGCCGCTGGCCGAGGCCAGGCCCTGAAAGATGGCCACCAGGTCGTTCGCGTCGTAGTTGGCGAAGTGGATCCGGCGGGAGAACCGGGACGCCAGACCCGCGTTGGCGGACAGAAACTCCTCGATCTCCTCCTCGTACCCGGCGGCGATCACCACCACCTCGTCCCGGTGGTCCTCCATCAACTTGACCAGCGTGTCGATCGCCTCCCGACCGAAGTCCTGCCGGGCATCCGGCGGCGCCAGGGTGTACGCCTCGTCGATGAAGAGCACCCCGCCCCGGGCCCGGTCGAACGCCTCCCGGGTGCGTTGGGCGGTGTGCCCGATGTACTCACCGACCAGGTCCGCCCGGGCCACCTCGACCAACTGCCCACCCGCCAGTACGCCGAGCGCGGTCAGCAGTTGGCCGTACAGCCGGGCCACCGTGGTCTTACCGGTGCCGGGCGGCCCGGAGAAGACCAGGTGCCGGGAGACCGACGGTGCCGGCAGCCCCGCCTCGACCCGGGTCCGGATGGTGGCGAGCAGGTCGATCATGTCGGCCACCTCGCGCTTCACCGCACTCAACCCGATCATCCCGTTGAGTCGGGCGAGCAACTGGTTGACCTCGTCGTCGCGGGCCACCCCCGCCGGTCCGCCGCTCTTCGCCACCTCTCCGAGGTCCTGCGGCAGAAGCTGCGCCAACTCCACGCCCGACGACGAACCGGCCTCCGACAACCGGAACGCCTGCCGCCCGACCATCTCCTCGAACACCTTCCGGGCCACCCGGGCGTTACCGAAGTTCGCGTCCCGGTCCATCCCGTCGAACAGCCGGGCCAGGGCCAGCCGCGTGTCGTACTCCAGCGAGTAGTGGTGCGTGCTGCACAGTCGCTCGACGATGGTGACCAGTTCCTCGGTCGAGTAACTCTCGAACTCGACCGACCTGGAGAACCGGGAGGCGAGCCCCGGGTTGGAATCCAGGAACGAACGCATCTGGGCGGAGTATCCGGCGACGATCACCACCACCTCGTCGCGGTGGTCCTCCATCAGCTTGACCAGCGTGTCGATCGCCTCCCGACCGAAGTCGTGGCCGGAACCGCCCTCCACGGCGGCGAGCGTGTACGCCTCGTCGACGAAGAACACCCCGCCCCGCGCCTCGTTGAACCTCTCGGTGGTCTTCACGGCGGTGCCGCCGATGTGCTCGGCGACCAGGTCGGCCCGGGACACCTCGACCAGCTGGCCGGTCCGCAGCACGCCGAGCGCGGCGAGAATCCGCCCGTACAGGCGGGCCACGGTGGTCTTGCCGGTGCCCGGAGCACCGGCGAAGACCATGTGCCGGGACATCGGCGGCGCCGGCAGGCCGGCGGCCGCCCGCCGTTGGCCGACCCGGTGCAGTCCGACCAACGTCGCCACCTCACGCTTCACCCCAGCCAGCCCGACCAGCCCGTCCAGCTCCGCGAGCAGCGGCGTCGCCGGGTCGACCGTGGGCCGGGTCAGACCCTCCGGTCCGACGGCCGCCGGCTGGACGCCGCCCACCGCGTTCCCCGGGTCGCCCGGGCCGGGCGTCCCCGGTACGACGGAGGCCGGCCGCCCAGGGGACGGATCCTCCCGGGGCGGCTCACCGGCCGACACCGGCCGGGCCGGCGGCGCGGTCTCCTGCTCGTCCACGTCGAGCGCACTGCTCGGCACCACCAACCGGATCCGCTCGCCGCCGTTGTTGACGATCGTGGTCGTCCGTACCCGGACCCGTTCCACCGTCTCGACCAGCAGGCCGTCACCGGCGTTCCCGACCAGTTCGCAGCCGTCGAGCCGGCCGGACGAGCCGGGGCCGAACCGGACTCCCGGCCCGCCGCTGTCCTGGACCCGGGTACGCCGCAGGGTCAGCTCGGCGTCCTGCCGCAGCAGGATTCCCGCGTCCCGGGCCGCCCGGAAGTCACAGGCGGTCACCGTTGCCGTACCGCCAGGGGCCAGCAGCAGCGCGTTCGTGCCGCCCCGGACCGTGGCCTCGTCGACCGTCAGGGCCGCGCCGCCGGCGACCAGGAAGCCGCCCGCCCGGCAGCCGTCGACCTGACCGCCGTGCACGGTCGGCCGGGCGCTGTCGGTCACCCGTACACCGTGGTCGGTGCAGCCGGTGATGGTGACATCCTCGACCACCGGAGACGCCGAGCCCTGGACCAGCAGACCGACCTGTCCACCCCGGACAGTTGTGCCGCGTACCGTGCCCGCCGCGTCGGCCTCGAACAGCAGGCCCACCCCCACACCACCTGACACCCGCCCACCCTCGATCCGGGGCGTCGCCGAGCCGCTGACCGCCACCGCGGCTGCCCCGGTTCCGTCGATCTCCCCGTCGGTGAACTCGCCGGTCGCCGACTCCAGCACGTACAGCCCGTGCCCGGCCGCACCGTCCACCCGGCACCGACGAAGTACCGGGTTCGCGCGGTCGGTCAGGACCACGCCGTGCCCACCGACAGCCCGGACCTCACACTCCTCGAACGTGGGCGTGCCGCCGGCGACCAGGACACCCGCGCCCGGCGTGTCGTGCACCGTCGTCCGTACCACCCGCACGGCGCCGTCCCCCTCGACAGCCACCCCGGCACCCTCGACGGCGCTGATCCGGCAGTCCTCGACGCGGCCCCGGCCGCCCCCGGTGGAGAGCACTCCGACGCCCCGGCCGTCGGTCACGGTGCAGTGCCGGAACACCGGGTCGGCACCGCCGGCGATCACGATTCCGGTACTGCCGACGCCGCGTACCTCGGTCCGGACGACCGTGCCGGTGCCGCCTCCGTCGACCAGGAAGCCGGCCCCGGCCGGGTTGTTGACGCGGCAGTCGGTCATGTCGAGACGGCCGCCGGGCACGTGCACCGCCACGATCCCGGCTCCGACGACCTCACAGTCGACCAGATGCAGCGTGCCACGACCGAGCTGGATCGCGGGCAGGTCGGCGCCCCCACCCCGGACCGTCAGGCCGCGTAACGTGCCCACGCCACCGGCGGCGAACACCGCCACCCCAGCTCCGCCGTCGATCGTCACGGTGCCCGGGCCGTCTTCGGCGGTCACGGTGACGTCCCCGGTCAGCCGTACCTGCTCGCGGTACGTGCCGGGCTGGACGACGACGGTGGCCCCCGGCCCGGCGGCCCGCACGGCGTCCGCGATGGTCGGCAGGCATCCGGGGTCGGTCTGGGACACCAACAGCATGCTGTTACTCACGCTTCTCCACCTGATCCGGCAGCGCCGCCGGTGGATTCCACCGGCGGAGGGAAAGGTCGCCCGTTGTCGTCCAGCCCCGGGGCGAACCGCGACGGCGCCGCGTCGGTAGTAGCACCGTCGTCGGCCCGGGGCACCGCCCGCAGTTGGGCCAGGATCCGCTCCGGGTCGTCCCGGACGGCCCGGCCCGGCGTACTCCGGAGGGCACCGAGATCCCGTAGGAACACCCGTACCGGCCCGGCGCCGTCGCCCGGGCCGTCGACGGCGAGCACCAGGAACCGGCTCCCCGACGCGAACAGGCCACCTCCGGTGCCGGTACCGGCGCCGAGGCCGGCGAGGCGGCGGGCGCTGATCGACCAGATGGCGAATTCGACGCCGGACTCCGGGGGCCGACCGGGCCGCAGGTCCACGTCGACGAAGGCCGGCTCGACGAGTACGTCGCCGGGGCGGTATCCGGCGACGTACCCGGAGCCGGCGGGACCGGGCCGGAAGACCGGACCGAACACCGACGGCATCCGGTGCAGTCCGTAGCTGGCCCAGCGGGCCAGCAGCCCCAACCGGGTGACCTGCTCCACCGGGCCGGCGCCGCGCAGCACCTCGTTGACGGGATCACGCTCGCCGTCGCAGTACGCCCGGACCGCGACCAGCCCCGCGGTGAGGTCCGCGAGGCCGCCCGGTGTGGCACGCAGTCCGGGCGACTCGGCCAACGTCCGGGTGACCACCCGCGCGTGGGCGTCGTACCGGCCGCCGACCGCCGACCGCAACGCGGGCCGCTGGGCGACGACCGTCTCGACGTCGGCCTCGGAGAGCCAGCGTGGAGACACGGACGAGGCGGCGACAAAACCACCGGTCCCGGGGCCGGGCGCCGGTACGACCTGGCCGGGCCCGTTGCCGTCCGCCTCGGACAGCTCGTCGCTCATGGACAGCTCGTCGCTCATGGACAGCCCGGACAGCCCGGACAGCCCGGACAGCGTGGCCGCGGTCGGGAGGGTCGAACCGGCGGCGACGATGCTGCTCTCCGGCACGAACGTGCCACCGGTGACCTGGTCGACCGTCGGCTCGGGCGGCCCCGCCGGGTCGGCACCTGGCCCGGCGGGCGTGGCGGTGCCGGCGGCCGTGGCGGGTACGACGGTCGCCACCCCGGCGCCGGCGCCCGGCAGGGCCGTCGGCGACACCGGTCCGGGCAGCACCGACATCTCGGCCACCGGTGTGGCGCCGAGCGTCCGCCAGCGCTCCGGATCGAGCAGGTCGACGATCGCCCGGCCCAACACCACCGGCTCGGTCCGCGGCGGCACCGGCTCCGCAGGACGGGGTGCTGACGTCGGATGCCCGGAGGTCGCCCCTGCAGGACCGGGTGCTGACGTGACGGCGCCGAACGTCAGCACGACGCCACCGGACACCGGCCGGACGTCACCGGACACGACAACGGGCAGTGGCGGCAGCACCGGGCCGAGTGCCCGGACCTGACGCGGCGGCCGTCGGTCACCCACCCGCACCGGCCGGGGACTCCACCGGCGGAACGTGCCGGAGGTCCTGAGCAGACCGGTGGCGGACAACTCCACCGCCGCGTCGGCGGCGTGGACCGGGACCCCCAACGCGTCGGCCAGTCCCCCGTACAGCAGGTCGGCGGCCGCTCCGCTGACGGTGACCCCACGGGCGACGACCACGACCGGCTGACGGGTGTCCCGGTGGCAGGAGGCGAGCATCCGGGCCAGCGCGCGGGGGGACTGCGGGCGGCCGAGGACCTGGAACCCGGTCACGCTGACGCCGACCTCGACGACAAAGCCGGCCAGGGCGGCAACATTCCGGTTTCCTGGCCGTTCGAGGAACGACCAGCCGGCGCGGGTGCGTACCCCCGGCAGGTCGGTCGACGGCGGGGTGACCGCCGCCTCGGCCCGGGGCGCCGCGGCCGTCGGACGGGCGGGCCGCCACACGACGTCCGGGCGTGTCCGGGGTACGACCGCGAGCCCGGCGTCCGCAGCGGCCCGTACGAGCCACCAGGATCCGCCCGCCGGCCAGTTCCAGCGCCCCGGACCGGTCGACCGGGCTCGGGCCGGCGCCCCGACCGCCGGAGCCGGCTCCGGAGCGGCCGGCGCCGCCGGGGAGACCGGCGACTCGACCGGCGCGGCAAACGACGGCCCGGTCGGCGGCCAGGCAGCAGCGGGCCGGGGCGCCCCGCCGGGCGGACACCGTACCCAGGTCGGCTCGGCCGGGTCACCGGCCGGCCGGAGGGTGCACCCGTCGGGTGCCAGGGCCAGTCCGGAAACGGGTAGCAGGACCTCCTGGCCGACCCACTCGGCCAACCGCCGCGCCGCCGGTACCACCTCGACCGATCCCGCGTACCCGCCGAGCGCGATCAGGCGGACCGCCCCGATGCTGCCGCCGAGGTGCTCGACCAACAGGTCCGCGACGAGTTCGAAGAAGTCCTCCCGGCCGGTGACCGGGGGTGCGCTCAGCACCGCCGCCGGTCCGGACTCCGCCGGAACCGCCGTGGCCAGCGCGACCAGCGGCTCCAGCGGGTCTGCCGCGCCGCGCAGGACGAGCACGTCACCGACGGCTTCCACGGCGACCCCGGCCGTCCGCGCTGGATCGGACCAGCCCTCGGGCATCGGGCAGATCTCCTCGTTTCGACGGACCGGACAGGGGATTCGTGGTGTCGGGGCCGGGGTGCGGCCGGGTCAGCTCGCCTTCGCCGTGCCGGTCTGCCAGAGCGTCCGGCCGTGCTGCGAGATGGTGACGTTGCCGTCCGCCTGCAGGACGAGGATCGCGCCGTCGTGACCGTCGGTACGCGTACTCCAGATCGTCGCCTTCCTCGACGTGTACAGCACGAAGTTGCCGTCAGCCTGGAAGACCAGTTCCGCGGCGCCCCGGCCCCCGGTACCCGCGCTCCAGACCAGGCGCCCCTGGTCGTAGAGGGCAAGGTTGCCGTTGGCGGTGAGGGTCAGCCTGAGTCGGTTGGTGCTCCACGACTGCCCGGGCCGCAGGACGGAGGTACCGTTGACCACCCGGGTCTGCCAGTCGGGCTTCGCCGGGGGACGTGTGGTGGCCGGGGCCCTCGGCGGTCGGGTCGGCGACTGCGTCCGCACCGGCGGGCGGGCGGGCGGTGGACGGACCCCGGTCGGCGGTGCGGTGCCGGTCGGACGCGTCGAAGGCTTGCCACCCGTGGGCGCCGACGGACTGCCGCCCAGCCTGGGATCCCTGCCGTAGTAGTGGTCGGCGTAGGACGTCACCAGGTCGAGATGGTCACGCAGGCCGGCGTTGTCCGGCACCCCGCCGGCCTGACGCACCGCGTCCGGACCGACCCGGAACGCGGCCACCGCCGTCAGGTACGGATCGCCACCCACCCCGCTCAACTCACCGACCAGCGAACACATCGCCCGCCCGAGCGCCGGTACGGCGGCCGCCGGGTCCCAGGGCGAGGTGGCGGTGGCGAACGGCGCGTACCGGGCCCACAGCTCGGGGGTGAACTGGGCGATCCCCTGTCCGCCCTGCGGGCCGAGCAGGTTCGGGTTGAAGCCGGAGGAGGCCATCAGCTGGGCCGCCACCCGGGCCGGTGTCACGGCGGCGCAGCGGTGTCCGGCCGCCCGGATGGCGGCCAGGTAGTCGTCCGGCACCGGCTTCGGGTCGGTGCCCCTGCCGGGCACCGTGCCGACCGGGCCCCTCGTGCTGGTCGGTCCGCCGCCACCGGTGCCCGGCTGGTGGGCGTACCAGGCGGCGTAGCCGGCGACAGTGTCCACGTACTGCCGGGCGGGGGCGGGGACCCCCCTGGTCTCGCGTACCGCGGCCAGTCCCGAGTGGTACGCGCCGAGGGCGAGTCGCCAGGGGTCACCGCCGATGCCGGCGTGCCGTACCTGTCCGACCAGGTCGCAGGTGAGGTGGGCGAGCGCCAGGATGTTGGCGGCGGGGTCGTCGCGCCGGGCCGACGCGCGCGGCTTCCACCGCTCCCAGGCGGCGTCACTCAGCCCGGCCACGCCACGACCGGTGGCGGTGGTGGCGGCGGCGTCGAAGCCGGACGCCGCCATCAGTTGCCCGGCGAGCCTGGCCGGGGTGAGCGCCGGACAGGAGAGCCCGGCGGCGGCGATCACCCGTGCCTCGCCGGCCGGCACCGGCCGACCGACCCGCTGGGTCGCCTCGGCGGTGGCGCTGCCGAAGCCAGCGCTGGCCACCACCCCGGCCACTCCGACCAGCACCAACAGCAGGAGCGCCGCCATCGCCCGCCGGACCGGGTCGAGCCGGCGAAACAGGTCGCCGGACAGGCGGGCGAGCCGGCGAAACAGGTCGCCGGACAGCTTGCCCTGTCGGCGGAGCCGGTCGCGCAGGCCGGTACGTCGGAACCAGGACGGCACACCATCACCGGGCGTCGTCGGCACTGTTCGATCCCCCTCAGCTCGATCCCCCTCAGCAACGGCTTCCCGCAACACGACGGACGTCGCCCGTGTTCGGTTCAACCAGACGCCCGGTTCAGTCGAACCGGGCGGACGGCAACCCACCTCCGACCCGGTCGACGTACGCCGACCTCGTCCCGGAGTTGTCCACCACGACAGCGGTCGGGGCAGGATCCGGGTCAGCCACGGTCGGGCCGTCGGCCGGGTCACCGGTCGCCGTGGCGTAGAGCACCGACAACGCCCGGTGCATCGCCACCGCGTCGACCTCGGGCGGCAGGTAGTCGTTCGCCCGGATCGCCTCGAGGAGGCCGGCGTCGGGCGCCAGGCCGTAGCCGCGCAGGTAGTAGCCAACCGCGTCGGTCCAGATCCACCGTCCGTCGGTCCGGACCACGGCCGGCACCACCTCGGGCCGCTCCGGGTCGAGTACGTCCGGCGCGAGATCCGGCGTGATCAGCAGCGGCACCCCCGCGTCGAGATAGCCGGCGACCCGCTCCCGTTCGGCCTCGTCGAGCCGGGGATGCGTCGGCTCGAACCCGGGACCGGAGTCGGGCTCGAAGGTGTCGAACACCCGGGCGACGAGGGGCACCACCGCCGGCGTGGCCGTCCAGAGCAGCGCGGCGAAGCCGAGCCCGGTCCGCTGGTACGCCGGCAGTGTGTCCGGGTCGCGGAAGACCTCCACCTGCGGATGGGTCTCCCCGGCGGCGGCCAGCGCGGCCTGGAGCCGGACGGCCAGCCCGGGTAGCGACGCCTCGTCGTCCGCCTGCAGCAGGTACACCCGACGGGCCGGCGGCCACCGGGTGTCCCCCGCCGGAAACCGCCAAAAGCGCCAGAGCGCGCGGACCGGGTACCCGGCGGCGATCGACGCCGCCGCCGCGACCGCCGCGGCGTCGACTCCGTCCGGTCCGCCCGGTCCGGGGTACGGCACGGTCAGGTCGATGCTGTACGGAACGTCGGGGCCGTGCTCGGCCAGCACCTCGGGGCTGACCGGTGCCACCCCGTACACCGGTTGCGGGTCGGCGTCGGAACGTTCGAGGTCGGCCAACGCCTCGACGTCCTCACCGGCGGCACCGAGGACGTCGGCCAGCAGTGTGGCCTCGGCCCCGGTCACCGCGATCCGCCCGGCGAGCGCGGCGAAGACCACCGCCTGGCTGATCTCCGCGAACTCGCCCTCGACCAGCCAGCGGCGGGCCTCGACGATCAACTCGTCGGGCAGCCGACCGGCCATCCGCAGCAGCATCTGGTGGAAGGCGGCGCTCTGGTCCGGCCGGCTCTCGATTGTCTGGCTCATCGTCGGGTCTGGTCCTTCTGGTTCGTCCGGGGTCTGGTCCGTCCCGCTCCGGACGGGGGTGCCGTCCGGTCGGACGCTCAGTGCCTGGGCGGCACCCGGTCGCCGCCCGAGCGCGCCAGGTCGGAGTTGTCGTCCTCCACGTTCTCGAGGAGGGAACGCCAACTGCCGACGTCGTCGGTGTCGCCGTGGGCGAGCCGGGTGATGCCGTCGATCACGGCGGTGACCAGTTCGATCTGCACCGCGAGTCGGTCGTGGATCTGCCGGTCGACGTCGCCCCGGACCGTCCCGGGCGGGACGTTCTGGCTCGTGACGTGCCTGAACCTCTCCCCGACCACCGACATGTGCGCGAACGGCGGGACGAGCTTGTCGTTGTCGACCAGGTCCGTGTCGGCCCGAAGGTGGTCAGCGGCCATCGGTCGCCCCCTCGCCCCCGGCACTCGGGAACGGCTCGGTCACCACCCGCACCGTCTCCCGCATCAGGTCGTCGAAGTCCGCCGTTCCGTTGAGCATGTCCAGGAGCGGCAGACCGGTCGGCAGTAACGTCTGGAACGCGTTCGCCGTCCGTCCCCTCGCCTGGTCCCGGGCGGTCTTGACGGTCTCCATGAGGAGGTTCGCCAGTTCGGCCGGCGCCATCGTCCGGTACGAGTTCGTCGGAAACCTGATCTCCACCAGGTCTCCCCGACCGTCCACCGTGACGGTGAGCGCCCGGTTCTTGGCGGTGACCGTCGTCTGCGCCGTCGACAGTTCCCGTCTGACCTCGGTGATCGCCTGCTTCTGCCGTTCGAACTCGGCGTACGCCTGCTCGATCCTGTCGTGCAGCGGGCTGGTCACGTTCGACTCCTTCTCAGTTGGCGCGGTTGGTCTGTCGGCCGGTGCCTCTGGCCGGCCCGAACGGGGACGCGGGCGTGCCGGGCCCGGTCGGCGACCAGGGAGTGCGCTCGCCACCGGGGGCCGAGGGCACCTCGTCCCGGCCGATGACCGCCGGAGCGACGTCCGGGTCGGTTCCCCATACCTCCTCCTCCTCGGCCAACCAGGTGGTGCGCTCGCGATCCTTCTCCTGCTGCCCACCACCTGCTCCCATGCCGCCCATCGGCGGCATCATGGGCGGGTATCCCCCGCCGAATCCGCCCGGACCCGCCGCGCCGGTGGACGGCGGGATCAGACCCTCGATGCCGGCATCGGGGCTGACCGGCGCGGGACCGAGCGCGCCGACCATCAGCCCGTTCGGCGGCGGGGTGTCGGGGCTCCACTGCCCACCGGAACCGCCGCCACCGAGCCCCACGCCACCCGCGCCGCCGAGTTCCGGATGTTCACCGCCGGCGCTGCCGCCGAAGAAGTCGTTGGCCCCGACAGCGCCGGTGCCCGAACCACCGAGGCCCGGGAAGGAGCCGCCCGAACCAGATCCGCCCAGACCCGGGAACGACCCACCCGAACCCGAACCGCCCAGACCGGGCAGGGCGCCACCGGAACCCGAACCTGACCCACCTCCGGTACCCGGCGGCAGACCATCCAGCCCTCCGCCCGGACCGCCCAGGCCGGGGAACGAACCACCACCGCCGGAACCAGGCAACTCGTCGATCGGCGACGGACCTTCCTCGAAGTCCCCGGTGCCCGGAAGTCCGGTCGGGGGCTTGGCCGGCTGCTCGTCATCGCCGGGCCGGCCGTTCAGGCCGCCACCACCGAGGCCGGGAAGTCCACCGAGCCCCAGGCCGCCACCACCGGGACCGGCACCACCGCCGGTCAGCCCGCCAAGGCCGGCACCGGCTCCCAGGCCGCCGCCACCAAGGCCGGCACCGCCGCCGGTCAGCCCACCGGCGCCGGCCCCACCGCCGCCGAGGTCGGAGGCCGACATTCCGCCGCCGCCACCGCCGAGGAGGTCCTCCAGGTCGGCGCCGCCACCGCCGCCACCGCCACCGCCGCCGCCACCGCCACCGCCACCGCCACCGCCGAGGATGTCGTCCAGGTTGGCACCCCCGCCACCCCCACCAAGGTTGTTGAGCAGGTCGTCCAGGCCGCCACCGCCACCGGAACCGGAACCGGAACCGGTGGTGGGCGGCGGGATCGGCACGTACGTCTGCAGGTCGACCATGCTCGTATAGGTGTGTTCGAAGCTGTTCCGCAGTTCCTGGAATCGCACGGCCATCGCGTTGTGCAGCGAGGCCGCAGCCCGGTTGAAAAACGCGTGCATCCGGTCGTCGATTTCCTTCAACGCCACATCCGGATGCTTGAAGTCGTAATCGACCGCACCCCGGCCGTCGCCGATGTCGACGCCTATCCACCAGTGTTCGAGGTTTTCCCAGACGACCAGGTCACCGTTGTCCCAGGCCTTCCTGTTCCAACCGTCGGTGCTCCGGCCGAGGTCGTCGATCGCGCGTTCCAGGTCCCGCATCACCGCCGCGACCATCGAACTCGGCTGGTATTCCGGATGACTGGTGAAGTCTGCCCACGCCTGGCGTACCTGGGTCCAGAAGCGCTGCGCGGCATCACCGTTCTCGTGCAGCATCCGGACCCAGTTGTCGGAGGTCTCCAGATCCTGCCGCAGCAGCCGCATCTCGCCGTGAAGATTCCTCAGGGCGTCGGAGAGAGCCTGGGACGAGGAGCCCTGGAAGCCCGACCCGCTCGAACCGAGACTGTCGATCTCGGCCTGGAGTCGCTGTGCCGAACTGTCCAGCCACATGGCGAGGTTGTAGAACGACTCCGCGGCGGTGTGGAAGCTCTGCGGGTCCAACGGCAGTGGGGTGGGCGGGGTGTCCAGGATGTCCCGCGAGTGGTTCCAGAACTCGTTCCAGAAGTACTCGTGCGGCGAGTAGCTGCCCGACTTCGCGTACCAGTCGACCCGACCCTTGATGATCCAGAACGCCTCGTGCGAGACCCCGAGCCAGTTCCCGCCTATCTGGCCGTCACTCGAAAGCGGACCGCCAATCTTCGTCATGCTGGCCGCGGTACGCCGGTAGAGGGTGAACTCGTTCGCGCCCACCGTACCCATCGAGTCGTTCCACGGCTGGTTGCCGGCCTTGATGTAGGTACCCGCCATGATCAGGGTGAGCCAGGCCGGCCGGGTGAACCGGCGACTGTCCATGTCGCCGGCACCGAGCACCTCGGTGAGACCCTGTTCCCAGGCCGGCAGGCCCAGCGGGTCGGTGCCGGGCAGGGTGGTCGGCTGGTTCGGATTCGGCTGGGTCATCGGGGGTCTCCACTCAACGCCATCACGTCACTCGACGCCGTCACGTCCGCGTCGCGGTCTGGAAGCGCGGTACCGCAGATCTCTCAGGTGGTGGTCGGACCGCTGCCGAGGCCCGGCACCGGGCTCGGGACCGGGCTCGGGCCACCGAGGTACGAGTTGAACGTGGCGTACGAGTTGTTCGCCCGCTCGACGTTGTCGCTCGACGAGATGATGTGCGCGATGCCCTGCGCGTGGCTCGACAGTTTCTGGTCGTAGGCGGTCAGCTTCTGGTCGGCCTGACTGCCCACCGCGGCGATCCGCGATTTCAGGTTGACGCCGGCCGCGAACTTGTCCGAACCCGCCCTGACCTGCAGACTGTTGAAACGCTCGCCGTGGGGGTGGGCCGGGTCGAGCGGATTCACTCCGGCTCTGACCTGGGTTACCTGGCTACGCATTGTCATCAGTTTCTCCGCCAGGGCGCGGAGGTAGTTCTCGTCGACGGTGATCTGGGCTGGCACGGGACACACGTCCTCTCGGAGATACCGGGGCGATGTTCGCCGGGAGACGGCCGGCAGGGCGACACGGGCGCGGAGTCCCGTGCCGCCGTGGTCCAAACCGGAGGTGACGGTTCAGCGCTGGAAGAGGGCCGCACCCCGGTGGTCGGTCTCCAGGTAGTTGTCGTTGATCCGGACCAGGTTGCCGGCGTGACCGCGGAGCGCGTTCTGCATCTCGGTCATGCCCAGGCTCCACTGCCGCTGGGCCTCGTCGTAGCCGTCGATCGCCAGACCGGCGTTCGCGTTCTTGAACATCGAAGCCCGCTGCTCCAGCTGCTCCAGCGACGCCGCCAGCTTGTCGGTGATGCCCTGCAGACTGGTCGCGCCGTCGTCCATGGCGGAGGTACGAACCGCATAGTTGGCCATTTACGTTTTCTCCCTCGGATGCGGGGTGGAAATCAGGTCCAGCTCGCCGGAGTCGCTGGCGTCCCGGCCTGCACCGGAGTCATGGTGGCCGGCTGGAGCTGCGCGAACATGATGTTGTCGTCTTCGGTGCTCTGGGTCAGCTGGGCGAACTGGCTCATGCTGTCCCGGATCGACTCGAGCGCGGCCGACACCTTCTGCAGACCGGCCTTCCACTCGTCCAGGCCGGCGCTGTAGGTGTTCGACGCCTGACCCTGCCAGCCACTGGCGAGGTCGCCCTGGGTCATGTTGGCCTGGTTCAGCGCGCTGACCTGGTCCGAGTAGGCGACCCCGAACGCCTTGACGAGTTCGACGGTTGAGCCTTCGTCGACGATCTGCATACCTGACGGCATGACTCACTCCTCACTGATCGAATGAATACGGGATGGCACTTTCCTGGGCTGGGCGGGCGACGTCGGCCTGCCGATCACCCCCTCGCCGCCGAGGACGGGTCGAGCAGTGGCCCGGTCGGCAGCATCTCCAGCAGCCGACGCGCCACCGGCCGGGCCGTCGTCGCCGGAAAACCGAGCTGGGCCGCCACCGTCGCCGACCCGACCGGGTACTTCACCCCGGCGTCCGTCAGCAGGTAGAGACCTGAGCCGGCCGGCTGGCCCGCGCGGCCGGCCAGCGCGAGTCCGCCGAGGCCCGGCGCCACGGCGACCGCGTTGACGGTCCGCGAGCTGAAGGTCACCCCCGCGCCGGCCTCCACCTCGCGGGCGGGCGGCACCGGCAGGTCCACCGTCACCTCCGTCTGACCGTCCGCGATGGACTGGCGTACGCACCAGGTGCCCCGGTCCGGCGCCACCGCCCGCCGGGGCGGCGTCGTCGGCAGTTCCGCGGCGAGCACGGGTCGCCGGGAGACCGGCAGTACGGCCAGCGCGGCGGGGCTCAGTTCGGTCGGCCGCACCGGCCGTCCGGCGTACGCCTGGGCGGTCCGCGGGTCGGCGGCGACCAGCGTGTACGCGAACGTGTTCAGCTCGGCCAGCCCGTCCGTCTGGAGCAGGTAGTGCCGCTCCGGGTTCCCGGGGGTACGGGCGGTGAACAGTTCGCCGACGGTGGCCCGGCGGCCGTCGACCACCGGACCCGGCCGTCCCCGCCCCGGTACGTCCGGCGGCCCGATGTCCGGCCCCACCGGTACGGATTCCAGCCACCCCGTCCAGACCGGGAACGCCGCACCGTCGAACCCGAGTACCCGGAGCAGCCACGGTTCGGTCAACCGCAGCCGACGCCCCCGCCACACCAGGAAGGTCTGCTTCTCGGCCTCGACCAGGATCGCCTCGTCCGCGGCGAGCGGCCGGTCGTCGCGGGGCGCGCCGTCCGACTCGATGCTGAGTGTGGTGGCCGACAGGATGGTGCCGGCCCGGTCCGGTGCGGCGACCGCGCAGACCGTCCACACCTGCTGGTCGACCGTGCCGCCGGTCGGCAACGCGTCCGGCGCGCCGACGATGCCGACCGGCTGCCCGTGTCCGACCCCCCGCAACGACGCCCGGGAGACCGTGACGGTCTTCGGCTCGGTGCCGAACAACAGCCGGGCCGAGGTGTGGTTGAGCACCGGCCGGAGCAGCCCGTCGAGGTAGACGTACCGGGTGCCGGTCTCCTTCTCCACCACCAGCACGCCGGGCTGCCGCCACCTGGTGGCCCCGCCGGGCACCAGCGCACCGAAGATCAGACAGCCGACCACGACCAGTGCGGCGACCAGCACCCCGCTGATCATGCCGACCACCATCCGGCGGTTCGGGTTCTCCAGGCCGTCCGGTTCGGCGGCGACCAGCGCACCGGTCAGCCTGCCCAGCACGTACGTCTGGGCCTCCACCTGGTCACGACGCGACTGCACGGCTCACCCCGCCAGTGCCCGCGCGGCGGCGTACGCGCCGAGGACGGCGAGCAGCACCGGCAGCAGGGCGACGGTGCAGACGAGTTGGAGCACGTCACCGGTCCGCCCCCAGTACGGCATGATCCGACGGTCGGGCAGCCAGCGCCCGATCGCGAAGAGCAGCACGCCGGCCAGCGCCGGTACGACAACCGGCAGGATCAGCCGGACCGCTGTCGGGGCCGACGCCGCACCGACCAGGGCGAGCGCGACCAGCCCCGCCACCGCCGGCACGGCGTGCCCGAGCCGGTGCCAGCCGCTGGTCATCGGTCGCAGGGCCAGCAGCCGGACCAGGGCGACCAGGACGAGCAGGGTCCAGGACGCCCAGCCGCCGGTCCGGGCGAGCAGGACCAGACAGGTCCCGACGGCCGCCGCCATCCCGGCGTACAGGGCGGTCATGTACCGGTCGGCCACGGCGGTCCGGGCCATCAGCTGCTCGCTCGGTTCCGGGTCGATCTCCTCCTGGAGGTGTTCCGGCTCGGTCGGCAGCGGCGCCAGGTGGATGCGGGCGAGCCGGAAGGCGAGCAGCGGTACCCGGATCGTCGCCACGGTCGCGGTCACCGCGATCACCGCCGCGGCCTGCCCCGCGTCCAGCGGCACGTATGCGGCCAGGCCCGATCCGAGGGCGGCGAGCAGCCCGGCGGAGACGACCGCGGCGAAGAACGGTCCCGCCCGGCCGACCAGCGCGGCGGCCAGCCCCGCCGTGGTCAGCGCGGCCACCGAGGCGGTGAAGACCTGCGGCGCGCCGACGACCAGGGCCGCGCCGGCCCGGTGCAGGTCGGGCACGATCAGGCCGGCCAGGCCGGCGTACCCGATCGCGCCCACCGCCGTCACCAGGCCGAATCCCCGGTCGGCCGCAGCGCGGGTGAGTCCGAAGGCGCCGGCCAGGCAGAGCAGCGCGACGGCGGCGGCGCAGCTCGTCCGGGCCAGCGGCGGCCCGGGCATGGCCAGCACGGCGCCGCCGAGCGCCAGGACGACCGCGTACACCCCCAGGGCGGCCCAGCGGATCATCTCGGGCCGCCAGAGCCCGGACCGGGACTGTACGCCGGTGGCGAGTCCGTCCGCGAGATCGTCGAAGTGCACCGGAGGAAGCTGGTCCGAGCGGGGTCGCAGGTGGACGGTCTCGCCGTCCTGGAGTCCGAGCAGGGCCGGTGTGCTCTCCTCGTCCAGCGGCGGACCGCCGAGCCGTTGCAGCACCCAGCCGCCGTGCGCCAGCCCGGCGTCGGGAAGCTTCTCGCCGAGATGGTGCAGCAGCGCGGGAAGCAGGTCGGCGACCAGCACGTTCGCTGGTACGGCTACCTCGATCTGCCGACCCGGTCCCACCACCACGAGTCGGCACATCTCCGCAGGGGCGGCGACGCTCACGCCCCCACGACGGCTCACGCCCGCCGTCGGTTCAAATTTCCCTCCACCACCCTCCGGGCCGGTTGACCCGAATCGGCTCCGCATCCGTCGTAGCAGGGGCGGGCCGGTCGGATCCGACGGCCCGACCCGACCTGAGGATCCGGGCGAACCGCCCGCGACGTGGAGGGTTGCCCCTTGAGTACGGTGCTGTTCCGACGCCCGGCCCGCCGGGCCGGCCCGGAGATGCCCTCCGGCGAGATCAGCCTCCAGGAGCCGCCGGGCCTGCCCGAGCAGCAGCGCAACGGGCTGCGGCAGGCGATGATGGTGCTGCCCGTGGCGCTGATGTCCGGGGTCATGGTGCTGCTCTTCATCAACCGCAGCGGCGGCGCGTTCACCTGGATCGTGCTGACCCTGCTGGCGGTGGCGCTGATCGGCATCGTGGTGGCCCAGTTCGCGGTCGGCGGGGTCGAACGTCGGACCCGGCTCGGCGCCGACCGCCGCGACTACCTGCGGTATCTCGCGCAGAACCGCCGCCGGGTACGCCAGCACGTCCTGCGTCAGCGCGAGGCCAACGACTGGCAGCACCCGGACCCGCGTTCGCTCTGGTCGCTGGCGATGACGTCGCGCCGGTGGGAACGCCGGCCCACCCACCCGGACTTCCTGGAGGTCCGGGTCGGCACCGGGGAGCAGCGGCTCGCGGTGCGGATCACCCCGATGCAGACCAAGCCGGTCGAGGACCTGGAGCCGCTGGCGGCGAAGTCCCTGCGCCGGTTCATCCGCGCCTACACCACCATTTCCGACCAGCCGATCGCGCTCTTCCTGCGCGGGTTCGCACAGATCCGGCTGGCCGGCGACAAGGCGTACACCCGCCCGGTGGTACGGGCCCTGCTCGCGCAGTTGGTGACCTTCCACGCCCCGGAGGAGGTCCGGCTGGTGCTCTGTGTCGCCGACGACGGGGTGACCGCCTGGGAGTGGACGAAGTGGCTGCCGCACCTGCAGCACCCGACCGAGCAGGACGCGGCGGGTGCGGTACGACTGGTCGCGGCGACGGTGGAGCAGGTGGAGCAGCTTCTCGGCGAGAGCTTCGCCGCCCGACCCCGGTACGAGTCGGGAACCACGCCGAGCCGGGACGAGCCGTTCGTGGTCGTGCTGCGGGACGGCGGGCGACTCGGCAACGGCAGCCGGATGGCGACCGCCGGCTACCGCAACGCGGTCCTGGTCGACCTGGACGACCCGACGCCGGCGGCCGGCAAGGGTGCGCTCTGCCTGGCGGTCGACGGCGACGACCTGGTCATGTTGCGGCAGGACCGGGTCGGCAACGAGGTACGCAACCGGCTCGCCACCCCGGACCGGATCGGCCCGGCCGCGGCCGCCGCGCTGGCCCGGACCCTGTCGCCGTACCGGCTGGGGGTGGTCACCGAGACCGCGGCGGACAACCTGAAGTCGGACTTCGACCTCGGCACCCTGCTGCACCTCCCCGACCTGCGCCAGCTCGACCTGGAGCGGCTCTGGGCGCCCCGGTCCGCCGGGCAGCGGCTGCGGGTACCGATCGGCGTCGACGCCGACGGCAACCCGGTCGAGCTGGACCTCAAGGAGTCCGCGCTCGGCGGGATGGGGCCGCACGGCATGCTGATCGGCGCCACCGGATCGGGCAAGAGCGAACTGCTGCGTACGCTGGTGCTGGCGCTGGCCGCCACCCACTCCTCCGAGACGCTGAACTTCGTCCTGGTCGACTTCAAGGGCGGTGCGACCTTCCTCGGCCTCGACCAGCTGCCGCACACCTCGGCGGTGATCACCAACCTGGCCGACGAGGCCGCCCTGGTCGGCCGGATGCAGGACGCGTTGCACGGTGAACTGGTCCGCCGCCAGGAGCTGCTCCGCCAGGCCGGCGGCTTCAGTTCGGTGCTGGACTACGAGCGGGCCCGGGCCCAGGGCGCCGTCCTGGACCCGTTGCCCACCCTCTGCGTCGTGGTCGACGAGTTCAGCGAACTGCTCGCCGCCCACCGCGACTTCATGGACCTGTTCGTCATGATCGGCCGACTCGGTCGATCCCTCGCGGTGCACCTGCTGCTGGCCAGTCAGCGTGTCGACGACGGGCGGATCGGCCAGCTCGAGTCGCACCTGTCGTACCGGATCGGGCTGCGGACCTTCTCGGTGCTGGAGTCCCGGTCGGTGATCGGGGTGCCGGACGCGTACGAGCTACCACCGGCCCCGGGCAACGGGTACCTGCGGACCGACGTGTCGACGCTGATCCGGTTCAAGGCCGGTTACGTCTCGGGTCCGTACCGCAGCACCACGGTCCGGGTCCGGCAGGAGATCGTGCAGCAGCAGGTGGTGCCGTACTCGCTCGACCACGTGCCGCACCGGCGGCCGGAGCCGCGGCCGACCGAGCCAAACACCCCGGACGTGCCTGCGGACGTGCCGGCGGACGGACCCGGCCCCGAGGCCACCCGGAGCGTCCTGAGCGTCGTGGTGGAGCAGCTCGTCGACCACGGACCGCCGGCACACCAGGTGTGGCTGCCGCCGTTGGCCACCCCGCCGACCCTGGACCAACTGCTGCCGAGCCTGGTGCCCGACCCCGACCGGGGGCTCACCGCCGCCGGCTGGCCCGGGAACAGTCGGCTCGCCGCCCCGGTGGGTTTTGTCGACAAGCCGTTCGAGCAGCTCCGGGATCTCCTCGTCGCCGACCTGTCGGGCGTCGGCGGGCACGTCGGGATCGCCGGTGGACCACGCAGCGGCAAGAGCACCCTGCTCCGTACGCTGATCAGCAGCCTGGCGTTGACGCACACCCCGTACGAGGTGCAGTTCTACTGCCTCGACTTCGGCGGTGGCGGGCTCGGCGCGATCGCCGACCTGCCGCACGTCGGCAGCGTCGCCGGCCGGCTCGACACCGACCGGGTCAACCGCACCGTCGCCGAGGTGACCGGGCTGATCACCGCACGGGAGCGGCGCTTCGCCGACCTCGGCGTGGACGGCATGGCGACGTACCGGCGGCTCCGGGCGGACGGACGGGTCGGCGACGACCCGCTCGGTGACGTCTTCCTCGTGGTCGACGGCTGGTTCACCCTTCGGCAGGAGTTCGAGGCGCTGGAGCCGGCCGTCCGGCAGATCGCCGCGCAGGGCCTCAACTTCGGCGTCCACCTGATGCTCACCGCGTCCCGGTGGTCGGAGGTGCACCACGCGATGCGCGACCAGATCGGCACCCGGCTCGAACTGCGGCTCGGCGACCCGGTCGACTCCACCATCGACCTGCGGATGGCCGCCACCGTGCCGCAGTCTCCCGGCCGGGGTCTCACCGCCGACAAGCTGCACTTCCTGGCCGCGCTGCCGCGCATCGACGGCGTCGCCGACCCGGCCGGCGTCAGCGACGGGGTACGCGCGCTGGCGGCGATGGTCGGCGAGTTCTGGACCGGTGCGGCGGCCCCGCCCGTGCGTACGCTGCCCGCGGTGCTGCCCGCCGACACACTGCCGGAGCCGCACGGCGACGTACGGGTCGCGCTGGGTCTGGACGAGGCCGGGATGCAGCCGGTCTGGCACGACTTCGGCGACCTGCCGCACCTGACTGTGCTCGGCGACAGCGAGAGCGGCAAGACGAACCTGCTGCGCCACCTCGCCCGGTCGGTGGTACGCCGGTACACCCCGGCCGAGGCACGGGTCATGATCGTCGACTACCGTCGGCAGCTCTTCGACGCGGTACCGGAGCCGTACCGGTTGGGTTACTCGGTCTCCCTCGACTCGACCCGGGAGACCGTGGCGGACGCGGTCGCCGGTCTCGGGCCCCGGGTGCCCGGTTCCGACGTGACGCCGGAGCAGCTGCGCCGCCGGGACTGGTGGACCGGCCCGCAACTGTTCGTCCTGATCGACGACTACGACCTGCTGGCCGGGCACGACAACCCGCTGCTGCCGCTGATGCCCTACCTGTCGCAGGGCGCGGACATCGGCTTCCACCTGGTGTTGACCCGGGGCGCGGCGAACGTCATGCGGATGTCGATGGATCCGCTGATCCGCCGGCTCCAGGAGACCAACAGCCCGGACGTGGCGCTCTCCTGTCCGCCGAACGAGGGGCCGCTGATCGGCAACACCAAGCCGCGGAACCTGCCACCGGGCCGGGCGCTGCTCTGTACCCGGCGGGGCGCCCGGCTCGTCCAGACCGCCTGGAGCGACCCGGCGGAGTCGGCGGAACAGCCGGTGGGCTCGTCCCCGGCGCAACCCGCCACGGCGTAGGTCGCCCGGTCGGATTCAGGGGCGCCAGCGGCGGCGCCGGCCCGACCGGACGGTCAGCATCGACAGGTAACCGACGCCGGCCGCGCCGACGATGCCGGCCGCGACCCACCCGGCGACCGTCTTCGCCGGGTCGGCCGGTGCCCTGGCCGGGATCGGGACGAACGCCGCCTGCTCCACCGACCGGGGGGTGTCCGCGAGGTCGAGCGCGGTCATCGCGCCGTACAGGTCGAGCGTGCCGTAGCCGACCCCCGGTGCCGGCCACTCGCCGAGCGGGTGCTCGGCGGTCAACTCCAGTCGACGTCGCACCTCCGCCTCGGAGAGCCGGGGATGGTAGGCGCGGACCAGTGCGGCGGCTCCGGCGACGTACGCCGCCGCGACCGCCGGCCCGCCGACCGCGAAGTGGCCGGTGCCCCGGGGCGCGACGCTGACCGCGCCCTCCGCCGGTGCGAGCAGGTCCACGCCAGCCTCGGCCGGCGACTTCTCGGTGGGTACGCCCTTCGAGTTGATGCCGCCGACCGCGAGGACGTTCCGGTCGGCGGCCGGATACCACGGTGGTGGCGGTTGCCCGGTTGTCGACGGCTTCACGTCGGAGACGCTGGCGACCAGCACGATGTCCCGGGCGACGGCCGCCCGTACCGCCGCACGCAGCTCCGCGTCCGGCTCGGGGGTGCCGACGCCGAGCAGGATCACGTCCACTCCGGCCGCCGTCGCCGCCCGGATCCCGGCGGCGATCGCCCCGGTCGCCACCTCTCCTCTGCCGTCCACGATCCGGATCGGCAGTACGGTCGCGCCGGGTGCGACCCCGACGAACACGCTTCCGGTGACCGGCCGCGCCGCGACGATGCCGGCCAACGCGGTACCTCGACCGATGCAGTCCTGGTCGGCCCGGCCCCCACGCACCACGTCGGTGCCACGCCGGACGGCCCCGGTCAGCCCGGAGGCGGCGGCGCTGACCCCCGTGTCGACCACCGCCACGAGTACGCCCTCGCCGCTGCTCAACGGCCAGACGTCCGTCGGCGCCGTCCGACCCAGCGCCCACGGGGTGTGCTGGGCCACGGTCGGCGACTCGCCCACGCAGGTGCCGTTGGTGACCTGGGGCAGCCCGGGCGGTTCCGCCACGGCGTACCGGGCCACCGCGATCCGGTTCACCGCACCTGGTGTTCCGGCACCGGCCCGGGCGGGCGGCGACGGCAGCACGCCGGTACCGCCGACGAGCAGCAGCGCCGCGACGGTCAGCCGGGCCGCACGTCGGACCTGCACGGTCACGCGCGGGCGGCGGGCCCGGCCGGGTCGGTTCCCGGCTCCCCCGTACTCTGCCCGGGCCCGGTGCCGGTGCCGCTGTCCGGCCCGGGTTCGGTGCCGCCGTCCGGGCTGGTGCCGGCGGGCTTCGGGGTCCCGGGTACGCCGTCGACCGCCGTCCCGCTGCCACTGTCGGCGCCGGAGTCCGTACCGGCCGGGTTCCGCCCGTCGTCGTCCGGGATCGACGGGCCGGCGGTACCGGTGTCGCCGCCGTCCGGTCCGGTTCCCGCCCCGCCGGTACGCCGCCTCCTGCCACCGATCACGAGCAGGCGGGCGGCGGCCTCCGCCGGGGCGGGTGCCCGTCGGGTCAGTACCGCGGCGGCGGCCAGTCCCACCACCACCAGCAGGGAGATGGTGAGAATCCGCACCGGGCCGAAGCCGTCGGTCTCGGCGGGTCGGGGTGGCGCCTCCTCGGCGAGCGCCAGGGTCACCGCGGCATTCGGATTGACCATTCCCCAGCCGACGGCCGGATCCGGGCCGTCCTGACCGGCGCGGTCTGCGGTCACCTTGATCCGGTGCGCCACCTGCGCCGCGTTCAGGTTCGGGAAGGCGGAGCGGACCAGGGTCACCGCCCCGGCGACGTACGCGACCGCGTACTGGGAGCCGCTGCTGGCCCGTACCCCGGACCTTCCGGCGCCGAGGGTGGCCACGTCGATGCCGGGTGCGGTGACGTCCACACCGGACGGTCGGTAGTTCGACGCCGGTTGCCCGTCCGGGCCGACGCCGGCGACCCGCAGCAGGCCGTCCAGGGCTGCCGGCGCCGGGGTGGGCGAGCCGTCCGGTGCTGCCGACGTCGGAGGCGGCGGGCCGCCGGCGACGGTCGGTGCGCCCGCCACCACCACGACGTCGTGCGCGACCGCGGAGCGGATCGCGTCCTGCACGGCGTTGTCCGCGAGGTCCACGAAACCACCGAGCGCGACTACCCGGGCGCCGGCGGTGACCGCGACCTCGATCGCGGTGGCGGAGTCGGCCGGCTTGGCCTGCGGCGCCTCCGCCACCACCCGCAGCGGCAGAATGGTGGCGCCGGGCGCCATCCCGACCACCTGGTCGCGCCGGGCCGCGTCGGATCCGGTCGGACGGGCACCGAGGATGCTCGCCATCGCGGTCCCCGAGCCCAGGCAGTCGACGTCGCCCCGGCCGCGTCCGGTCGGGATGTCCGCGCCCAGCGCGACCCGGCCGCTCAGCTCCGGCACGCTGGCGTCCACTCCGGAGTCGACCACCGCGACCAGCACGCCCTCACCCTGGGTACGACCCCAGGCCTGGTCCGCCGCCATCCGGTCCCGGGCCCAGCCGGAGTCCGGGCGGGACGGTACCGAGTTTGTACACGTGCCGGGCGACGTGGAGGAGCCGTCCCGACCGGGGCTCGCCGGGGTCGTGGGTGTGCCCGAGCCGGCTGAGGTGGAAGGTGTCGGACCGGCCGGACCGCCAGGGCTCGCAGAGCTGGCAGGAGTGGTGGGCGGCGTGGTCGCCGGCCCGTGGGGCGGCACCGGGGGCGCCCCGGCCGAGGGCGGCGGGACGGTGGGCGACACGGGAGGTTCGGTGGGCGACGCCGGAGGTTCGGTGGGCAGCATTCCCATCCGCACCCCGTCCCCGTACGCGTCCCAGGGCAGCACCAACGACCAGCCGGCCCGGACCTGCTTCGAGTCGGTCAGCGCCCCGCCGTCCGGCTGTCGCCGTCCGACGTTGAGCCGGTAGATCTCCTCCGCCCGCCCCGGCGCGCCGAGCAGCCGCCCGGCGATCGAGGTCAGGCTCTCTGGAGCATCCTGGGGCGGCACCGGGACGGTGTAGTACTTGACGTAGTCGCCGTCGCCGGTCGGCGGGGTCGGTGCCGGCGACAGCGCGGCCGGCGCGGCCACCGGGGCCAGCTCCGGCGCGACCGCGGCCACCGGCTGCCCCGGGCCGGCCATCTGGGTCAGTACGGCCACCAGGGCCACGCAGCCGAGCAGACTGCCAAGGACCCGCAGCCTCGACCACACGGATGCCCACCTCCGCTTTCCCGACACGCCCACGCTCCGCCTCGCGGTCAGCCCAACCGGAACCCTCGTCCCGACGACGGTGCCGACCGCCGTCCGGTTCAATTCGGATGCGGAAAAGTGGCATCGCGGACTGCGTAGCCCGGAGTCACGGCGGACTGTGACGCCTGGAGTACCGGAGGCTATCCGGTCACCCGCACCGACCAGCGGCCCCGCAGTACCTCGCCGACCAGCAGCGGCACCACCCGGTGCCGGGTCCGGGTGGCCAGTCCCCGGGCGGCGGCCAGCTCGGCACCCCGGAGTCCGCCGCTGATCAGGACGCCCGGCTCGGCCAGGGACGCGATGTCGTGATCGTCGAGTGGGAACGTCGCCAGCCGCCGGTAGCCGGCCGGGACCTCGGCACCGAGCGCGTCCCCGACGACCGTCACCGCCACGCCGGCCACGTGGAGCTGCTCGGCGAGGGCCAGGGCGACCCGGCGGGCGGCCGACGGCGTACCGCTGACGGTGAAGACGTCCGGCGCGGCGCCGAGGTCGACGAAGAACCGCCACCCGTCCTGCCGCCCGAGCACGACCGGCATCGTCGCCGCCGGGAGCGGTTCGTTCCCGAGCCAGGCGTACGGGGCGCCGGCGCCCTCGGAGTTCACCCCGAGCAGACGGACGTTGAGCCGGTTCGGCGGGTCACCGGCCAACGGCTGGAGGTCGACCAGCACCCGCCCCGACGACGTGTCCACCGCCGGCCGCGCGGTCGATGCCGGACCACCCTCAGGGGCGGGCCCACGCGGCGCCGGTACGACGGCAGCCGGCCCGGCGGCCCCATGCCCGGCCGCGGCCGGCACCGCCACCGGCCCGACGTCCGGAGAGTGGGCCGTCACCGGCTCGACGTCCGGGGACTCGGCCGCCACCGGCTCGGCCCCGTTCCGTGACCGACGACCGCGGCGGAGCAGCCGCAGCGCCCACGCGATCAACAACGACATCACCAGCAGACCGGCGGCACCGATCAGGTACGGGGTCGCACCGCCGCCGGACGATCCGGCTCCCCCGCCGTCGGCGGACCGCTCCGGCGGCGTCGGGGACTGCGACGGAAGCGGACCGATCCGGACGTCCGGGCCGGCCGCGTCCGGGGGCAGCTGCAGGATCCAGCCCGGACGCAACGCCGACAACGGATCGTCGAGTCGACCGCCGTCCGGCTGGTGGCGGTCCCGGTTGAGTTCAAAAATCTCCCGGAACCGGTTGCCGTCGCCGAGGGTCCGCACCGCGATCTGGTACAGGTGCTCGCGCACACCGTCCCGGGGCGCCCCGACCACGTAGTACCGGGGCACGCCTGGGCTGACCGCCGGACCGGTCTGCCGCGGGGTGGGAGCCGGGGTCGACGCGGCGAGCACCGGCGTGGGTACGGACGTCGCCCCGATCAGCGGGACGGTGGCGAGTAACAGCAGGACGGCCCCGGAGCGCAGGTGCCCCGTGGCGGCGCGGGAACGTGCTTTCCCGCCCCACCCGTGCCGACCAGGCCGGGCCGTGACCGCGCTGCCCATACCCGCACCGTCCTCCCCAGTCCGCAGACCGCCGCAGGTCCGCCCAGACGGTACGCGAGTCGTGCCGGCCGCCGATCAGCGCGCACCACCAACGCAGACTCGGTCAGCGAACCAACCGAAAGATCAAGTGACGTTGGAGTACCAACTAACTGCGGACCCCATACTGGTTCGATACGTCCACCGATCCGATAATGCAACGGCGCGGCCGCCCGAGGCACCGCATCCGTCGATCTCGGGGTCGTCCGCCGAGCCCGGTCGGGGGCGAGGTCATGTCCCCCGACCGGGCTGGTGTGGACCGTAGCCGACCGTCCCTCGTCGGCCGCCCCGGGAGGGTTCAACCGCAGTGCACCGGACCGATGGTCCGTTCCTGGTCGAGGTACTCGGCCCAGATCATGATGCACCGCCCGGCCGTGTTGTCCACCCGAACCGGTCCGGCGTAGTACTCCCAGGCGTTCCGGTCGTCATCGAAGTCGACCGGCTCGCACGGGAAGCCGGGGTTGCCGGTTGGGCAGACCCCGATCCCCACGTTGAGGTACTGGGCGGTGCCCCGACCGACGTTCTTCTGGGCCCAGGCGCAGTTCGTCCCCCCGTTGGCGCTGGAATAGTAGACGAAGACCGACACCTGGCCGTTGAAGAAGTCCCGGTGCGGACTCAGCTCCGAACCCGGGCAGCTGCCTCCGGGGCTCAGCTTGGCGTGCGCGCTGGCCGGGCCGGGAGCCGCAACAACGCCGAGCGCGACCAGTAGGAGAATCAGGCCCGCACCGAGTACGGCACGTGGCTGGGAGCGCCGTACCGGCCGGGGGGCATCGGTCCGTGCGAGCGGACGTGACGTTGCCAGCATGGTTGGTCTCCGTTCTGTCAGCAGCGGGGCAGGCCGGGGTGGAACCCGTCGTACCCCGTCCGGATGTTGGTGTCCGAGGCGAAGAAGTACGTCATTCCGGAGAGCACCCGGTCCCAGATGGCGCTCGTGCCGTAGTAACCGGTGACGGTGTCGCCGAGGGTCTGGCAGTCGACGGTGACGTAGCCCCCATTCGGGACCTGCAGATCCGACGAGCAGCTCAGCCGGGGGCAACTGCGGAGGTTCATGGCAGGGCCGCCGGTGTTGACCTGGAAGACCAGGGCGGCGACCTGGTCGCCGTCGTCGGGCGTACCGGCCGACGGCCCGGCGGCGGCTCGCTCCGCAGGTGCCGTGACGGCCGCAGCCCGGCCGGTCGATCCGCCGTCACTGGCGTACGTGGCAGTGGCGGTCAGCGGCAGGGCGAGGCTGGCTGCGGCCAGGACGCCGAGCAACCCGACGAGGCGGCGGCGGAGGGTGGATCGAGGCATGGTGCTTTCTCCTCTGTCGTCTGGGGGCTAGCAACGGGGCAGGCCGGGGTGGAACCCGTCGTACCCGGTCCGAATGTTGGTGTCCGAGGCGAAGCCGATCGGGCCGTTGAAGGCGACGATCCGGTCCCAGACGGCGCTGGTGCCGAGGTTGCCGGTGACGGTCTCGCCGCGCCTCTGACAGTCGACGGTGACGAACGTGCCGTTCGAGATCGTCGTGACGACGCCGCAACTCAGCTGGGCACAACTGCGGATGTTCGTCGCCGGGCCGCCGGTGCTCACCGTGAACGTCATCTCGACTGCGGCGGGCCCGACGCCACCACCCTGTCGTGGGGACGCCGAAACATCGGCGGCGGCCGGCACCGCCGACGCGACGGTGTACATCGCACCCGTCACCAGTGACATGGCGAGGGCGCCCGACACTCTGCGGGCTACTTGCATGAGGTGATCTCCTCTGGTCGATCGCGGGAACAGACGTCCGCGCGGTTCATTTCCTTCCCTGCCCAGAGTTCCGGAGTTCGCGAGAGGAGTCGTTGGCACCGGGGACGCACAGATGTCTGACAATATGTCTACGCCGACCCCGGCGCCGTGGACCACTCGAGGCCCGAGTGAGTCGGAAATGCGTCAGGCCGGTCGAGTCGCAATATATTGATGATGATCGTCAATGCGTGATAGGCAGGAACGACAGGGCGGGGACCAGCGACGGGGGCTGATGATGGTCGAGATCACCATGTTCCGGACCGAGGATGTTCCCAGGGCCGAGCGGTTCGGGGTCTGGTGTGAACAGATGACCAACCTGGCAGCACCAATGCGGATGACCAGCGATCACGCAGCTGACTTCCAGGCACGTGCGCGCATTCTGCGCCTTGGCGCCACCCAGGTGTGGCCGACGACCATACAGCCGATGCGGTGCCACCGCACCCCGAAGCTGGCCCGGCAGTCCGCTCCCGAGATGTACCATCTCTCGCTCATCCTGGACGGGGCGATCGGCATCGATCAGGCCGGCGAGCATGCCATACACCGCCAACACGACCTGTACGTCGCCGACATGTCCCGGCCCTTCGACTGTCACCTGTTCGGCGGCGGCGCTGGACCCATCGAGGCGATCGGGCTCAGGATCCCCAAGTCGCTGCTACCGCTGCCCGAGCGCGAGGTGGAAAAGCTCCTGGCCCGGCGGTTGCCGGGCCAGCACGGGCTCGGGGCGCTGGTGATGGGACTCGCCATCCGGCTGGGCGCCGAGGCCGACATTTACCGACCCGCCGACGGACCTCGCCTGGGCGCGGTCCTGGTCGACCTGGTGTCGGCGCTGTTCGCCCACACGCTCGACGCCGAACGCATACTTCCCCCCGACACCCACCGCCGGACCCTGATGCTGCGGATCCGGGCGTTCATCCAGCAACATCTCCATAACCCGGACCTGACCGCGGGCAGCATCGCCGCCGCACACCACATCTCCGTCAGCTACCTGCACCGGCTGTTCGAAACGGAGGAGGCCACCGTCGCCGCGTGGATCCGCCAGCAGCGCCTGGAACGGGCCCGCCGGGACCTCGCCGACCCCGCCATGCTGAGCACGCCGATCCACGAGATCGCCAGTCGATGGGGCTACCCCGATGCGGCGGTCTTCAGCCGTACGTTCCGCTCCGCGTACGGCATGCCGCCACGAGACTTCCGCGGCCGGCACCTGCAGGCAACGATGGGGCAATAAGCCGACCTGCGCCGTTCAGGGAATCGGTATTGCCTGGGAAGACAGTTCAGCTGACGCCCTTGATGAGCTGCCGGGCCATGACGATCCGCTGCACCTGGTTGGTGCCCTCGTAGATCTGAGTGATCTTGGCGTCCCTCATCATCCGCTCGACCGGGTAGTCGCGGGTGTAGCCGTACCCGCCGAGGAGTTGGACCGCGTCGGTGGTGATCGCCATCGCGGCGTCCGAGGCGAAACACTTCGCCGCCGCCCCGAAGTAGGTCAGGTCGGCGTCGCCGCGCTCCGACTTCCCGGCCGCCGCGTACGTCAACTGCCGGGCCGCCTCCAGCTTCATGCCCATGTCGGCGAGCATGAACTGCACACCCTGGAAGTCGGCGACCGGCGTGCCGAACTGCTTGCGCTCCTTGACGTACCCCATGGCGTAGTCGAGCGCGCCCTGCGCGATCCCGACCGCCTGGGCGGCGATGGTGACCCGGGTGTGGTCCAGGGTCCGCATCGCGGTCGCGAAGCCGGTGCCCGGCGCGCCGATCATCCGGTCCGCCGGAATCCGTACGTCGTCGAGGTAGACCTCGCGGGTCGGCGATCCCTTGATCCCGAGCTTCTTCTCCGGTGCCCCGAAGCTGACCCCCGGGTCGGACTTCTCCACCACGAAGGCGGAGATGCCCCGGCTGCGGGCGGTCGGGTCGGTCACCGCGAAGACGGTGTAGAACTCGGAGACCCCGGCGTTGGTGATCCAGCGCTTGACGCCGTTCAGCACGTAGTGGTCGCCGTCCGCGACGGCCCGGGTGGTCATCGAGGCCGCGTCGCTGCCCGCCTCCGGCTCGGAGAGGCAGTACGAGAACATCGCCTCACCGCTGGCCACCGGCGGTAGGTAGCGGCGCTTCAACTCCTCGGAGGCGGCGAGCAGCAGCGGCATGGTGCCGAGCTTGTTCACCGCCGGGATCAGGCTGGACGCGGCGCAGGCCCGGGCCACCTCCTCGATCACGATGGCGGTGGCGAGCGCGTCGGCGCCGGCTCCGCCGTACTGCTCGGGGATGTGCGGGGCGTGGAAGTCGGCGGCGCGCAGTGCCTCGTACGACTGCTTCGGGAACTCGCCGGTCTCGTCCGCCACTGCGGCGTTCGGGGCGACCTTCGCGTCGCAGACCTCGCGGACCGCCTCCCGGATCGCCTGGTGCTCCTCGGGCACCTGGTACGCGTCGAACTCCGACCCGGCACTGCTCATCGCGGCCCTCCCCGTCGCTCGTCGCCGGCGGCTGCCCGGCCGGCTCCCCGAGGATACTCGTGGGTAACCACGCTTTGGCACCCCCGGGCACCCGACTCCGTCCGCGCGACGCCCGCCCGGCGCCCCTGGCCGCGACTACTCCAGCCGGGAGAAGTCCATGATCCAATTGGTCCGCCAGGTGGCGCCACCGTCGTAGGAGAACGCCTGCTCCCAACGCGCACTGGTCGGGCTGTTGCTGACCCACTGGAAGCGGACCTTCACCGCACGACCGTTCAGGATCTCGTCGCAGAAGAACTGGCCGAGCCCGTCGCTCCAGGAGCCCTCCATCGGAGCGTCGAGATGACCCGGACGCCGGCTCGACGCCCACCAGATCCGCCACACCCGCGCCTCGGGATCGAACTGCCGGAGCGTGAAACCCTCGAACGGTTCGCCGCCCGGCGGGGCCTCGGCGGACATCCGGTCGACGTGACCAAGCCCGCCGAGCACCGGCTCGACCTGCGAGACCGCGCCGAACTCCACCCACTCGTCGCAGTCCGGATCGGTACCGTCGACGAGCTTGCGGTTGTGCACCGACCACCTGCCGAAGATGAAATCGAAATCGGCGCGTCCGTCGGAGACGACGGAGACCGGAACCGCAGCGGACACGATGGCTCCTCACTGTTGGCCGGAGGCCGAGGGCCGCCAGTGACGTGCATCATGCCGGTACCCCCCGACACCACACACACCGACCCCGCTGCCGTCCGGGGTGGCGAGCTGGGCGAACTCCACTGTTCCGGCCGGCGTGTAGCGGGGTTCGCCACCGATGTCCACCGTCGCCCCGGTCGGCGCGACCACCACCGCGACCCCGGCTCCGCCGTTCTCGTCGACCCGCATGAACATCTCGACCAGACTGTCTCCACCCGCACTGTGCCCGGCGTAGCGCATCTGCCCGGCGTCGGCGCCGGCCGGGCCGGCGTACCAGACGTAGCTCCACCGGGTGAGCAGGCCGAACCGGAGCGGGACCAGCACGAGCGCCACCCGGTGTCCCGGCACGTCGCTGCCGTAGAGCAGCCGGATCCGGCTCCGGTCACCAATCTCCCAGAGCCCGTGCCGGTCGTGGAGCAGCACCTCCGGGCCGTCGGCGCCGATCCGCCCCCGCAGCGCCCAGCCAGGCCCGGTCGCCGACGAGGCTGCCCCGCGGCGCCGCCTCCGCCAACGCCGACGGCCCGGAGGCGATCGCGATACCGGGCGCCCAGCCGGGCGGTCGACGCGACGTCCGATCGCCGCCAGACGTACGGGTCGCCGTCGACCAGGCTCTTCATCATGAACAACGAAGTCCTGAACCACGAGATGACGAAGAACCAGCTTGACGGCAGGGTGGCCGTGGTCACCGGTGGGGGGCGCGGTATCGGCGCCGCCGTGGTGCTCCGGCTGGCCCGGGAGGGCGCCGACGTGGCGTTCACCTTCCAGCACGACAAACACCGCGCCGACGACGTCGTGGAGCAGGTCAGGGCCATGGGACGGCGGGCGCTGGCGATCCAGGCCGACAGTGCCGACCCGGCGGCGGTGGTGGCCGCGGTCGACCGGGTTGCCGACGAGTGGGGTCGGCTGGACATCCTGGTCAACAACGCCGGGGCATTCCTGCTCGGGCCGTTGGAGCAGCTCGGCCTGGCCGATTTCGAGCAGACCATGGCGGTCAACGTCCGGGCGCCGTTCGTCGCCGCGCAGGCCGCGGTCCGGCACATGTCGGCCGGCGGGCGGATCGTCAACATCGGCAGCAACATGGCCGAGCGGGCGGTCTTCCCGGGCTTCTCGCTGTACGCGACGAGCAAGACCGCGATGATCGGCCTGACCAAGGCACTCGGCCGGGAACTGGGCGGCCGGGCGATCACGGTCAACCTGGTGAACCCCGGCGCGACCGACACCGAGTTGAACCCGGCCGACGGCCCGAACGCGGAGACCATCAACGGCTTCACCGCGCTGGGACACTTCGCGGACCCGGCCGACGTCGCGGCCGTGGTGGCCTTCCTCGCCAGCCCGGACGGGCGTTACGTCACCGGGGCGACGGTCAACGTCGACGGCGGATTCACCATCTGACCCCGGCGCCGGGTTGTCCGGAAGGGTCCCTTCCTACCCAGGGAAGGGACCCTTCCGTCCACTCAGGCGGTGAGGGAGCGGAGCGGGATCGCCGCGCCGCGCAGGTCGCGGACGAGGTCGCGCAGGAACGGGTGTTCGTCGGCGGTGAGGCCGTCGGGGTTGGGGATGGTGAGGTAGGCGGAACCGTCGACCTCGGCGACCCGGACGTCACCGGTGTACCGGGCGACAACGGACCGGGTCCGGTTCAGTTCGGTGCTCGACACCTGGATGGTGATCGGGCGCCATTCCCCGCCCAGGTTCTCCGGGGTGGGCGCCGCCGCGGCGGCGGCCCGGGCCGGGTCGACCGTCGGCGCCGTCGAGCGGGCGTCCGGCGACGCGACCGTGGCGCCCGTCGGGGCGAGCAGGGCATTGGCCACCAGGTGCAGGCCGGACTCGTTGTACGCCCGGAACAGCGGGTTGAAGGCGAACAGCACCGCCCGTCCTGCTCCGGTCGGCTCGTCGACCAGCGCGGCCGTGCCCCTGAGCACGTCCGCGTGCACGGTGTAGCCGTTGAGCCAGAACCGCTGGTCGGCCGGGTACGTCAACACGTTCGTCCCGGTGCTGGACGGGCTGAGGATCGAGTCGCCGTTGTTGAACTCGAAGTCCTCGGCCGGCCGTCCGAGCCCGACCGGGCTGCGGCGGTCGACGTCGACCCGCAGGTGCGAGCCGATCACCTGGTAGCCGGTCGGCTTCGGCACCTCGACGGTGGAGGTGAGGCCGGCCGCCCGGGCCATCCGGGTGCCCTGGTTACGCAGCCCGAGGTAGGTGCCGCCGGCCGCCACCCAGGCTCGCAGGTTCGCCTGGCCGGTGGCGGTGAGCCCACCGGTGGGATTGCTGCCGTCCGGCACCAGCAGGACGTCGCGGCCGGTGAAGGCCGGGGTGTTGTCGTTGATGTCGGCGGTGCTGACCGGCGTGAGGTCGAGTCCCCAGCGCTCGCCGAGGACGTACCGGGCCTCGCCGTGCGAGCCGGAGGTGGTGGAGATGCCGGTGCCGGCGAAGAGGCCGACGTCGGGCCGACGCAGTACCGTGCCGGTGGGGCGGGACCGGCCGGCGGTCAGGGTGACGCCGAGGGATTCGGCGAGCCGGTCCCGGGCGCCGGTCAGCGCCGTCGTGGGCAGGGTGACGACGCCGGTCCGCTGGTCGCGGCGCAGTTCGACGCCCTGGTCGAGCAGCGCGAAGGTCAGTTCGGCCGCCGCGGCCGAGTCCAGCGGGTACGCGTACGAGCCGTGTCGTGGTGCGGCGGAGGCGCGGCCGCCCTCGATGTCCCGGACCCGGTGCGCCTTCGGGGCGAGCCTGTCACCGGTGTAGACGGTGTTGACGCCCATCAGCAGCGGGTTGCTCCAGGACGAGACGTCGTAGAAGTACGGGAACGGCACGTACGGGTCCTCGCCCATGACCGCCTGGATCCAGTGTTTCTGCGGCTGCTCCATCGGGATCCAGTACGCCCCCGCCGGCACGGTCAGGTTCTTCGCCGACCGCCCGCCGAAGATCTTCGCGTTCGGTACCTTGACCGGCTTGGTCAGCTCGTACACCTCGACGTCCATCCCGCGAAGCCGTTCGACCAGCCGTCGTACGTCGCCGAGCTGCCGGTCCGGCAGCAGGAAGTACGACCGGACGGTGACGTCCGGGACCGGGAACTGGACCTCGTTGGTCGGCTGGACGACCTCGTTCGGCTCCAGGGTGCCGGCCCGCCCCTGCGCGAGGGCGTCCTGCCAGATGTTGTAGTAGCCGGTGAGGACCTCCCGCTTGTTCGCGGCGGCCCAGCCGAGGGTGGCCCACTGGGTGTGGAACTGCTGCTGCACCCGGTCCGGTACCGCGGACGAGCTGCCCTTCTCGTACGTCATCCCGGCGGCGCCGAAGCCGGTGGTCGGCACCGTGTCGCCGTACCCCATGAAGAACAGGTCGTAGGTGTCGTAGTTGAAGTAGCACTCGCTGGTCACCGTGTCGGTGCAGGCGCCGTTGTAGCCGAAACCGGCGGCGTTGGCGGCACCGATCCGGTTGATCCAGTCGACCGCCTCGCCCGGGGTCTCGTGGTGGATCGGGTCGGCGTTCGGCGGGAAGAAGTACTCGTCGCCGCCCATCTCGTGGGCGTCGACGAAGACCTGGGCCGGGTACCGCCGGAGCAGTTCGACCTTGGCGTCGGTCTCCGGCTGGGTCCGGGCGAACCAGTCGCGGTTGAGGTCGAAGCCGTACTCGTTCTGCCGGCGGCTGGCGTCCCGGCCGTCCGGGTTCTGGGTCGGCACGATGATCGTGACCAGGTTGTCGGTGCGCTGGCGTACCTCGCAGGAGAGGCCGGCGGCCAGCTCGTAGAGGGTCTTCAGCGCGGCGTCGGCGCCGGACTTCTCGCCGCCGTGCACGTTGCCGGTGATCCAGACGATCGCCGGGCTGTCGGCGGCGGTCCGGGCCGCCGTCCGGGCCGAGGTACGCCGCGGGTCGCGCAGGTCCCGGATGTCGTCGGCGATCTTCCGCAGGTTGTCGCCGCGCAGGTGCCGGGAGTCCGAGACGATCGCGTACGGCATCGACTGGCCGAGCACGCTGTCGCCGAGGTTGCCGGTGACCACCCGGTCCGAGGCGGTGTCGACCGCCCGCAGGTAGGACCGGATCTCGTCGTCGGTGACCATCCGCTCCTGGCCGACGCCGAGCGGGAAGCCGAGGTACGCCTCCGGGCTCGGTACGCCGGCGAGTCGGGTGGTCGGGTCGGTGTCGCACCCCGGTCCGCCGTGCCGGGCGGTGGCGGCGGCGGTCGGGGTCGGGTCGGCCGGTCGGGCGGCGGCGGGAGTGGTCGGCAGCAGCGGCAGGGCGACCAGCAGCGCGGCCGCGGCGCCGCCCAGCCTCCGGCCGACGACCGACTTCGGGGGTTCTGTGGGGGTCGTCGGGGAGAACTTCGGAACTGTCATCTGAAGTTCAGGTCCCTTCTGGGGGATTGGGGGGAAAGTGGCTCGGAGCCTATGAGCAGCGATTTCATCCGGTCAAGATCCCAAAGCGGGCAGTCGCGCCGGGGTTGGTTACAAACCGGCCCAGCGGGCAAAACGCGATGGAAGCAGTCACCACCAACTCGACACCCCGTCACCACGCGGCACCCACCAGCCGGTCCCCGCCCCGGCAGATCTGGACTCGACGTGACAGTCAGGGAGCAACCGGACAGCCGCCCGTCGGTAGCCCGGCGGATGACCCCCTCGGCCCGCCGGCCGGGGGTCGCCCCACCCGACCGGTCGTCCGGCTGTGAAGATGCCGACCGTACGTGCGCCGGGCAGCGGCCTCCGCGTAGGCTCAGCGCTTGTCGTCGCCCGCGTCGGCGGCCGACTCGCCGGCCACGCAGGCGCGACACCGAGGTGTACAAGGCCCACAATGTCCGACATCGGCGCTGTCCTGGCGGTGCCGACCTCCCGACCGCGACGCAACGTAGCGCCGCCAAGCGCGAGCGGAGAACACAGGCGTGACGATTCCGTACCCGAGCACTCAACCCATGCCGGCGATCCCCGCGGTGACCCCGCCCTCCGGCGCCTCCCGCCCGCGACTGACCTTCCTCGGCACCGGTTACCTGGGCGCGACGTACGCGATCTGTTTCGCCGAGCTCGGCTACGAGGTGATCGGCTTCGACGTCGACGCCGAGAAGATCGCCAAGCTGGCCGGCGGTGAGGTCCCGTTCCACGAGCCCGGCCTGGACGAGCTGCTCAAGCGCAACCTGACCGCCGGCCGGCTGCGGTTCAGCACCGACATCGCCGAGACCGCCGAGTTCGGCGACGTGCACTTCATCTGCGTCGGCACCCCGCAGCGGGCCGACGGGATGGGTGCCGACCTGTCGTACGTCGAGGCGGCCGTCACCGGCCTCTCCCAGCACCTCACCCGCAAGGCGCTGATCGTCGGCAAGTCCACCGTGCCGGTCGGCACCGCCGAGTGGATCGAGCAGCTGGTCGGCAAGCACGCCGAGGCCGACCTCGGCGTCGAGGTCGCCTGGAGCCCCGAGTTCCTGCAGGAGGGCTTCGCGGTCGAGGACGTGCTCCGGCCCAACCGGATCGTGGTCGGGGTCAAGAGCGAGTGGGCCAACGGCATGCTCTACGCCGCCCACAAGGGCGTCTTCGACCTGGCCGCCACCGAGGACCGGGAGGTCCCGCTGGTGGTCACCGACTTCGCCACCGCCGAGCTGGTCAAGGTCGCCGCGAACGCCTTCCTGGCCACCAAGATCTCGTTCATCAACGCGATGGCCGAGGTCTGCGAGGTCGCCGGCGGCGACGTCACCCAGCTCGCCCGGGCGATCGGCTACGACCCCCGGATCGGCAACCGGTTCCTGCAGGCCGGCGTCGGCTTCGGCGGCGGCTGCCTGCCCAAGGACATCCGGGCGTTCCAGGCCCGGGCCCAGGAACTCGGCGCCGGCGAGGCGCTGCGCTTCCTGCACGAGGTCGACCTGATCAATCTGCGCCGCCGCAGCCGGGTGCTGCAGCTCGCCGCCGAACTGCTCGGCCGCCGCTACGGTCCGGCCGGCCCCGACCTCTCCGGCACCCGGATCGCCGTCCTCGGCGCCACCTTCAAGCCGAACTCCGACGACGTCCGGGACGCCCCCTCGCTCGCCGTCGCCGCCGCGCTGGCCAAGGCCGGTGCCGACGTGCACGTGTACGACCCGCAGGGCATGGAGAACGCCCGACGGGAGCGGCCCGAGCTGTCGTACGAGCCGAGCATGAACGACGCGGCGCGCGGTGCCGACCTGGTCTGCGTACTGACCGAGTGGGCCGACTTCCGCAACGCCGACCCGGTGGTCCTCGGTGACCTGGTCGCCGGCCGCCGGGTGGTGGACGGGCGCAACTGCCTCGACTCGACACTGTGGACCCAGGCGGGCTGGGACTACCGGGGCATGGGCCGGCCGTAAGGACCGCCGATCCGACGCCGCCCGGTCGCCCGGGAGGCCGACGGACATAAATTCGACTCCGACTTGCCGGCCGTGGACCCCGCGTGGTCCACGGCCGGACTCTTAGGATCTCCTCAGGCGGATTCACACGCGAACGGGGGCTGTTCAACGCCGGCCCGGCTTGGGCATGCTTCGGGGAGGGTCCGGGACGCGGCCTCGGCCGGGGCTGGAGGGGGTGCCGTGAGTACGTACCTGTGCTCCTCGTGTGGCCGGGAGTTCGAAGCGGCACCGCGATGTCCACAGTGTGGTGCCGAACAGGAACAGTGGTCCGAGGAGCTGGCCCGGATCGAACGCGCCATCGCGGACATGAAGATCCGCGAGTCGGCGATCGCCAAGGAGCAGAAGACGATCGCCTCCCAGATGCAGGCGGCGCTCTTCCAGCGCGACATCCTCACCCATGCCGCCCAGCAGCGGCGCAAGCAGAACGCCAAGCCGCGCCGGGTGTTGCGCCGGCGGGCCGACCGCCGCCCACCGACCGCCGCCCCCGGCGGCACCGCACCACCCCGGGTGCCCCGGCAGCCGACCAGCGGCACCGACCGGACCGTGCCGCCACCACCGCCACCGCCGCCGCCCGGGGCGGAACCGACCTGGGACCCGGGGCCCGGGAACCGGCCCGAGGCCTCGACCCGCGAGGTCCAGAACATCCTGCTCGGGCTCGGCGCTCTGGTGCTCGGGGTGGCCGCGGTGGTCTTCGCCGCCGTGGCGATCAGCTCGCTCGACGACTTCAGCCGGGTCGCGATCATGGTGCTGGCGACCGCGCTGACGCTGCTCGCCCCGCCCAGGATCGCCCGACGTGGCCTCACCGCCACCGCCGAGACCATCGCCGCCGTCGGCCTGCTGCTGGTCCCCCTGGTCGGGTACGCCCTCTGGACCGTCGACCGGTTCGGTGACAGCGGCCTGCCCGGTTCCCTCTTCGCCGGGTTGACCTTCCTGCTCACCGCCGGCATCGCCGCCGCGTACGCCCGGGCCACCGACCTCGCCGCCCCCCGGTACGCGGCGGTGCTCGCCGTCCAGCCGATCCTGCCGCTGGCCGCGTACGACTGGGTCGCCGGCCCGACCGGCTGGGTGGTGGTGCTGACCGCGGTCGCCCTCGGCAACCTCTATCTCAGCCAACTCTTCACCGAGGACGGACGGCTCACCGGCACCGCCCGTTTCCCGTTCGGCGGCGGCCGCTCCACCGACCTGCTGCACCCGACCGGCGACTTCGACCCGGCGGACCTGCCGGCCCGACGTCCGGCGAACCTGCCGCCACCGAGGGACCGACGGTCCGCCGCCACCGACCCGGCCGACGACCCCGACCTGGTCGACGACCCTGACGCGGACGACGACCCCGACCTGGTCGGCGACCCCGACCTGGACGACGGGGACGGAGACGGCCGGCCGGCCGGCGGAGCCGAGCGGCTGTCCGGCCGGGAACGGATCGGACCGCAGCGGGGTCCGGGCCGGCCCGAGACGGTCCCGGAGGAGGCCGACGCGGTACTTCGGCCGGACCTGACCGCCGCCACGCCGTCCGGCGGCCGGGGCGCCGGCCGGCCCACCCCGTGGGTACGGGAACTCGCCTGGACCCTGCACGGCGTGGCCCTCGCGGTGGCGCTCACCTTCGCCACCAGCGCACTGCTGACCGCCGACACCGTGCCGGCGGCGACCCGGGCCGGGACGGCGCTGCTGCTCGCCGCCGCGGCCGTACTGGTCGGTGCGCTGACCCTACGTCGGCCGCCGCTCCCGGCGGTCGGGGCGGCCGTGCTGACCCTGGCGGTGATCGGTGCCGCCGGCCGGATCGCCGCCGTCGCCCTGCCCGGCCAGGCGCTCGTCGTGATCGCCGCCGTCATCGTGGCCACCGGCGTCGGGGTACGGGCGGTGCCGGAGGCGGCCCGACGCGGACCGCAGCTCGCCTCGGCCGCCGCCCTGGTGGTGATCGGGATCGTGGTCGCCGGCGGGGCGCTGCGGGCCGCTCTCGCCCCGGTCCGGGCCGCGCTGCCGGTCTGGGCGGCCGACCTCGCCGCGTACCCGGCCGAACTGGCCGCCGGAGCCAGCGCCACCACCTGGCAGCTCGCCACCACCGCGCTCCTGCTCACCATCGCCGCCGTACTCGCCTCCCCGGCCGAGGTACGGCGCGAGTTCGCCGTCGTCGGGGCGGCGCTGACCGCGCTCGCCGCGCCCGCCTCGTACGGTCTGAACTGGATCGCCGCCCCGTGGCCGCCGGTGCTGGTCGCGATCGGCATCGGGGTGGCCGGGCTGACCGCGCAGACCCGCCGGTCCGCCGCCGTGCACGCCGGCGCCGCCGCCCTGGTCGGGCTCGCCGGCGCCGCCATGTCGGTGACCCGACCCGGCCTCACCGCCGCCGTGCTGTTCGCCCTCAGCGTCGCCGGGACGCTGGTCGCCGTCGCCCCCACCATCCGGACCGCGCCGCTGGGCCGCTCCGCCGGCCTGGTCGGCGACTGGGCCGCCGGCGGGGCCGCGTTCGCCTTCCCCGGTGCGGTGGCCGCGTTCGTCGCGGCGACGGTGCCGGTGGACCCGACCCCGACCACGCTCTCGGTCCGGCACGCCACCGAACCGGTCCTCGCCGCCAGCTTCCTCGCCGTCTGTGCGGTGCTCTGCTACGCGACGGTCACCCAGGTGGCACAGCGGCTGATCAGCCGGCCGCTGGCGGTCGGCACCCTGCTCGGCGCGCTCGCGGTCACCGCGGCGGCCTTCGGCGCCCCCGGCGCGACCCTCGCCGACGCCGCCGTGGGCGGACTGCTCCTGGTCAGCGCGGTGCTGCTGGTCCTCGCCCCGTCGATCGACGCGGGCCGGCGGGCCGACCGGCTGCTGGACGGGGCCGACATCGCCGCCGCCGCGGCGACCGCGGCGCTGGTCGGCACCCTCGCCCGGATCGCCGGCATCCTCGGTGACGGCGCCGAACTGGCCGCCGCCGCGTTTGTCGTCCTGGTGGTGGCCGCCGGTATCCGGGCCATGCCGGAGCAGTGGCGGCGCGGCCCGGTGCTCGGGATGGCGTTCTGCGGCGGGGTGATCGCGCTGATCGCCGGCTGGACCGCGCTCGCCGGTGGCCTGCAGGCGCTGGCCACTCCCGGCCGGCTCTGGGCGGCCAGCCTCGCCGACTGGCCGGTGGACGGCACCGGCACCGGCTGGCAGGCCCCGGTCGCGCTGGTGCTGCTCGCCGGGGCCGCCGCGATCGCGCTGCCCCGCCCCTGGGCGTACGACGTCGCCGCCGCCTGCGTCGGACTCGCCACCATCGGCACCCCGGCCGCGCTCGGCCTGCCCTGGTGGTCCCCGATCATCGTCGGCGGAGCGGTCGCCACCATCTACGGGATCAGCGCCGTCGTCGCCGCCGACCCCCGGGCCGGGCTGGCCCGGGCCACCGTCGCCGGCGTGGTCGCGCTGCACGCCGTGGGTGCCAGCCTGGTCCGGCCGTGGACGACTGCGGCCGCGCTCGGCATGATCGTGCTGATCGGGGTGGTCGTCGCCGCCCTCGCCCGGCTGGTCGGCGGCCTCGCCGGGCCGGCCGACGACACCGGGCCGCTGACCATGATGCCGCAGACCGCCCAGATCGGCGGGTTCGCCGGCGGCGGCGCGCTGCTCGCCCTCGCCGGGGCGCTGGCCTCGTTCTGCGCCGCCCTCGAACGACCCGCCGAGGTGGTGGTGCTGGCCGCCCTCGGTGGGGCGAGCCTCGGGGTCGCCGTGGCGGCGCTGGTCCGCCGTCAGGTCCCGCAGTACCTGCCGTACGCCACGGTCGGCATCGTCGGCGGCGCCACCTCGGCGTCCCTCGCGGCGCTCCTCACCCAGCTGCACTGGGGCGTCTACGCCGCCGCCGCCGTCCTGCTCGGGGTCCTCGCCGAACTGGTCCGGGCGGTCACCCCGGCACCGACGCCGCTGCGCGAACCGGCCCGGCGCTGGTCGGTGATGCTCGGCGGGGCACTGCGCCGGCTGCCCGAGCCGACCCCGACCGGCCGGTGGTCGGTCAGCCCGGCGGTCGGCGCGATGGTCGCCGCCGTACTGCCGACCACACTGGCCGTGGCGGCCCTCGCCCCGGCGCTGGTGGCGGCGTTGGTCGAGCCGTACGAGACCCTGCGGGACATCTGGGGCGGACCACCGGCCGGGCTGGCCGGACCGCAGGCCGGAGCCGGCAACGACGGCAACGTGCTGGCGGCGCTGCTGCTGACCATCTCGGCCGGACTCGCCGCCACCGGCTTCAGCGGCGGACGGCCGTCCCGGGCCGTCCCGGTGGTGCTGCCCGGTGCGGCGATCACCCTGCTGATCGCCCCGATCTCGCTCGGCATGGGCTGGCCGCACAGCACGTTGGCCGCGCTCGCCGTCTTCACCCTCGCGATGCTCGGCCTCGCCCTGACCCCGCCGCCGCCGGACGCCGAACTGGCCCGGTCGCTGCGGCTCACCCGGGTGCTGGTGTTTGGCATCGGGCTCGCCGCGGGTGGTGCCGGACTCGCCGGCGCCCTGGCCACCCGGGAACTGACCCTCTTCACCCTGGGCGCCGCGGTCGGGGTCGGCGCGGTCGCCGCGCTCGGCGGCCGGACCCAGTACGCCCGCATCCTCGGCTGGCTCTTCGCCTCGGTGATGGCGCAGACCTTCGTCTTCACCCTCGGTCTGGTCCTCGGGTTCGCCCCCGAGTGGTCCGCGTTCGGGGTGCTCGGTGTCGGCGCGGTCCTGGTGCTGGCCTCGTCGACGCTGCCCCGGCTGCGGCACCCGGAGGCGACCCGCGAGGCGACCACGGTGGAGTGGACCGGTCACGCGGCCGCGCTGCTCGCCGCCGCCCTGGCGTACGACTCGCCGCGGCACATCGCCGCGCTGCTGGCCGCCTGGGGTGCCGTGCTCGGGATGGCCGCGACCCGGCCCTACCGGAGTACCGCCGAACGCCGCACCCTCTTCTGGGCGGCGGTCGGCTGCGAGATCGTCGCCTGGTGGCTGCTGATGGCGTTGGCCGACGTCGCCCTGCCGGAGGCGTACACGCTGCCGTTCGCGGTGCTGGCGCTGCTGGTCGGGCTCCTCGAACTGCGGCACCGCGCCGATCTGAGCAGCTGGTACGCGTACGCGCCGGCGCTGGTGGCGGCGTTCCTGCCCACCCTGGTGATCCTGCTCGCCGGTGACGACAGCGCGCTGCGCCAGGTCCTGCTGCTGCTCGGCGGGGTGGCGACGCTGATCTTCGGCTCGTACCGGCAGCAGCAGGCACCGGTGATCATCGGCGCGGTGGTGACCGCGCTCGCCGCGCTGCGGGCGCTGTTCAGCTTCGGGCCGTGGCTGGTGCTGATCCCGGTCGGGCTGCTGCTGCTCGCCTTCGGGGCGAGCAACGAGAACCGGCGGCGCACCCAGGAGCGGCTGCGGGCGGTACGCGGCATGCGCTGACCGCCCCGCCAACGTCCACCCGCCGTCACGGCGGGCCGCTACCTCACAGGGTGGCGTGCAGGGCGGCTTCCTTCTGCGCGACAAGCTGCTCCAGCTCGGCCTGGTACGCCGCCATCCGGTCCCGCAGGGCGACATCCGTCGCGGCGAGGATCCGTACGGCGAGCAGGCCGGCGTTACGGCCGTTGCCGATCGAGACGGTGGCGACCGGGATGCCGGCCGGCATCTGCACGATCGACAGCAGCGAGTCCATCCCGTCCAGGTGCCCCAGCGGCACCGGTACGCCGATCACCGGCAGCGGGGTGACCGAGGCGACCATGCCGGGCAGGGCGGCGGCGCCACCGGCCCCGGCGATGATCACCTGGATGCCCCGGTCGGCGGCGGTCTGGCCGTACTCGATCATCTTGACCGGGGTGCGGTGCGCCGAGACGACCCGGACCTCGTAGCCGACGCCGAACTCGTCGAGCGCCTCGGCGGCCTTGCCCATGGTCGGCCAGTCCGAGTCGCTGCCCATGATCACACCGACCCGGGGCGTGCCCGCGCTCACTCGTGTCCCTCCCGCAGCCACCAGGCCGCCCGGGCGGCCCGCTCGCGTACCTTCTCCAGGTCGTCACCGAGCACCGTGACGTGCCCGATCTTCCGGCCGGGCCGGGTCTGCTTGCCGTACAGGTGGACCTTGACGCCCGGGTCCTCGGCGAAGAGGTGGTGCAACCGCTCGTCGATCGACATGCCGCCGTCCGGCCCGCCGAGCACGTTCGCCATCACCACCACCGGGGCGGTCAGCGCGGTGTCCCCCATCGGGTAGTCCAGGACCGCCCGCAGGTGCTGCTCGAACTGGGAGGTCCGGGCCCCCTCGATGGTCCAGTGCCCGGAGTTGTGCGGCCGCATCGCCAGCTCGTTCACCACCAGGGCCGGCTCACCGTCGGCGCCGGTCACCTCGAACAACTCGACCGCGAGCAGCCCGACCACGCCGAGCGAGGTGGCCAGGTCGATGCCGAGCTGCTGGGCGGCGACCGCCAGCTCCTCCGGCAGCCGGGGTGCCGGGGCGAGCACCTCGACACAGATCCCGTCCCGCTGCACCGTCTCCACCACCGGGTACGCCGCCACCTGCCCGAACGGCGAACGGGCCACCTGCACGGCCAGCTCCCGGCGCAGGACGACCCGCTCCTCGGCGATCAGCGGCGTCCCGGCGGCGCGCAGCGTGCCGACCAGCTCGGTCGCCTGCTCCGGGCCGGTGACGACCCAGACGCCGCGACCGTCGTAGCCGCCCCGGGCCGCCTTCAGGATCACCGGCCAGCCGAGTTCGTTACCGAATTCCACCAGGTCGTCCGGTTCGCTGACCGGACGCCAGCGCGGCACCGGGGCACCCAGCTCGGACAGCCGCTCCCGCATCACCTGCTTGTCCTGGGCGTGCAGCAGCGCGTCGGCCGGCGGGTAGACCGTCACCCCGGCCTCGGCGAGAACCCGGACGTGCTCGGTCGGCACGTGCTCGTGGTCGAAGGTGACCACCTCACAGCCGTCGGCGAAGTCCCGCAGCGCGGCGAGGTCGGTGTGCGAGCCGATCCGGACGTCGGCGGCGACCAGCGCGGCACCGTCGTCCGGGCTGAGCGCCAGGACACGGAGCGACTGGCCGAGGGCGATCGCGGCCTGGTGGGTCATCCGGGCCAGCTGGCCTCCGCCCACCATGCCGACAACGGGCAGACCCGTGCGGGAATCCATAGCGCCGGCAAGCCTAGCCGCTGGCCGGGCGGAGCTGCGACAGCAGGGCTTCGGGGTCGGTCACCGGCCGCTCGCAGACGAAACCCCGGCAGACGTACGCGGTCGACTCGCCGTCCCGCATCGGCCGGTCCGCCAGCAGCGGCACCCCGGGCTGGTCGGGCCGGCCCGCGATCACCACCGCCCCGGGCGGGGCGTGCCGGTGGGCGACCGCGAGCAGCGGATCCCCGGCCGGGTTGTTGGTGACCACCGCGATCTCGTACGGGCCGGAGAGCAACGCCTCTCCCGCGGCGGCGGCATAGCCGGTGAACCGGGCGTGCCGGGCGATGATCGGGGCGAGCGTGCCCAGGGCGGTCTCGGCCGCCTCCCGGTAGCGGGTCTGCCCGGTCAGTGCGGTGTACGTCACCAGCGCCGCGCAGAGCGCCGACAACCCGGACGGGGTGGCGTTGTCGGTCGGGTCCGCCGGCCGGCTGATCAGCTGCTCGGCGTCGTCGGCGGTGTCGTAGAAGCCACCCTTCCCGGTGCCGAACCGGGCCAGCGCGGTGTCCAGCAGCTCCCCGGCGAGCTTCAGCCAGCGGCCCTGACCGGTCAGTTGGTGTACGGCACAGAACGCCTCGGCCACCGCACCGTGGTCCTCCAGCACCCCAGCCGGTTCGCCGACCCGGCCGTCCCGGGAGACCCGACGCAGCCGCCCGTCGACGATGTGCCGGTCGGCCAGCACCTCGGCGATGCCGACCGCGGCGGCGGTGGTGACCGGGTCGGCGGTGAGGGTGGCGTACTCGACCAGGGCGGTGACCGCCAAACCGTTCCAGGCGGCGACGATCTTGTCGTCCCGGGCCGGCTGCGGCCGGCGGTCCCGGGCGGCGCGCAGCCGGGCCCGCACCCGGCGCCACCGTTCGCGCAGCTCGGGGTCGGCGTCGTCGATGTCCCGGGCCAGCCGCAGCACGCTGGTGCCGTGTTCAAAGGAGCCGGTCTCGGTGACCCCGAACAGGTCGGCGGCCCAGGCGCCGTCCTCCGGGCCGAGTACGTCGACAAGCTGCCCCGGGGTCCAGGCGTAGGTGGCGCCCTCCACCCCCTCGGTGTCCGCGTCCAACGCCGAGGCGAGACCACCGGCCGGGGTGCCGAGGTCGTCGAGGAGGAACGCGGCGGTCTCGGCCGCGACCCGGCCGGCCAGCTCGTCCCCGGTCAGCCGCCACAGCTGGGTGTAGACCCGGAGCAGCTGGGCGTTGTCGTAGAGCATCTTCTCGAAGTGCGGCACCGTCCAGTGCCCGTCCACGGAATAGCGGGCGAAGCCACCGGCCAGCTGGTCGTAGATGCCGCCCCGGGCCATCGCCTCGCAGGTGTGCCGGACGATCTCCAGGTCCCGGGCCGAGCCGGTCCGCTGGTGGTGCCGGAGCAGGAAGAGCAGGTTCATCTGTGGCGGGAACTTGGGCGCGCCGCCGAAGCCGCCGTTCGTCTCGTCGTACTCCCGGGCGAGTTGGTCGGCGGCGGCGTCGAGCAGGTCGGCGGTGAGCGGGCTGCTCGACCCGCCGATCGCCTGGGCTCCGCCGATCGCCTCGACCACCGCGGCGCCCTGACCGAGTACGTCCGCCCGCCGCTCGGTCCACGCCGTGGTGACCGACTGGAGCAACTGGAGGAAGTGCGGCTTCGGGAAGTACGTGCCGCAGAAGAACGGGGTGCCGTCCGGGGTGGCGAAGACCGTCATCGGCCAGCCGCCCTGCCCGGTCATCGCCTGGGTGGCGGTCATGTAGACGGCGTCGACGTCCGGCCGCTCCTCCCGGTCCACCTTGATCGACACGAAGTTGTCGTTGAGCAGCCGGGCGACCGTCTCGTCCTCGAACGACTCGTGCGCCATCACGTGGCACCAGTGGCAGGCGGCGTAACCGACCGAGATGAGCACCGGTACGTCCCGTCGGGCCGCCTCGGCGAACGCCTCCGGCGACCAGGGCCACCAGTCGACCGGGTTGTCCTTGTGCTGGAGCAGGTACGGGCTGGTCGCGTCGGCCAGTCGAGTCACCCGACCACCTTCGCACACCGAGCGCGCCGCTGTCCCCGACGGTCCCGGAACGGCTGACGCCCGCGCGAGCACGAGACCGTCCCACGAGCCAACTGATCTGACCGGTAACTGACATTGGCATCTATCACCCCAACCTGTGTTGTCGGAGCACCGAATGTCCGCAACTAAGCCCGCCAGCGCAGGCTCGAACTCGGCGCGGTGCGCGTGTGGCCCACTTCCTTCCAGCCAATAGCCATGATCCGTACGCGGCGGCTGATCAGGCAGTCCGATCCCGAGGCGCTGCACATCTCGCTGCCCACACACGGACGTCTGCACCTCGAATGGGACAACAGCTCCACCAGTTGCGACACCAACGATCTGCTGGTACTCGACACCGGTTGATGGGCCGGGGAATCCCGGGACAGGGCGCGGTGGCGACCTGCTCGCCGCGCTCCTGAAGCGGCTGAGCGACAACACCGGCTCGTACGGTCCGATGGACGGGCCACGGCTGGAGGTGGTCCTCGTCGACCTGGCGTCGGCGCTGTTCGCCCACGTACTCGACGCCGAACCGGCACTGCGACCGGATGCGCACCGCCGGACGCTGGTCCTGCGTATCCGGTCGTTCGTCCAGCACCACCTGGGCGATCCGCGGCTCACCCCCGGCAGCATCGCCGCCGCCCACCACATCTCCACCAGCTATCTGCACCGGCTGTTCCAGGAGGACGACGACCTCACGGTGTCGGCCTGGATCCGCCAGCAGCGGCTGGAACGCCCCCGGCGCGATTTGGCCGATCCGGTGTTCGGAACCGAGCCCGTGAGCCGGATCGCCGCACGCTGGGGCTTCACCCACGCGGCCACGTTCAGCCGGGCACTCCGCGACGCCTACGGTCTGCCGCCCCGCGACTACCGCGACGTGGCGGATACGGGTACAGCCGGCTGACAGCGGATCCCCCGGGTACGCGAAGTGCGGGTGGCCGCCCGACGGCCACCCGCACACCCATCAGCAACACCGACTAGCCGCAGTTGCCCCAACTGTACCGGGCGCCGTGCGCCCTGGACGCACCACTCGGGCTCCAGATGAAACCGTCGTACTGCACGCACTTGTCACGGGCCGGCCCCTGTACGGTCGCGTAGTACGAGAAGTTGTCGTCCTCCTCCCGCCAGTTGGACTCGCCCTGGATCAGGAGTCCCGCGACCATTCGCGATGACGTACCGAGGTAGGTCGACTTGAGCACGACGACGCAGTTGTACCCGGTGGCCGAGTTGTACATCAGGTACACGTCACCCCACTTGGATCCCGAAGGGGTCAACACGTTCCGGTGTCCGTCGGTGGTGTCGCTCCAGCTACCTCCGAAGTCACCCGCGCACGCCTGGAAGCGGGTGTACGGGTTCGCCGCCGCCTGCGCCGGTGCGCTGAACATCGCCATCAGCATCATCACCACCGCACCCAGAACGCCTAGCCGGCCGATGTACTTCTTCACGTTCCCTCCCCTGACCGTGATCGATGTCCCCGGACCGGAAACTCCACCCGGTCCGGCCTGACTCCAGGATCTCGGGGCACGACGGGTCTGTCGTTGGCGACGAGTGCACAGTGGCTTGACGATGCGTCCACGATCACCTTCCGAACTACGGTCGTGATGCAGCCGACGGCCAGGCGTCGCCCGTGGTGTTGGTGTGCGCGGCGATGGCGATGGCCACCAGGCGCTCGTTCTTGCCGAGATCCTTAGTGGCCCGCAGGGCGGCCTTGACCGTCTGTGCCCCACCGAGGGCAGACGTGCACGTAGACTCGGGGCCGCCTCTCCCATCTACTCGCCGCGGGCACCCAACATGTCCACGTGTGCCTCAGAGTCACCCTGGTGACTCTGAGGCACAACGCTCGACCGCGAACATGGCTCGCTCCGGGAGCCTCCGACCCGACCTGCCGGCTCAGCCGCCGAACACACGCTCGGCGTAGACCTTCATCGCGTCCCGGATGAAAACCGCCGTACCCTCACCGTGCCGGTCGTAGTTCGCCGTGAACCGCGGGTCCGCGACGTACATCTCGGCCAGGTTGAGGAAGTACTCCCGGTGCACCGGGTTGCCGGCCATCGTCAGCCACTCGTGGTGGCGCCGGGTGATCGCCTGGACCTCGTCGCCGTCCACCGGTGCGGCGGCGGCGTGGGCCCGACCGAAGTCGGCGGCGATGTCGAGCTGGCGTTGCATGAAATCCCGCTGCTCGGTCTTGCTCAGCGAACGCCACCAGCGGTCACCCTGCTGGTACGCCTCCCGGCCCCACCGCTGGGTGACCTCCTGCTCGTAGCGGGTGTGGTCGAATCCCTCGAACGCCTCATCAGCCATGATCTGTTCACCTCCCTCCAGCTTCCGCAGCGTGGTGCGTACCGACTCGATCTGCCGGCCGATCCGCTCCCGCTCCTGTTCGAGCAGGCGCAGATGGGTCCGGAGCGCCACGCCGCTGTCCCGCTCGCCGTCCAGCACACGGTTGATCTCGGCCAGGCCGAGACCCAGCTCCCGCAGCAGCGGGATGCGCTGCAGCCGCAGCAGCCCAACCTCGTCGTAGTACCGGTAGCCGTTGCGGCCGATCCGGCTCGGCGTCAGCAGCCCGACCTGGTCGTAGTGCCGCAGGGTTCGGCTGGTGGTGCCGGCCGACCGGGCCAGTTCCTGGATCGACCACTCCACCGTCCGCTCCCGATCTCGTCGTACGGGTCAACGGTAGAAGTTGACGCGGCGGCAGAGTCAAGCCGTTACCCGGGAGACGTACGTTCAGCGCCGCTCGTCGGCGGAGTCCGCATGTCGTACCAGCCGTCGGAGCGACCAGGCGAGGATCCTGGCCTGGTCGAGGTCGAGGTCGAGCGGATAGTCCTCGACCAGATCGGCCGCGCAGAGCCGCAGGTTGACCCCGACCAGCGGCACCGGCAGCGCATCCATCCGGAACAGGCTGGCGGTCGCGTGGACGATTCGGTCGCTGCCCCACGGCGGCACCTCGCCGGAGTAGTGGATGCCGTCCCGGTCCACCTCACACCAGAACGGATGTTCCGGCACCACCGGGCAGGCATTCGCGCTAGTCGGAAGCTCGTCGGGCATGGCCATCGGGGTTCCCTTCCACACGCTTCGGCCGACACCAACCTTCGACTGTCAGCAAGCAGTCGATCTCTATGAGCTATTTGGTCACCCATGAATCTGGCAAAACAAAAGAGCATGTGCAATATTCTCGGTGAGATCGGCACGATGATGATCGATGAGAAGGAGTTGTCATGCCAGAGTCAAGCCCTACCGTCCGTCGGCGTCGACTCGGCCTCATCCTTCGTGACCTGCGGTTGGCCGCACGCCTCACCGGCGACGAGGTTGGCCGGCGCGTTGAGCGGTCCGCGTCCTGGGTCAGCCGGGTCGAGAACGGCCGCGTTGGCTTACGAGTCCGCGACCTGCACGATCTGCTCGATGCCCTCGAGGTGACAAACCCGGAGACCCGCACCGAGTTGACCCAGCTTGCGCGGGAGAGCAAGCAGCGTGGCTGGTGGAACCGCTACGGCCAGACCATCACCGGTCCGTACGCCAGCTTCATCAGCTTCGAGCACGAAGCCTCCGACCTGCGCAGCTACGAGGGCATCGCGGTGAACGGCCTGCTCCAGACCGAGGAGTACGCCCGAGCCCTACTCGAACACGGGATCCCACGGGTGACGGGCGAAGATGCCGATCGGCGAATCGGCATCCGAATGCGGCGCCAACAGCGGCTGACGGCGCAGGATCCGCCGAGTGTGTGGATCATCCTTGAGCAGTCGGTCCTCCACCGGCCGTTCGGCGGTCCTTCGATCATGCGCCGGCAGCTCCAACACATGCTCGACCTGGCCCACGACCTCCTGCACGTCTCGATCCAGGTCCTGCCCTTCAACCAGGCGCTCTATGTCGGACTGATCGCCTCGTTCTGGATCATCTCGTTCCCGCCACCCGACCAGGACATCGTCTTCACAGAGGGAATGAATGGCATGATCATGGAAGAGGAAGCTGATGCCCAGGCCTACACCCTTGTCTTCGACGAGTTGCGTTCCGCCGCCCTCAGCAAGACCGACTCTCTGAAGCTGATCAGGGAAAGCATGGGCGAATATGATGGTTGAGACGGCATGCGCGGCCGACCGAAGAGGTTATGGCAATGGCACCTATGGACGAAACCTGGCGGGTCAGTACCCGCACGGGCAACAACGGCGCATGCGTCGAGGTGCGCCGCGTCGACCACCGGGTGGAGGTACGGGACAGCAAGGACCGCAACGGCCCGGTGATCGCCTTCCCCCCTGCCGCGTGGACCGGCTTTGTCACCGCTCTCGGCGCCAGCCCGACCGTCGGCGCCTGACACTCTTCGCGGGCGGCCACGAGCAAGCCTGACTCCGTCAAGCTGCTCAGGCGGCTCATGCCGACGTTGACTTAGCGGGAGGATCGCCATGGGGCCGTTGGACGCGACCTGGCGGGTCAGCACCCGCACCGGCACCCAGGGTCAGTGCGTCGAGACACGCCGCGTCGATCACCGCGTGGAGGTCCGCGACAGCAAGGACCGCGACGGACCGGTGATCACCTTCTCCCCTACCGCTTGGACCAACTTCATCAGCTCGGCCACCATCCTCGGCACCAACCCGAGATGAAAAAACGCGTCCTGCGACGGCCGCCGGCATAGTTGCCCCGTGTCCGGAGCCTTGTCATGGTCAAGCAGCCTTGACCTACTCGCCCACCTGTCCGCCGTCGACCTGCGGTCCTGTCGGGACGAGTCCGGGCTCGACGCGTTCCTGGTCACCCTGGGGGTGGCCGTTCTCGGCGAGCCGAAACCCGCCGAGTGCCTGCGGGTCGACTACGTGACCAACGAAGAGTCAGACCTGAGTCAGGGCATCGTACGCAATGCCTAGCTTGTTGTTTCGCACTGTCACCGCCTCATCCCCGATCTCATGTACGGCTGGGGCGCATGGTCGGTAACACCGATACCTGTTGCTGGTCAGCTGCGGGTGTCGGCCGGCCCGAGCAGCGTGAGGTGCGCGGACAGGGCGTTGAGGAAGTCGGGGGCGTCGAAGACCGCGCCGGCGGAAACAACGCCGGTTGCCCGGGTCCGGCCGGTGAGGATGCGGTCGACGGCTTCCACGGCGAGCGGCGCGCTGATGGCGTAGATGTCCTGACCGGTGGCGGCCACGCGGCGTTCCGTGTCGCCGGAGCGGACGAGGACGTCGATGACGAATGTCTGTGCGGAGCGGCCGCGCTCGTCGACGGCGGTCGGTGCCATGGGGTCGGGGGAGAACAGGTCCGAGGCCGCCTTGGCGGTCATGTAGGTGCGCACCTCCGGCACGGCCAGGTGGCTGGGGACGGTGACGACGTCGGCCATGGTGAACTCGCCGATGACGCTCTGCGGGCCGAGCGGTGCCGGGAAGGACCACTCCAGGGTCGGCAGCGCATCGTCGTGGTACTGCAACTGTCCGCCGGTGAAGCGGACCCGGCGGCCACCGCGCCGCTGCGACGAGACCACTCCCGAGGCGAGCGTGCCGGCGGTAGGGTGCCAGCTGCTCAGGCCGTAGGCGACGTGCACCTCGTCCGCGGCCGCCCAGTCGCCCATCGCGGCGGTGACCAGCAGGTCGCCGAGGCCGCCGTAGAAGGCCATCGCCGGGACCACCACGGTGCCGGCGGCGCGGGCGCGTTCGGCGAAGTGCGCGAACGTGTCGAGGTTCGCCTCGATCTCGGCCGCCACGTCGACGTACGGGACGCCGGCGCGCAGCGCCGCCTCGACCACCGGCCCGGCGGTCAAGGCGAACGGCCCGGCGGTGTTGATCACCGCGTCCGTCCCGTCCAGTGCCCGGTCGAGCGAGGCCGGATCGTCGACCGACGCCTGCCGCGCCTCGAGGTTCGGGTGCTCCTGCACCAGCGCCTGCAGCTTGTCCTGGTCGCGTCCGAGCAGGAGCGGGAGGTATCCGCGCTTCTGCAGTTCGGCGACCACAAACCGGGCGGTGTGCCCGTACGCGCCGTAGACCGCGACGTTCCGAATCGTTGCCATGTCCTGCTCCTCGGCGCGTGAAGTGATCCGCTGCTGTAGATCTTGGCCTCGTCGGCGTACCACTGCCAGTGTCCGGAACGACATGGCCCGTACAATTCCCGACATGACTGCTGTCCCGCGCTCCGTCGCCCTCGCCGCCACCGACGGGATGCTGCACTTCGAGTTGGCCCTGGCCTACGAGGTCTTCGGCTCAGCCCCGGACGCCGTGCAGGGCCCCTGGTACGACGTGAGCGTGTGCGGCACGCGGCCCGTGCGGGTCGGCAGGTTCCTGCTGGAGCCGGACTGCGGGCTCGACCAGTTGGCCCGCGCCGACACTGTGATCGTCCCCGCCCTGGCGGACGTCGACGAGGACCCGCCGAACGACATCGTCGAGGCGGTGCGCACGGCCCACGAGGCGGGCGCGCGGGTCGTCTCCCTCTGCACGGGAGTGTTCGTACTCGCCGCCGCAGGCCTGCTGGACGGGCTGCGCGCGACCACGCACTGGGCACACACCGAGCAACTGGCCGCGCGTTACCCCCGGGTGACGGTCGACCCGGACGTGCTCTACGTCGACAACGGCAGTGTGCTCACCTCCGCGGGCAAGGCCGCGGCGATGGACCTGTGCCTGCACCTGGTCCGCCGCGACCACGGCTCGGCGATCGCCAACATCGCCGCTCGCCGCTTGGTCGTGCCGCCGCACCGGGCCGGTGGTCAGGCGCAGTTCGTCACCACACCGGTGCCCGCCCAGGACGACCACCCCCTGGCCGACCTGCTCCCGTGGGTCATGCGGCGGCTGGACCAGCCGCTCACCGTGGAGGACCTGGCCCGCCAGGCGAACATGAGCTCGCGCCACTTGACCCGCCACTTCCACGCGATCACCGGCACCACCCCGCTGCAGTGGCTGCTGACCCAGCGGATCCGCCGCGCGCAGGAATTGCTCGAGACCACCGACGGCAGCATCGACACCATTGCCACGGCCGCTGGCATGGGCACCGCGACAACGCTCCGCCGCCACTTCCACCGCACGATCGGCGTGCCGCCGGACAGTTACCGCCAGACGTTCCGGGGGTGAGGCTGCACTTCTCACCCTGACGGCACTCGGGTCAATAGCCGACGGGCCACCCGCCTTGCGGGCCGACCCGGGCTCGTCCCAGGCCGGAATCACCGGGTGGTGGGCAGGTCCGGAATCACCGGGTGGCGGGCAGGTACTGGCAGAGCTTCCGGGGAAAGTCCGGCCGCACCGCCAGAACATCCCCGCACCCGTGGCCCTGGGTCCGTACCACGATCCGCCAGCCGTTCGACTCCCAGTGCAGGAAGTAGCGGTGCACCGAGGGCGGCGCCTCGCAGCCGGGCCGGCCGCCCGCCCCGCACGCCGCACTGTTCGTGTCGAGGGTCAGTACCAGCCAGCTGCCGTCGCACCGTTCCGTGTTCCGGGCGCTGTTGCGGGGGACGTCCATCCCCTGGACCGCGGCGGTGATCCAGACCGGATCGCAGTGGTCGGCTGGAGGCGTACAGCCGACGGTGGGGTCGCAGCGGCGGTAGCCGTCGGCCTGCCGCGCCCATGTCTCCTGGTTGAGCACCACCAGCCGGTCGCCGATCGGCTTCGGTGCGCGCAGTCGTACCTGCCGGGTCGTCCGGGTCGGACAGCCACCCACCATCCCGGACCGCGCCGAGTCGACGGCCACGTCCGCGTAGATCCGGTCGGGCTGCCCGTCCGGACCCGGCTCCTCGGTGTAGTTCGTGATCCGTGGGTTCCGGGCGCACTCCGGATGCCCGGCGGGCAGGTCGACGTCGAGCAGCAGGGTGCGCCGGTCGGGACCGGGGCGTACCCGGGTCACGTCGGCCTGGTACGTGCTCCACGTCGGTGCGGCCGCCGCCGTCGGTGGCGGCGTCACCTCGCCCCGGCTGCCACCCGCCCGGGCCAACGCGCGGCTGCCGAGGTCGGACGCGAGCGTCGGGTCGCCGTCCGTCGTCCCGTCCCCGACCACGAGTACGGCCAGCAGATAGTCCCCGGCGTGGCCCAGGTAGTACGCGTCGGACGCCTCCCCGGCCCGGTAGTCACGCAGCACCAGCAGGCCCGCGTTGTCCACCGCCAGCACCTTCCAGCTCTCGGCGGGACCGGACCGGGCACACCGGGTCAGCTCGTCACGCAGCCGGGTCAGCGCCGGCCCGGCCCCACCCGGGTACCGCGCGACGTACTCGTAGACGTGGTACCGGCCGACGGCGGCGTTGATGGTCCGCTCGCCGGTCGGCGCTGCTGCCGCCGGCGGGTCGGTCGACGTGGTGGGGGTCGGCGGGTCGGTCGACGCGACAGGGGTCGGCGGCTCGCAGGGCAGGGGCGGCAGGGGATGTTCGGCGCCCGGTCCGCCGTCCGCGATCCGGGCTCCGTCCCCGAGGTCGGCCCCGGTCAGCATGACCTCGTCGGGGATCACCGTCTCGTCCGCATCGGACGGGTTGAACCCGGCGCAGCTGGAGACCAGAACCACCGCCGTCAGGAGCGCTCCCACCACCACACCCGTCTTGCGCATCCGGACAGTCTGGCGGCGTGTTCCCGGTGGCACGTGAGTCGAAGTACTCAGCCCGGGCAGCCCTGATTCACGAGGCGCCGTCGGCGCGCAGCGGCAGGATCCGGGCCTGGGCCGAGTCGAGCAGTGACCGGAGCACCGCGACGATCTTGTCCGACGGCATCGGCCGGAAGAAGTGGTAGCCCTGGGCCGCGGTGCAGCCCAGCTCGGCGAGAGCGGCCCGCTGGTCGGCGGTCTCCACCCCCTCCGCCACCACCCGCAGGCCCAGGTAGCGGGCCAGGTCGACGGTGGTCCGGACGATCGCCGCCGCCTCCGGCGACTCGGCCATCTTCATCACGAACGACCTGTCGACCTTGAGTTCGTCGACCGAGATCCGGGTCAGGAAGGCGAGCGACGAGAAGCCGGTGCCGAAGTCGTCGACCGCGAGCTGCACGCCCATCTGGCGCAACGCGGAGAGCACCTCGTCGATGACCTCCAGCTCGCTCATCACCACCGTCTCGGTGATCTCCAGGACCAGCCGGTGCGGGGGCACCTGGTGCCGGCGCAGCGACTCGGCCACCTCGGCCGGCAGCCGGGGATCGAGCAGGCTACGGGCCGAGAGGTTGATCGAGATCGGTACGTCGAGCCCGTGCCGCGCCCAGTCCGCCGCGACCGCCAGCGCCTTGTCGACGACGTACCGGGTGAAGGAGCCGAGCAGTTCGCTGCCCTCGATGGCCCGGACGAACTCGGCCGGGTTGAGCCGACCCCGGCGGGGATGCCGCCACCGGATCAGCGCCTCGACCCCGGTCGGTTCGCCGGTGGCGAGGTCGACGGCGGGTTGCAGGGCCAGGACGAGCTGGTCGTCGACGCCGAGTGCCTCGCGCAGTTCGGCGAGGAGGGCGAGTTTGTCGGTGCTGGCCGCGTCCCGCGTGCTGTCGTACGACGCCACGCTGCCGCCGCCCTCCTTCGCCTGGTACATCGCGATGTCGGCCCGGCGCAGCAGCTCGGTCATGTCGGCGGTACCCGCACCCGCGACGACCACCCCGACCGAGACCTCGACCGACATCCTGACCCCGGCGACCTCGATCGGGGCGGCAAGCTGTTCGACGATCTCCCGGGCCCGGCGCAGCACCTGCGGGGTCGGGGACCGGTCGCCCCCGGTCGCTCCGGTCAACACCGTCGGCGACGGGATCAGCAGGGCGAACTCGTCACCGCCGAGGCGGCCGAGCAGTTCGCCGGGCCGGGTCAGCGCCTCCAGCCGTTCCGCCGTCACCTGCAGCAGTTCGTCGCCGGCCGCGTGCCCGAGGGTGTCGTTGACCTCCTTGAAGTGGTTGATGTCGAGCAGCAGCAGCGCCACCGGGTGGTCGTGGGCCAGTTGGTGCAGGGCCAGGTCGCCCCGGCTCAGCACCGCCGCCCGGTTGGCCAGGTTGGTCACCGGGTCGTGCACCGCCTCGTACGACGACCGGGCGGTCACGATCCGCAGTTCCTGGTGGGTGACCGCGTCGTGCAACGCGGCCGCCAGCGCGTCACCGAAGGTGGAGAGGGCGTCCTGCTCCCGGCGGGCCGGCGGGCCCGAGCGGGGGAACCGTACCCGCAGTTCGCCGACCTGGATCGTCCCGACCACCAGCGAACGGGCCAGTTCCTGGTCGCACCGGGCGACCGGCGCCTCCGGGTCGCCGACCGCGCCGGCCGCCGAATCCCGTCGTCGGGCCGCCGGGTCGAGCTGCCCGGTGGTGGTCTGGCGGTCACCGTCGGCCCCGGTCGGCTCCCACCGCGGCGGAACGACCCAGCCGGCCTGCCGGCAGGGCTCCGGCCACTCCCCCTCGGACAGTTCACGGTGGACCACCGCCGTCCCGGGCTCGCCCGCGTAGCGGCGCCACCGGCCGTCGGCGCGCCGGACGTCCACCTCGACCCGGTCCGCGCCGAAGATCTCCAGCGGGCCGGTCACCCCGGCGGTCGCCACGGCGTGCTCGTCGAGCTGGTTGAGCACGCCGGTGGCCTCGGCGAGTGCCCGCCAGGTGCGCCGCTCGTCGTCGGCCCGGAGGTGCTGGCTGTACAGCTGCTGCAGGAGCCAGAGCACGCCCGGTAGCAGCAGCAGCCAGCGCGGGTCGTGTTCGGTGACCGCCACGACGGCGAGTCCGATCAGGATGTTGCCGACGAACATCAGCAGTTTGCCGCGCAGGGCGCGCAGCAGTACCGGCCCGGGACGGCACCCGTGCCGCAGGGCGAGGGTGAGCGCGGCGAACCCGGCGGTCACCAGCAGGTAGGTCAGTGCGCCGACGGCCAGGGTTCCGGCGAGTGGGGGCGTCAGGCCGGCGCCGAAGGGGGTGGCCAGCGCCGTGGTGACCACGGTGGCGAGGGCGACCGCGACGGAGAGCGAGGCGCTGGTGTGCAGGACGTCGAGAACGGATCGGCGGTCCGCGACGATCGACAGCAGGGTCCAGGCCACGGCCACCCCGACCAGGGTGGCGGCCGGCATCCACCCCGGCGGTACGAGATAGAGACCGATGATCAGGGCCGCCTCGCCCCAGGAGACGTTGACGACTCCGTTGGCAACCCGGAACCGGAGCCGGAACAGCTGCGCCGTGCCCAGCACGGCGGCGGCGACGCCGAACCGGGCCAGCGGGGTGAGCGGGTCGTCGGCCGGCAGGGCGGTGGGAAGGACCAGGCCGGTCACGGCGGCGCCGATCGCGACGGTCAGGACGGCGAGGCTGAACACGAGCCGGCGTCGGGGAGCCGGGGCGATGCCGGCGAGGACCTGCCCACCCCGCCGAGCGGTGGTCACGGATCCCCGCCGTTCGCGGTACGTCGCCGCGCGCCGGGGCGTCGACCAGCGCCGCGGCCGGGCATGTTGGCGGGGCCCGCCAGCACGGTATGCCGGGCGTCGGGTCTGATGATCATCGGCGCCCCCTTCCGCGCACGGTACGGGGACTTTTGGTCCCCCGGCGGAAGGCTAAGCCAATCCGATTGAGCGCAACAGGGGGCGCCGCGTCGGATTAGCGTGAATCATGGCGTGCTGGGGCTCTTTCCACCCTGGTCAGCGCCCTTGGGAGCGCTTCCATGAGATTCCTCCGCATCGACCGTTCCGCTGTCGGCGGAGACCATCGTGGCAGCGTCCGACGACCCGGGCCCGGCGGTCGGCTGCTCGGGGAACCGGTCGGGCAGCCGACGCAGCCGGGCGTTCATGTTACGGATCAACAGCACGGTGGCGATGGCCAGTACGACGATCAGGAACAGACCCATCGGCCCGGCCAGGCCGCCGGTCCGGGTGTCCCCGAAGTTGTTCTCCGCGAGCACCTGCGCAGCGGTCAGCATGACGGGATTCCTCCGATGTGCGAGTTGTCCCCCACCGTACGCCTGTCCGTGCTCATCCCGCGTGCGTGGTCTCGCGGATCCCGGCGAACAGGTCCGACTCGGGTAGCGGACTGTCGACCAGCGAACGGGCCAGCTCGAAGTCCTCCGTCGGCCAGGCCCGCCGCTGCACCTCCATCGGCACCTGGAAGAAGAAGCCGTCCGGGTCGATCTGGGTGGCGTGGGCCCGCAGCGCGTCGTCGCGGACCGGGAAGTACTCCGCGCACTCGATCCGGGTGGTGATCCGGGGACCCTTGTCCGGCCGGTCCTCCCAGCGCTGCAGCCACTCCGCGTACGGCGACTCCTTGCCGGTGGCCAGCACCGCCTCGTGCAATGCGGTGATCTTGGCCTTGGAGAAGCCGATGTCGTAGTAGAGCTTCGACGGCTGCCACGGCGCGCCGAGCTCGGGATACCGGGCCGGGTCGCCGGCCGCGTCGAACGCCGCGACGCTGATCTTGTGACACATGATGTGGTCCGGGTGCGGGTAGCCACCCTCCTCGTCGTACGTGGTCACCACGTGCGGCCGGAACTCGCGCATCAGCCGGACCAGCGGAGCGGCCGCGACCTCGACGTCCTGCAGCGCGAAACAGCCCTCCGGCAGCGGCGGCAGCGGGTCACCCTCGGGCAGCCCCGAGTCGACGAAACCCAGCCACGCCTGGTCGATGCCGAGGATGGCCCGGGCCGCGTCCATCTCCGCCCGACGGATCTCGGCGATATTGGCCCAGACGTCCGGTCGGTCCATCTTCGGATTCAGCACGCTGCCACGCTCGCCGCCCGTACAGGTGACGACGAGGACCTGCACGCCTTCGGCGACGTACCTGGCCATGGTCGCCGCGCCCTTGCTCGACTCGTCGTCGGGATGGGCGTGCACGGCCATCAGGCGTAGCTGCTCAGTCAACTCCGGTGTGCTCCCTCGTCGTACCAGGCCGAACCCGTGCCGGCCGGGCTGGTCGGCTGGTCGTGCGACCCGGTGGTTGTGCGGCCCCGCCGTTGGTGCTGGACGGGTGGTGTGGTGCCGTACTCCTCAGGTGGACCTGCCGTCTCCGGCCGGACCTCCGGCTGAGAGGATGGGGCCTACCCATTCTTGCCGATGCCACCGACATCAGTCCCAGGAGATCACCACCGGTGCCCGAGACGCCCACCACACCACCGACCGCCGCCCCGGTTTTCCCGCCCGGCCGGTACGGGCACCGGCGTGCGGGCCGGCAACGGCGTCCCTGGGTCGCGGTGCTGCTGGTGGCGGTGCTGCTCGGGGTGATGGTAGCCGTCTCGTTCCGGCTCTACCGCCAGTACGGCGACCCCAACTACGACGCCCAGGTGATCACCTACACCCAGATCACCGAGACGCAGGTGGTGATCGACTTCCGGGTCACCGTACCGGAGGGCGGGTCGGCGATCTGCGTGCTGCGGGCGCGGTCCAAGGACGGCGCCGAGGTCGGTCGCGAGGAGCTGCGGGTCGCCGCGGAACCGGGACAGCGGCACCTGACCGCCCGGCACCGGCTCGCCACCGCCGCCCGGCCGATCATCGGAGAGGTGCTTCGCTGCCGCCCCGCCGACTGAGCCAGGTCCCCGCCCGCCGCCGGGTCACGACCGCACCCGGCGTCTGAGCGACCGGCGGGGCCGGGACGGCGGGCCGCCGGCCCGGGACCAGGCAGGGCTGGGCCGCCGCACCGCAGGTCCCCGTACGGCGATAAATGACCTGGCGTCCCGTGTGTAGTGCACTGGTAACTTGGTAATTCGTCCCTGTCCGCCGCACGACTACCCGAGGAGATCGTCTGTGTCCACGACCGACCGCGCGGCAGCCACCTGGCTGTCCCAGGAGGCCTACGACCGGCTGCAGGCGGAGCTCAACGAGCTGATCGCCGCTCGGCCGGCCATCGCCGCAGAGATCAACGCCCGACGCGAAGAGGGTGACCTCAGGGAGAACGGCGGCTATCACGCCGCCCGGGAGGAGCAGGGCAAGCAGGAGGCCCGGATCCGCCAGCTCCAGGAACTCCTCCGGACCGCCCAGGTCGGCGAGGCGCCCGCCGCCGACGTGGTGGGACCGGGCTGCGTCGTCACGATCCACTTCGACGACGACACCGACGACACCGAGACCTTCCTGCTCGGTTCCCGGGAGATCGCCGCGACCACCGACCTGACCGTGTACAGCCCGGAGTCGGCCCTCGGCAAGTCCATCCTCGGCGCCCGCCCGGGCCAGACGGTCCACTACACCGCACCCAGCGGCGCCGAGATCAAGGTGACCGTGGTCCGGTTCGAGCCGTTCGGCCGCTGACCGGCCGGGCAACCCCGACCGCCCAGCCGGGCTCAGCCCGGCTGGGCGACGTCAACCTGGTAGCCGCTGCCCCGCAGCGCGCTGATCAGCCGGTCGGAGTGCTCGGCGCCCCGGGTCTCCACCGAGAGCGCCACCTCGACCTCACCGAGCCGCAGATGCGGGTTCTGCCGCTGGTGCACCACGTCGACCACGTTGCCCCGGTGCTCGGCGATCAGGCCGAGCAGTGACGCCAACTGCCCGGGCCGGTCCGCGCAGCGCACGGTGATCCGCAGGAACCGGCCGGCCGAGGCCAGCCCGTGCTCGATCACCCGCAGCATCAGCAGCGGGTCGATGTTGCCGCCGGAGAGCACCGCCACCACCGGCGGCTCGACCGGCACCACCCCGGCCATCAACGCCGCGACCGCGGCCGCCCCCGCCGGCTCCACCACCTGCTTGCCCCGTTCCAGCAGCATCAGCAGGGCCCGCGAGATGTCCTCGTCCGACACCGTCACCACGTCGTCGACCAGTTTGCTGACGTGTGCGAAGGTGACCTCACCGGGTCGGCCGACCGCGATGCCGTCGGCGATCGTCGCGTACGACGGCAGCCGTACCGGCGCTCCGGCGAGCAGCGAGGGCGGGAACGCGGCCGCACCGGCCGCCTGCACCCCGATCACCCGTACCTCCGGGCGCAGCGCCTTGGCCGCCACCGCGAGACCGGAGACCAGCCCGCCGCCGCCGACCCCGGCCACGATCGTGCGCACCTCGGGGCACTGTTCGAGGATCTCCAGCGCCACCGTGCCCTGGCCGGCGATCACGTCCGGATGGTCGAACGGGTGGATGAAGACCGCGCCGGTACGTTCGGCGAAGTCCTGCGCGGCGACCAGCGACTCGTCGACGGTGTTGCCGACCAGTTCGACCTGGGCGCCGTACCCCTTGGTCGCCGCCACCTTCGGCAGCGGCGCGCCCACCGGCATGAAGACCGTCGCGGTGGCGCCGAGCAGGCCGGCCGCCAGGGCGACCCCCTGGGCGTGGTTGCCGGCGCTCGCCGCGACCACCCCACGGTCCCGCTCGGCCGCGCTGAGCCGGGCGATCCGGACGTACGCCCCGCGGACCTTGTACGACCCGGCCCGCTGCACGTGCTCGCCCTTGAGCCAGACCGGACCACCGAGGGCCGCGGACAGTGGCCGGGAAGGCTCCAACGGAGTGGTCCGGATCACGTCGGCGAGCAGTTCGCGTGCGGCGGTTACCTCGGCGAGTCCGACCAGCTCCGTCATGTCCCAGATCGTCGCATCACGGTGGCCGGAATGACTAAGGCGCCGGCACCGCCATGCCGGGCATCACAGGTCCGCGCGGCGCGCCGCGGGCGATCCGGGCCTCCTGCGCCCGGGACACCCGCACCGCGAGCAGCCCGAACGTCACCGCGGCCAGCACACCGGCGACCAACACCACCGAGTTGCGGAACAGCGCCTGCTGGTAGTAGTCGACGTGGGCGGCGAAGTCCGCCGGATCGATCGGCAACGGCAGCTCGGTGAACTGCCCCAGGTCGTACCGGGAGACCGCCTGGCCGCCCCAGACGTAGACCACGAACGACAGCCACCAACCCCAGACCAGACCGGGGGTGCCGGCCCGGAACAGGCTGACCCGGGCGACGTCGGCCATCACCCGGAACGGGATCACCAGGTTGGCGAAGGGCACGAACCAGCCGCCGATCGCCCACCCGGTACGCAGCTCGGGTGCCGAACCGGCGAAGGCGTCTAGGTTGTCCCGGACCCGGTAGCACCAGATGATCACCAGTACCGCCGCCACCAGCACGATCGCCGTCTGGCCGAACGCCAGCACGGCCTCGAGGACCGCGGCCTGGTCGAGGGCGGCCGGATCGAGGTCCCGCTCCGCCCGGCGGGCCAGCTGCAGACCGATCACCGGCGACAGCAGCACCGCCGCGTCGGCCAGCATCGCCAGTGCGACGGCGGCGGTCGCGGCCAGGCCGAACGTCCACACCGAATGGATCTTGACGCCCGGCAGCACGGCCGGCGCGCCGACCGGGGTGTAACAGGTGGGGCAGTCCGACCTACCGGCCGGAATATCGGTGGCGCAGGTCTCGCAGCCCATGGGCACCCGTCCTCGTTCCGTTGACCAAAACGCGCCCACGGTAGTGGAACGGACGACGGAAGAAGATCGATTTTTCGTGCCGGACCGGTACGCGGCGGCAGGGGCGGTCGCCGGGCGCACCAGGGTCACGGTCAACCGGCCGGAGTCGGCACCCTCGGGAAGCCGGGTGCGTGCCGCTGCCAGGGCGCGGTCAGCTCGAACTGCCCGGCGACCCCGAGCAGCAGGAGTTCCGAGCCGGGCGGGCCGACGAGCTGCACCCCGACCGGCAGCCCGTCCGGACGGATTCCGACCGGTACGACCAGCGACGGCAGGCCGGCGATGTTCCACGGCGCGGCGTACGGGGCGTACCGGATGCAGGCCAGCAGGTTCGCCCGCCAGGAGCGACCGGCCCAGTTGACCGCCGGCAGCGGGGCGCTGGCCAGGGCCGGGGTGAGCAGCAGGTCCACCGAGTTGTCCTGGAACCAGGCGATCGACCGCTCCCGCCAGGCCGTCCGGTCCTTCTCCTGGACCAGGCCGCGTCGGTCCGCCCAGGCGCCGAGCGCCGCGTGCCGGCGGCTGCGCCGCTGCAGGGTGCCGGGGTCCAGCTTGAACTCGTCGATGATCCGGCTGGCCGAGGCGAGCCAGGTCGCGACCCCCCGCAGACCGAGCGAGGTCGGATAGACCGGGTCCAGGCTGGCCGTCTCGTGGCCGGCCGTGGTCAGCAGCCGGGCGGCGGTGGTGACCGCGTCCCGGTTCGGGGCGTCGGGGCGTACCCCGACGACCGGCGAGCGGAGCGAGACGGCGACCCGCAGCCGCTCCGGCGGGACCAACTTGTCCGGTCGGCGTCCGGCGAGGACGGCGAAGCCGACTGCGGCGTCGGCCACGGTGGTGGCCAGGATTCCGTGCTCGGTCAGGCCGAACCAGTCGTCGGCGGGCATCTGGCACGGCACCACGCCCCGACCCGGCTTGAGCCCGACCAGGCCACAGCAGGCAGCCGGGATCCGGATCGAGCCGAGGCCGTCGTTGGCCTGGGCGATCGGCACCAGGCCGGCGGCGACCGCGGCCGCGGCTCCACCCGACGAGCCACCCGGGGTACGGCCGGGCTGCCACGGGTTGCGGGTCACCGCGGTGTCGTCGTCGGTCGTCGCGAAGAGTCCGAGTTCCGGCATCCGGGTCGCCCCGACGATGATCGCGCCGGCACCACGCAACCGCCGGACCACCTCGTGGTCGGTCTCGGCGATCGGGGTACGGACCGCGGCCGACCCGTTCCAGGTCGGCAGCCCGGCGACCGGGGTGTTCTCCTTGATCGCCACCGGCACCCCGGCCAGCGGCAGGTTGGCCAGGTCGTCCTGCTCGTCGACCTTCTCCGCCTCGACGATCGCCTCGCCGCCGCGTACCGCCCGGAACGCGCAGAGTTCCCGGTCCGCCCGGGCGATGTGCTCAAGGTGATCCGCCACCACCTGGGTGGCGGAGGTGTCACCACGTCGGACCGCGCGAGCGATCTGCTTCGCGGTCGCGCCGACCCAGGTCGGCATCATGTCCTGCACGGCCACCTCCCCATCGGCTCGTCCGCAGTACCGCCCGGAGCGGGCGGGGTCAGCTCCCACCCTGCCGTACGACCGGCGCGGGCCGCGCCATCCCACGCGGCACGCCCCGGTCACGTACGTCTCCGACGGCGGTCAGCCGAGCGCCTGCTCCAGGTCCGCGAGTAGGTCGTCGGCGGTCTCGATGCCGACAGACAGTCGCACGAGATCGGCGGGAACTTCAAGCGGCGAGCCGGCGGCACTTGCGTGCGTCATCCGGCCCGGGTGCTCGATCAGCGACTCGACGCCGCCCAACGACTCGGCGAGGACAAAGAGTTTCGCCCGGTTGCAGATCTGTACCGCCTGCTCCTCGCCACCGGCGGCACGGAAGGAGATCATTCCGCCGAACCGGCGCATCTGCTTGGCGGCGACCTCGTGCCCCGGGTGTTCGGGCAGGCCGGGGTAGAGGACCTGGGCGACCGCCGGGTGTCCACTGAGGTACTCGGCGATCCGCTCGGCGTTGTCGCAGTGCCGGTCCATCCGTACCGCGAGGGTTTTCACCCCGCGCAGGGTGAGCCAGGCGTCGAACGGGCCGTTGACCCCGCCCATCGCGTTCTGGTGGTAGCGCAGTTCCTCGCCGAGCGCGGCGCTCGCCGCGACCAGGGCGCCGCCGACCACGTCGGAGTGGCCGCCGACGTACTTGGTGGTGGAGTGCACGACGATGTCCGCGCCGTGCGCGATCGGCTGCTGCAGGTACGGCGAGGCGAAGGTGTTGTCGACCACGAGCAGCGCACCGACGTCCTTGGCGAGCGAGGCGAGCCCGGCGATGTCGGCGATGCCGAGCAGCGGGTTGGTCGGGGTCTCCACCCAGATGATCTTCGTCTGGCCGGGGCGGACCGCGGCCCGGACGGCGTCCAGGTCAGAGATTTTGGCCGCCGTCCAGCCCAGCCCCCAGCGCTCGGCGACCCGGGCGAAGAGCCGGAACGTGCCGCCGTACGCGTCGTCCGGGATCACCACGTGGTCGCCCGGCCGGCAGACGGTACGCAGCACCGCGTCCTCGGCGGCCAGCCCGCTGGCGAAGGTCAGCCCGACCGGGCCGCCCTCCAGTGCGGCGAGGCACTCCTGCAGGGCGTCCCGGGTCGGGTTGCCGGAGCGGCTGTACTCGTAGCCGAGCCGGGGATCACCGACGGCGTCCTGGGCGTACGTGCTGGTCTGGTAGATCGGTGGCACCACCGCGCCGGTACGGGGCTCCGGCTCCTGGCCGGCGTGGATGGCAAGTGTCTCGAAGCCGTGACTCATTCCAGTGAGGCTAGTCTGCCCTGGTGGCAGGCTGCGTGTTCTGTGGCGTCGTGGCGGGTTCGGTGCCGGCGTTCCGGGTGCTCGACTCCCCGGAGGGGGTGGCCTTCCTCGACACCCGACCGGTGTTCCGGGGACATCTGCTGGTGGTGCCCCGGGATCATCACGAGACCCTCGGTGACCTGCCACCGGCCGAGGTGCCGGCCTACTTCGCGCTGGTCCGGCGGCTCGCCCTGGCCGTCGAGGCCGGTCTGGGCGCCGGTGGCACCTTCGTGGCGATCAACAACCGGGTGTCCCAGTCGGTGCCACACCTGCACACCCACGTGGTACCCCGGACGAAGGGGGACGGCCTGCGCGGCTTCTTCTGGCCCCGGACGAAGTACGCCTCGGACGACGAGGCCCGGTCGTACGCCGACCGGATCGCCGCCGCGCTCGGCGGGTAGCCTCGGCCGCCCCGCCGGCTGTCCGCGGCTGTCTCCCGTTGTCCGCCCACGCCTCAGGGCGCGGGCAACGGCTGGAGTTCGGGATCGCAGAGGCGGCAGCCCAACCGCCCCTGGTAGATGTCGTGCGTACCGCAGCGGGCCAGCAGTTCCGGTGCCGGCGGCTCGCGCCAGTCACCCCACGCCGGCGAGTCGACCGGCACCGGCCGGTAGCCGGCCAGCATCTCCCGGTACGTCGCCAGACAGCCGAGCGCGTACGGCGGTTCGTAGCGGAGCCGGTCCCAGCCGTGCCGGGTCGCGGCCAGGTCGACGACGCGCAGGAAGAACAGCTTCTCGTCGGGCCAGTCCGGGGTCCAGGGCAGTTCGCCGAGGTCGAACCCGTCACATCCCCGACCGAGCCGGTGCCCGTCCGCGAAGTGCAGTGCGAGATGCTGTTGCCACGAGGTGTCGGCGACCGCACAGCCGGCCAGGGTGAGGACGTCGTAGAAGACGTCCGTCCCGCCGTTGGAGAGGGTGAGTCGCTCGGGTCCGGTCGACCCCTCGGCGAAGAACGTGTTGGCCACGACACCGGGATTCTAGGCGGGGCCGGTCCGGGCGCGGCACCCGCGACGCGGGTCGGATGTCGGGTATCGACTACCTCGTACCCCCTGTCCGGCTCGCTCGGTCGGGTGGCCTGAGCCACGCCGTGGCGGGTAAGGAATCCTGTCCGTGCCGCGTTACACCGGGCAGAGGTACGAGAGGAGTTCGAACCGTGTTCCTACGGCGGATGAAGGCCGAACTGCCCACCCCCGACCAGGCCCTGCCCGGCCGGCTGATCGCGATGCCGATCTCCGACCGCCACGAGGTGCTCGGCACCTCGCTGAAGGGTCCGTGGCCCGAGGGTGCGCAGGTCGCCGTGTTCGGCATGGGCTGTTTCTGGGGCGCCGAGCGGCTGTTCTGGACCCTGCCCGGAGTGATCTCCACCTCCGCGGGTTACGCGGGCGGCTACACCCGGAACCCGACGTACGAGGAGGTCTGCTCCGGCGGAACCGCGCACGCCGAGGTGGTCCAGGTGGTGTACGACCCCTCGACGATCAGCTACGAGGACCTGCTGAAGGTGTTCTGGGAGAACCACGACCCGACCCAGGGCATGCGGCAGGGCAACGACGTCGGTACGCAGTACCGGTCGGCGATCTACACGACGACGGACGAGCAGACGGCGACCGCGATCGCGTCCCGGGACGCGTTCGCGCCGATCGTCGCGGCGGCTGGCCACGGTGAGATCACCACCGAGATCGGCAAGCTCGGCGACTACTACTACGCCGAGGACTACCACCAGCAGTACCTGGCCCCGACCAAGAACCCGAACGGCTACTGCAACCACGGCCCGAACGGGATGACCTGCCCGGTCGGCGTGGCCAAGACAGCCTGACCCCGGCATGGCGCGGGCGCGCGTCCACGGACCCGCGCCCGCGCTGACGCGATCAGCGGGGTTCCCGAGGCTCGCTGTCCCCACCCTCAGGAACCGCGCTGGACCGTACCTGGGTCCTCGCCACGGGGCATCCCGACCCTCTTCGGGCCGCCAGGGCTACGACTCCAGGTAAGCGGCAAGATTGGCCAGCGAGGAGGCGAGGCCGGCAGCGTGGTCCTCGGCGGAGATGCCGGCGGGGACGTTCTCGGCTCGGAACGTGACCTCCGCTCCGCGGCCGGCTGCGCCGACCTCCCACGTCATCGTCATGGTGCCGGCGTACGACGGATCGTCGGAGACGAAGTCCACCGCCTGCACGACCCGCACACCGGGCACGAGTTCGACGAACTGTGCTTCGACAATGTCGGAGTCCGCCGTCGCCTTGCCCGGCGCCGCCGAGGCGTCCGCGTAGGTCAGAACCATGCGATAGGACCCGCCGGCTCGAGACTCGAATCGCTCGAACCTGCCGCTCATTCCGTCCGGCGGCAGCCAGACGGCAAGCGCGTCTGGATCGACAAGGGCATGGTAGACACAATCAGGCGGAGCGGCGATCACTCGGGTTGCGGTGTCTGTCCGTGACATTGCCGCACTTTACTGCCGCCGCCGCGCTTCGGCGTCACCCGATGCGTCAACGGCGGCCTTCCACCGGTCGAGAACGGCGTGCAGCGCCGCCTGCTCGTCGGGCGTACGAATAGTCATGGCGGCCTCCGTCATCCCGGCGCTGACGAAACGGCCGGACAGAACCGTCCGGCGACCGGCTACGAGTTCCGTGGTCCCGGGTCGTTCGGGTGCGGCGACAGCGGCGTGACCGTGTCGTGGCGCCAGACCCGCAGCGGCATCGTCGCGAGAACCTGTTCCAACTGATCGGCGTCGGCGGCCTGGAAGAGGCCAGCTCCGCCACTCGCCGGGCGCCAGGGGTGGACGCCACAGCCGGATCAGGTGGCCCTGGTCGGCAAGCCTCGCGGAGTTGGCCGCCTCCCGAGCGCGGATGTCGTCGACCTCCGCCTCGCTGGTTCCCTCCGGCACGGTGGTCACCATCTCGACGAAGAACTCCACGATCGTCCCCTGTCCCCCTCCGCCTTCCGCTCAGGGCAATGCTAAGCGTATTGCCAGCAACCACGCCCGGTGCTTGCGGGAATGCCCGCACCCAGGGTCGTCTCCGCAGGTCTGGCCCCTGGCCGGCGGGTGCCGGACAGTGGACGTCGGAGACGACCGGGGCTACGGCGGTACACACGGGGTGGCGGCTGCCTGGTTCAATCACACTCGCACGCGCGAACGATTTTCATGGGGGGTGTGCATCGTGCTGGGCAGGGATCCGGCCGAGGCCGAGGAGTGGATCCGGTCGTGGTCCGCCCAGGCGTCGGCCCGGGCTGAGGCGGCCACCCAACTGGCCGACCGGGTCGCCACCATCTCGGCGACCGCCGCCAACTTCGACGGCTCGATCCGGGTACGGGTCTCCTCCTCCGGTGCCCTCGAAGGACTCGAACTGGACGACCGGACCCGGGCACTGCCCGGCCGCGACCTCGCCGACGAGATCATGCGTACGATGCGCCGGGCCCAGGCCAAGCTGACCGAGTCGGTCGCGACCGTGGTCAAGGAGACGGTCGGCACCGACACCGAGTCGGGGCAGGCGGTGATCGCCAGCTTCCGGAGCCGGTTCCCCGCCGACGATCCCGACGACGACCGTACGGATCGGAGGTAGCCGTGTCCGGTCAGGACATCCGGATGCCGGTCGACTCGGTCACCCGGCACGCCACCTCGGTCGACGCCGCCGCCGACGCGATGACGACCGCCCATGCCGCGGCCGCACAGGTGCACAGCGACCAGGAGTCGTACGGCAAACTCCTCGCCGGCATCCTGCCGATGCTGCTCAACATGATCTCCGCGTCCGGGGTCAAGGCACTGGACGCGTCCGTCACGACGCTGCGGGACACCGCCGACGCCCTCCGCACCGCCGCCACGAGCGCCGAGTCGACCGACCGGGCCAGCGCCAGCGCCAGCCGGAGCATGTCGATCGCACCGAAGCGTGACCTGCCGCTGTGACCGCGCCGGCCAATCCGCTGGTCGCGGCCCGCGTCGACAGCACCGAGTGGTACACCGGCCTCGGCATCGGCGAGGGCATCGCCGACCTGGTGAACGGCATCGAGTCCGGCAGCTGGGTGGACACGACGATCGGCGGTCTGGCCACCTCGATGGAGGCGCTGGGCCTCGTCCTGGACCCGATCGGCTCGCTGGTCAGTTACGGCGTGTCGTGGCTGATGGAGCACGTGAAGCCGGTCTCCGACGCGTTGGACTGGCTGGCCGGCGACCCGGACCAGATTGCCGCCAACGCACAGACCTGGCGCAACGTCGCCGAGCATGCCGCGAAGGCCGCGGCCGACCTGCGTACCGCCGTCGCGGGTGAGCTGGCCGAGTGGGCCGGGCCGGCCGCGACGGCGTACCGGACGAACATCGGGATCCAGATCGACGCGCTCGGTTCGGCGGCGCAGTCGGCCAACGGGATCGGGTCGGCGGTGGAGGGCGCGGGCCTGCTCGTCGCGCTGGTCCGTGAACTGGTCCGGGATCTGATCGCCGATCTCGTGTCGGTCCTGGTCGCCCGGATCCCGCTCTGGGCGGCGGAGGCCGGCCTGACCCTCGGCATCGCCAGCCCGTGGGTGGTCGCGCAGGCGAGTTCCCTGATCGCGAAGTGGGTCGCCAAGATCTCCGACCTGCTGCTCGGCCTGGTCCGGAGCATCAGCAAGCTGATGCCGATGCTGCGTCAGCTCGACGACATCTTCGCCCAGCTCTGGAGCGCCTTCCGGCGCGCCGCCTCGGGTACCGGCTTCGGTGGTGGCGGTGGGGCTCCCGACATCCGGCCGCAGATGCCACAGACTCCCCAGATTCCACACATGCCTGCCACGCCGGCCGGCCCGGCGGTGCCACCCGGCCCGGCGGTACCGCCCCCGCCCCCCGCCGGTGGTGGCGGAGGCGGTGGCTACGGCGGGGGTGGCGGAGGCGGTTACGGCGGCGGTGGAGCGCCCGCCCCGCCGAGTCCACCGCCCATGCCCGCTCCGGCACCCGCGCCGATACCGGCTCCCGCCCCGGCACCGATGCCCGTCCCGGAGCCGTCCCTCGCCGGGGTCGGCGACCCGGCCGGCACGCCGGCGCCGACAACCACGCCGCCGGGAACGGTCTACTCCTCGGCCAACAACCCACAGCTCGCCGGGGTGAGCCCACCGCCCGGCGCGGTCTACGGTTCGCCACAGAACCCTCCCCCCGGTGGGCTCTACGGAACGCCGCAGAATCCCGGCGGTCCTCCACCGGGCACGGTGTACGGCAGCCCGCAGTCGACCCCCGGCAGCCCTCCACCCGGCGGGCTGTACGGCACACCGCAGGGTCCACCCGGCAGTGCTCCGCCGTGGGCGGTCCACGGGCCACCGCCGTCGGTGTCGCCGGACGGTCTCTCCGGGGCGCCACAGCCGGGTACGACACCGGGTGGTCAGCCCGGCCCGGCTCCCGGAGCGGTTCCCGGCAGCCCGCCCAGCGCTGGCATACCCGGCAGCACACCACCGGGAACGGTGTACGGCACCCCGCAGCAACCTCCCGTCGGTGACCTGGCCGGCTCCCCACACCAGCCGCCGGCCACCGGCACACCCGGTGGTACGCCGGCCAGCACGCCAGGCATGCCCAGCGCACCGGACGTCCCTGCCGCACCGCAGGGCACGCCGCCCGGTGCCCCACACAGCACAACGCCCGGGTCGCCGCCGACGGCCGGCGCTCCCGGGGCACCGACCGGCACTCTCCCCGGCGCGCCTACACCCACACCGGACCTGGCCCACACGCCGAGCGCTGCGTCGCCCGCCCCGGCAACCGGGCCGGGCGCTCCGGACCCCGGAACCGGACCGGGTACGGGCGGCACGTCCCCCTCCTCACCGGGCGGCCCGACCGCTGGAGGCCCGACCACCGGCAGCCCGGGAAGCACCCCTGGTACGTCACCCGGTGCGCCGATGCTGAACGACCTCGACAAGCTCAAGGGGCTTGATCCTGGCGGTCCGTCGGACGGGCCGGGCCACGCTCTCGCACACCCCGACGGGCCAGGTGACGGTCCCACCCACCCGGACGGCCCCGACAACCCGCCCGAGACCGACAACGATTCGCCTGACCATGACGGCGGCGACGGGGACGGGGACGAACCGGCCGACGCTGACGGCGACGACTCCGCCGATGTCCCAGAGTCGGTCGACCACAACGGCCTGACCCAGAGAGATGTTGACTCGATCCGCGCATACAGCGGATACCAGTACAACGAGATAAACACGTTCCTACGCGGAGAATCCCTGGGCGACCGACCGTTCCTCAACCCGGAGGAGATCCCAGACATAGCCAACGGGATTTCCGAAGGACTTGCGAAGCTGCCAGGCCATCATGGTGAGACGTATCGTGGACTCGGCTTCACGACGGAAGCAGAGTTGCAGGATTTCCTCAACAGATACCAGGACGCCCTGTCACACAGAGCGGAGGGCGCCGTCGTCACGGAACCCAGCTTCGTCAGCACCAGCCAGAACAAAGCGATCGCAGAACACTTCAGTGGCGACGTGATGATGCACATAACCGGTGCCGGCGGCGGAAAGGATGTCGACCTCTACAGCGGCCACGAGGGCGAGTTGGAGGTCCTCTACGATCGCGGCACGAGCTTCCGAGTCGACGCCATCGAAGAGTACGAAGAGTACGCCAAGACGAAATACCGGATCTTCCTTACAGAGATCCCGGCACCGGTGAGGTAGGCAGCGACGTGCGCGAAGAAGAGAGCAGTGTTCCTCCTCAGGGTGAGACCGAAGCGGAGCCCCGTCCGGACACTGTCGGAGCCCCGCAGCAGGGCAAACCCTGGGTACACCCGCGGCCGGGCCACAGGTTCAGCGGACCGGTCGGCGTCAGCGGCGACGGCAAGCGCTTCTTGACGGTGTCTCCGGAGGAGCAGGCCCGCCTCGCGGAGTTGCGTCGCCGGGCCGTCGAGAAACGCGACAGGGATCTCGCACACCGCGCCGAGACGATCCGACGCCAGGAAGAGGCCCGCCAGCGCCAGGAAGAGGCCCGCCAGGGTCAGGAGCAGGCCGAGGCCGAGCGTCCCGAGGGCGTAATGCCCCGGGCCGTCGGCCGAGCGACCCCACCGCCCGAGGCCGAGCACCCCGAGGGCGGGGCACCCCGGGCCATCGGCCGGGCGACCCCACCCAACCAGCCCTGACCAGGGCGTACGGGCCACCGCCCGGCGGTGTGGTCAAAAACCGTTGCCGCCGCCGCCCGAGGGTGGATAGCGTGGCGGTACACGGGAAGGGAGGTGGTCCGAGCTTTGTATAGCAATGGGACTCGTGAGGTGGCTGTCCGCTAGCCGCTGTCCTTGACAGTTTCGGTGTCCGCCGTGAGGTGGGCAGCTTCAGAAGTCGTCGAGACCGTGTGGCAGCGGTGCGGCGAATCCACGACAGCCACCCGACCCCCGGGGCGCCGGCCTAGTCCAGTCGGCGCCCGCGTGACCCACGTCACGCGGGAACCCCGGGGGTCGACCATTTCCCCAGGAGTCCGGCGTGACCGTACGCGAGCTGACGGTGCTGGGCACGGCCAGTCAGGTGCCGACCCGGCACCGCAACCACAACGGCTACCTGCTGCGCTGGGACCGCGAGGTGATCCTCTTCGACCCGGGCGAGGGCACCCAGCGTCAGATGATGTTCGCCGGCGTCGCCGCCAGCGACCTGACCCGGATCTGTGTCACCCACTTCCACGGTGACCACTGCCTCGGGCTACCCGGCGTGATCCAGCGGCTCTCGCTCGACCGCGTACCGCACCCGGTCGAGGCGCACTATCCGGCCGGCGACGGCCACTACTTCGGCCGACTCCGCCAGGCCAGCTCCTTCTACGAGACCGCCGAACTGCGGGAACTCCCGGTGGACCGGGACGGCTGGAGTGTCGGGACCTCCGCCGGCAGGCTGGAGGCCCGCCGACTGAGACATCCGGTCGAGACGTACGGCTATCGGCTGGTCGAGCCGGACGAGCGCCGGATGCTGCCGGAGCGGCTGGCAGCGTACGGCATCCGGGGGCCGGCGGTCGGCGACCTGATCCGCCTCGGCCACCTCGACCTCGACGGACGCCGGGTGACGCTGGACGAGGTGAGCGCGCCGCGCCCGGGGCAGCGGTTCGCCTTCGTGATGGACACCGGGCTCTGCGACTCGGTCTTCGCGCTGGCCGAGCGGGCCGACCTGCTGGTGATCGAGTCGACGTTCCTCGAGGAGGACGTTGCGCTCGCCGCCGAGGTCGGTCACCTGACCGCCGCCCAGGCCGCCCGGGTGGCAGCCGAATCCGGCGTACGTCGACTCGTCCTCACCCACTTCTCCCAGCGGTACGGCCCGCCGGGGCCGGGTACGCCCGACCGTCCCTCGGCGATCGAGCGGTTCGCCGCCGAGGCGCGTACCCGGTTCGACGGTGACCTGGTCATCGCGGAGGACCTGGTCCGGGTGCCGGTGCCCGCCCGACGGACCGTCGCCGAGCCCCGGTCGGCGGCGCCCGACCAGCCGCCGTCGCCGGTCCCGGACCCGCCGCAGCGGCCTGGGTGATCGCGGCGTCACGTCACTACGATCGGATGATGATCACTCTCCGTCCGGCGGCCGCCCCGGATCTGCCGACCGTCGGCGCCCTGCACCAGTCCTCCCGGGCAGCGGCCTACCGGCACATCATCCCGGCTGACGCCCTCGCCTCGGTCTCCGCCGAGATGATGGGTCACTACTGGTCGGAACGCTGGGCGTACGAGCGGGACACCCACCTGCTGACGGTGGCCGAGCAGGACGGCCAGCTCGTCGGTTTCACCTATCTCGGCCCGCACGATCCGGAGGAACCCGCCTCGGCCGGTCCGGACGTCGGCGAGCTCTACGCGATCCACCTGGATCCGGCCGTTCAGGGGCGCGGGATCGGCCGGACCCTGATGGTCGACACGTTGGCGAAACTCCACGCCCGGGGCTGGTCCCGGGCGGTGCTCTGGGTGCTCGCCGACAACCTGCACGCCCGGGAGTTCTATCTCCGGGGCGGCTGGCGTCCCGACGGCGCCGAACGGGACGGCGACATCGGCGGGGTGCAGACCCCGCAGCTCCGGTACGCGCGCGACCTGCCCTGACGGCCGCCGGGGCGGCGGTAGCGCTTCGCCACGACGGGGGAGACCGGCCGGCTGTTCGCTGTCGGCGCAGCGGCGGGCGGCATCGACGGCCCTCGTCCGGGTGTTGTGCCCGCACATGAACACCGAACACCCCGACCCGGAGTCGGCCGCGCTCGACGCGTACTCCCGGGTGGTCACCACCGTCGCGGCCCGGGTGCTGCCGAGCGTCGCGGCCCTGTCGGTACGGACACCGCGCGGTGCCGGGGCCGGCTCGGCGGTGACCTTCACCGACGACGGCTTCCTGCTCACCAGCGCGCACGTGGTCCAGGGCGGCACCGGCGGATTCGCCACCTTCGGCGACGGCGCGGAGGCCCGGTTCGACGTGGTCGGCACCGACCCGCTCTCCGACCTGGCCGTACTCCGGGTCCGGGCCACCACCACCCGGCCCGTCGAACTCGGCGACGCCGACCCGCTGCGGATCGGCCAACTGGTCGTCGCGGTCGGCAACCCGATGGGGCTCGCCGGCTCGGTCACCGCCGGAGTGGTCTCCGGGCTGGGCCGGTCACTGCCGGCCCGGGACGGCCGGGTCGTCCGGCTGATCGAGGACGTGATCCAGACCGACGCCGCGCTCAACCCGGGCAACTCCGGTGGTGCGCTCGCCGACGCGGCCGGCCGGGTGGTCGGGATCAACACCGCCGTCGCCGGATACGGCCTCGGTTTGGCGGTGCCGCTCAACTCGACCACCCGGCAGATCATCGGCGAACTGGTCAGCAGTGGCCGGGTCCGGCGGGCCTGGCTGGGCGTCGCCGGGGTGCCCGTACCGCTGCCGAACGGCCAGAGCCTGCAGAAACTCATGCTCGGTCCGGCCATCGGCAGTCGACTGCCGGTGACCGTACTGCGCCGGGGCGCGTTTGTCGACGTGGTCGCCGTACCGGCCGAGTTGACCGAGCATCGTGGTTAGGAAGGGCCCTCCTGTCCCATCCTGTGCGGGAAGGGCCCTTCCTGACGACCACGGACAGCTCAGTGGGCGCCGAGGTGGGCGAGCAGGTCCTGCCGGGTGAGTACGCCCTTCGGCTTGCCGTCGACCAGCACCAGCGCGGCGTCGGTCTTCTCCAACAGCCCGACCGCCTCGCTGACCGGCTGCCCGCCACCGATCATCGGCAGCGGCGGCCCCATGTGCCGCTCGATGGTGTCGTGCAGGTGCGCCTGCCCGGTGAAGAGCGCGTCGAGCAGATCCCGCTCGGCGATCGAACCGGCCACCTCGCCGGTCACCACCGGCGGCTCGGCCTTGAGCACCGGGAGTTGGGAGACGGCGTACTCCCGCATGTAGTCGATCGCGTCCCGGACCGTCTCGGTCGGGTGGACGTGGATCAGCTCCGGGATGCCGCCCGGCTTGTTCGCGAGCGCGTCGGCCACGGTCGGTTCGGTGTCGCTGGTGGCCATGAAGCCGTACCGGGCCATCCAGCCGTCGTTGAAGATCTTTGACAGGTAGCCCCGGCCGCCGTCCGGCAGCAGCACCACGACCACGTCCTCCGGGCCGGCCCTGCGGGCCACCTCCAGCGCGGCGGCCACCGCCATCCCGCAGGAGCCGCCGACCAGCAGCCCCTCCTCGCGGGCGAGACGTCGGGTGAGATCGAACGACGCCTTGTCCGACACCTTGATGATCTCGTCGCAGATCTCCCGGTCGTACGTCTCCGGCCAGAAGTCCTCACCGACCCCCTCGACCAGGTACGGCCGACCGGTGCCGCCGGAGTAGACCGAGCCCTCCGGGTCGGCGCCGATGATCCGTACCGCCCCGCCGGACGCCTCCCTGAGGTAGCGGCCGGTGCCGGAGATGGTCCCGCCGGTGCCCACCCCGGCAACGAAGTGCGTGATCTTGCCGCCGGTCTGGTCCCAGACCTCCGGGCCGGTCGTCTCGTAGTGCGAGCGCGGGTTGGCCGGGTTGGCGTACTGGTTCGGCTTCCAGGCACCGGGGATCTCCCGGGTCAGCCGGTCCGAGACGTTGTAGTACGAGCGCGGGTCCTCCGGGGCCACCGCCGTCGGGCAGACGACCACCTCGGCGCCGTACGCCCGCAGCACGTTCTGCTTGTCCTCGCTGACCTTGTCCGGGCAGACGAAGACGCACTTGTAACCGCGCATCTGGGCCACCAGGGCCAGTCCGACGCCGGTGTTCCCGCTGGTCGGCTCGACGATCGTGCCGCCGGGCCGGAGCAGGCCGGCGGCCTCCGCCTCCTCGACCATCCGCAGCGCGATCCGGTCCTTCACCGAACCGCCCGGGTTGAAGTACTCCACCTTGGCGAGCACGGTGGCGGCGATCCCCTCGGTCACCCGGCGGAGCCGGATCAGGGGTGTGTCGCCGATCAGCTCGATGACGTTGTCGTAGTAGCGCACCTCGTCGTGCCCTTCCCGCTGCTCGCCCGCCGGACCGCACAGGCCGGGGCACGGTCGGTGCGGGTGGCGTGCGCGGTCGGGTGACGGATTATGGCTGTTGGCTGGCTGGTGTGGCTCGTGTGGCGGGCCGGCTGTCGGCCACGGTGCCGGCGTGACCGTCGGCCCGGCGAACCGTCGGCCCGGCGAACCGTCGGCCGCGGCCGGCCTGGTTGCCGGTCGCGTACCGCCGCGGTCCAGCCTACGTGCCGTCAGCCGACCACGTGGCCGGGGACCACGCTCTCCCGCCGGGCCTCCCAGACCAGGAAGCGCTCGGTCTCGGCGAGCACCGCCCCGGCGAGCCAGGTCACCAGCAGCGCGTCGTCGGCGAGGCCGAAGAGCAGCATCATCAGTTCCGGCATGGCGTCGATCGGCGAAACCACGTACGCGGTGGCGGCGGTCATCATCGCCAGCCGCAGGCCGCCGTCGTACTCGCCGCGCAGGGTGGCCCGGACCATCCGGGGCAGGGCGCCGAGCCGGCGCCCCAGCGACGGCCCGCCCCGGGAGCCGGCGGACAGCGCGTGGAACAGTGCCTTGAAGGCCGCGGTGCGCCTGAGTGTCTTCGCCATGTCGGTGCCCTCCTCGTCGCCTGGATTCATGATGCATCCGTCCGCAACAGGTCGCTCGTTGCGACCGTCCCCGCTCCCCCGGGCCGCAGGTCGCCGGGCGCGGCGGCAGCATGACCTGGGCTGACCACGACGGAGCGCGGGTTACCCGGCGAGAGGCGTAACGCCGACAGCGCCGGAGCAGGTAACCGAGATAGTCTCGAAGGTCGCGGGGTACGGCGCGACAGGCGGGGGGCCTTGATGAGTCCGGCAGGATCAGTGCAGGCGAAACGGTCGCCGTGGCAGCTCGCCCGGCAGGTGGCCACGGCCACGGCCGTCGGCGTGGGGGTGACCGCGGTGGGCACCGCCGCGACGACCGGCCTGCTGGTCGCCCAGGCCCGGCAGGCCCGCCGGGTGATTCCGATGGCCGAGGCACCGCCCCCACGTGGCGACGGGATCTATGGCGCCAAGTTCCCCGGCGAACCGATCACCATGGTGGTGCTGGGTGACTCGTCGGCCGCCGGCTACGGGGTGCACCGTCCCCGGGAGACGCCCGGGGCACTGCTCGCCACGGGCACGTCGCGCCGACTGCGCCGGCCGGTCCGGCTCCACCGGTACGCCGTGGTCGGCTGCCTCTCCGCCGGGTTGCGCCCGCAGGTCGACGCGGCGCTGGAACGGAACCCCGACGTGGCGGTGATCCTGATCGGTGGCAACGACGTGACGAACCGTACGCCGCCCGCGGTGGCGGTCCGGTTTCTCGTCGACGCGGTCCACCGGCTGCGCGCCGCCGGCGCGGAGGTGGTGGTCGGCACCTGTCCCGACCTCGGCGCGATCCAGCCGATCAAGCCGCCGCTGCGCTGGCTGGCCCGACGGTGGAGCCGTCAGCTCGCCGCCGCGCAGACCGTCGCGGTGGTCGAGGCGGGTGGCTGGACGGTCTCCCTCGGGGACCTGCTCGGCCCCAGGTTCGCCGCCGAGCCGACCCGGATGTTCGCCTGGGACCACTTCCACCCGTCGGCCGAGGGCTACGCGATCGCCGCGGCGGCGATACTGCCGACCGTACTGGCGGCGCTCGGGGTCGGGCCGGAGCGGCGGGCGGCGCAGGTCGGCGATCACGGCGTACGGTCTCTTCCGAAGGCGGCCCACGAGGCGGCCCGGCACGCCGGCACGGAGGTACGTGGCGTCCGGGTCGGTGGTCGTGACCACGGCCCCGGCGGACGGTGGGCGCAACTGCGTCGCCGGGGACACTGGTTCGGGCATCCGCGTGGCGCGGCCGTGGCGGCCGGTCCGGCGGCGGAATCAGTGGCACCGGACCCGACGGCGGCTACCGTGACGCTGGAGACGACGACGGAAACGGCGGTACCGGGCACGGCGGCGGATTCGGCGACGACACCGGCGCCCGGCGGTACGCCGCTGCGGGACGGGACGGCAACGGTGAACGGGACGACATCGCGGGACGGAGCAACCGCGCGGGACGCCACAGCGGCGTCCACAGTAGAGGAACTGGCATGACGGGGCGGGAGGCGTTCGGGCCGACCCCGGCCGGACCGACGATGACCGGTCGGCTCGTCCGCGGTGCCGCCGCCACGCTGATCGCCGGTACGGCCGGCGGGCTCGCGCTGCTGGTCGGCGAGGCCTTCCTGGCCCGCACCCGGCGGTACGCCCAGCCGGAACTGGGCCTGGCCCTGCGCTCCACGGTCGGTCGTACCGGGGCGCCGCCGCTGCGGTTGGTGCTGCTCGGCGACTCGGCGGCGCTCGGGGTCGGGGTGGAACGGGCCGAGGACACGGTGGGCGGTCAACTCGCCCGGCTGGTCTCCGAGGGCGCCGCGCCGAACGGTGGCCCGGAGCGGCAGGTGTGGCTCTCCAGCGTCGGTGTCTCCGGCTCCCGCTCCACCGACCTGGCCACCCAGGTCGCCCGGGCGTTGCTGGGCGAACGTCCGGACGTGGCGGTGATCCTGGTCGGCGCCAACGACGCGACCTCACTGCGCCGTCCGGGCGAGGCGGCGGCCCACCTCGGCGCGGCGGTACGCCGCCTGCGTACGGCCGGGGTGCGGGTGGTCGTCGGCACCTGTCCCGACCTCGGCGCGGTCCGGGCCATCGCACCGCCGTTGCGTCAGCTCGTCGGCTGGTTCGGACGGCGGACCGCGCGGGCCCAGGCGGTCGCGGTCGTCGAGGCCGGCGGCACGGTGGTGGACCTGGCCGCCGAGACCGGTGCGGTGTTCCGGGCCGATCCGGGCACGCTGTGCCACGACGGCTACCACCCGTCGGCCGACGGATACCGCGTCTGGGCGCATGCTCTGCTGCCGGCGGTGGCCCGGGCGGCCGCCGGCACCCGCCAGCGGTAACGCCCGTACGCCGTCCGGTATCTCCCGGTCATCGGCCGGTCGGTGAGCCGATGCGGTCGTACAGGGATTCACCGCGCCCGAGGGCGACCGACGGGGCGGGTGAGGTTAACGTTGCCTCATGTCGACCGCGTCCCCCCGCGAAGCAGTCATCGTCGCCACCGCCCGCTCACCGATCGGCCGGGCCCACAAGGGCTCCCTACGGGAGGTACGCCCCGACGACCTCGCCGCCACCATCGTCCGAGCCGCCCTGGACAAGGTGCCGCAACTCGACCCGAACGAGATCGACGATCTCTACCTCGGCTGTGGCCTGCCCGGCGGTGAGCAGGGCTTCAACCTGGCCCGGGTGGTGACCACCCTGCTCGGGCTGGACACCGTGCCCGGCGCCACCCTCACCCGCTACTGCGCCTCCTCGCTGCAGACCACCCGGATGGCGTTGCACGCGATCCGGGCCGGCGAGGGCGACGTCTTCGTCTCTGCCGGCGTGGAATGCGTCTCCCGGTACGCCCGCGGCAACTCCGACGGCCTGCCCCCGGAGGCGCAGGCGCTGGTCGGCGGCGGCTGGCAGAACCCCCGGTTCGACGCGGCGCGGGCCCGGTCCGCCGCCCGGGCCGAGGGCGGTGCCGCCACCTGGCAGGATCCGCGACTCGACGGCGAACTGCCGGACATCTACCTCGCGATGGGGCAGACCGCGGAGAACCTGGCCCAGGTGTACGACGTCAGCCGGGCCGAGATGGACGAGTTCGGCGTACGCAGCCAGAACCTCGCGGAGAAGGCGATCGCCGACGGCTTCTGGGCCCGGGAGATCACCCCGGTGACCACGCCGGACGGCACCGTGGTCGGCACCGACGACGGCCCCCGCGCCGGGGTGACCCTGGACGGGGTGGCCGGGCTCAAGCCGGTGTTCCGCCCCGACGGCCGGATCACCGCCGGAAACTGCTGCCCGCTCAACGACGGTGCCGCCGCGGTGGTGGTGATGAGCGCCGAACGGGCCCGGGACCTGGGCATCACCCCGCTGGCCCGGATCGTCTCCACCGGGGTCACCGGGCTGTCGCCGGAGATCATGGGACTCGGTCCGGTGGAGGCTTCCCGGCAGGCGCTGCGCCGGGCGGGCATGACCATCGACGACGTCGACCTGGTGGAGATCAACGAGGCGTTCGCGGCGCAGGTGATCCCGTCGTACCAGCAGTTGGGCATCCCGCTGGAGAAGCTCAACGTGATGGGCGGCGCGATCGCGGTCGGTCATCCGTTCGGGATGACCGGGGCGCGGACCACCGGGACGCTGCTGAACGCGTTGGCCTGGCACGACCGGACCGTCGGCCTGGAGACCATGTGTGTCGGTGGTGGCCAGGGCATGGCGATGGTCCTCGAACGGCTCAGCTGACCGGTTGCCCGCCGGTGGCCGGGCCAGGGGCCACCGGCGGCGACGGTCAGAGAGTCTGCCGGGTGGTCGCCAGCTCGGCGGCGGCCTCGGTCAGCACCGCCGGCGGCGGAGCCGCCAGCGCCAGGTCGGTCGCCACCACCCGGAGCTGGTCCGGCAGGGCCAGGTCGTTGTCGAGCCGGGGTACGCCCCGCCGTGGCTGCCCCTCCGCGTCCGCCGCGAGGTCGGCCAGCCGCTGGACAAGCTGGTGCAGCAGATCCGAACGGCGTGCCCCACCGGAGCCGGCCGGTGCCGTCCAGCGAGGTGCCGTCCAGTGGCCGACCTGGTTCACCAGCAGATCCACCTGTCGGCCGAACGACTCGACGGCCGAAGGTCGCCCGGCGGCCGGCCCGGTCGACGCGTCGGCGTCCGGGCCCGGTCCGGTGGTGTGCTGCGGGACCGGCGGGTCGGCCGGCCGGTCGGGTTCGGCGGGGGTCATCGCGGCTGAGTCTACGGCCCTGACCAGGTCTTCAGTGCCCGGCGGGGGGCCGAGCCGCCGGACCGGCGTCGTCCGGCCGTCAGCGGCGGACGTAGCCGAGCAGCCGGAGGATCTGCCAGTAGAGGAAGATCAGGCCGACCAGCAGGCCGAAGGCGCAGTACCAGGCGTACCGGGCCGGCAGGCCGGCGCGCACACTCCGCTCGACCAGGGCGAAGTCGAGGATGAAGGTCAGCGCCCCGACGGTGATGCAGACCAGCGCGAAGACGTACGGCAGCCAACCGACCATGCTGGTGGTGCTGTAGACCTCCAGGGCCTGGCGGCCGGCGGTCAGGTAGACCACGAGGTTGACCAGGCTCAACGCCACCACGCCGATAAGCGCGCCCACCACCAGCCGGGTGAACCGTGGGGTGGCCCGGAGCACCCGCAGGCCGTAGAGCAGCGCCATGCCGAGGAACACTCCGAAGGTGCCGACCACGGCCTGCACCACGATGCCGGGGTAGACCGCCTCGAAGCCACGGCTGGCGACGCCGAGCAGGACACCCTGCAGGACGGCGTATCCGATGATCACGACCGGGTTGGTGATCCGCCGGATCGAGATGACCAGCGCCAGTACCAGGCCGGCGAGGGCCGAACCGAGGGTGGCCAGCCCGGCCCGGTTGCCCGGGACCATGGTCCAGGCGAGCGCGCCGACGGCCCCGGTCAGGACCAGCAGTACGGCGGTACGGATCACCACGTCGTCGACGGTCATGATCCGGTCTGCGCCGATGTCGAGGGCCCGACGCCGCACCCGGTCCGGATCGCCCAGTCGGGTGAGCACCGGGTTCGAACTCTGCACGCCCCAGGCTAACAAAATGGATATTTCGGAATAGCCACTCCCGTCAGTTGGCGCCACAACGGGCGACGCCCGCCCCCGGGTCCGGGGGCGGGCGTCGAGACGTACTCGGGCGGCCGGGGCCGCGGGGCTGCGGTCAGTCGTCGCCCTGGAAGTAGCTGAGCAACCGCAGGATCTCGATGTAGAGCCAGACCAGGCTGACCAGGATGCCGAACGCGGCGGTCCAGGAGTAGCGCTGCGGCAGACCCATCCGGACGCCCTCCTCGACCTCGTGGAAGCTGAGGACGAAGCTGAGCGAGGCGATCACGATGCAGACCAGGCTGAACCCGATCGCCACCGGGCCACCACTGCGGATCCCGGTGTCGATGTCGGTGGTCAGCGCGAGCACAAAGTTGATCAGCATGACCGCGAAGACCCCGACCATCGCCGCGATCAGGCCACGGACGAACTTCGGCGTCGCCCGGATGACCTTGAGCTTGTAGAGCCCGGCCATCAGGAAGAAGATCCCGAACGTCGCGATCACGGCCTGCAGGACGATGCCCTGGTAGCCCATGATGTCGTTGAAGAACTTGCTGACCATGCCGACGAAGACGCCCTCGATGACGGCGTAGGTGATCACGAGGGCGGGATTCGCCACCCGCATGAACGAGATCACCAGGCCGAGCACGAGACCGACGATCGCGGCACCGATCCAGGCCGCTCCGACGAACGCGTCCGGCACCAGCACCCAGGCGGCCGCGGCGGAGAGCCCGGTGATGCCGAGCAGGGTCACGGTCTTGACGACAACGTCGTCGATGGACATCGGCTGTACGGTGGGCGGCGCGGCCGGATAGCCCGCCGCGGTCGGGTACGGCTGCCCGTATGCGCCGGCCGGGGCGTACCCGGCGGCCCGCTCCCGCTCGGCCGCCTGACCGAGTCGGGCCAGCACCGGGTTGGACGTCTTCACTTTGTCAAGCCTCCTGGAAGGTCGGTGCACGATGAGGCGTGCCCTGTCCAGGGTAATGGTCGGTGACAATGTTGTGGAGATCCACGTCACTTCGTACTCGACAGGGCGGCCGTGGTCGGCGGGTGAAGATGGTGCCCGGGGCGGGGCTCGAACCCGCACGCCTTGCGGCAGCCGCTTTTAAGGCGGCCGTGTCTGCCGTTCCACCACCCGGGCAGGGTGCACCGGAGCCGTCGCGCCCCGGTGCCTGCCACGGTAGCGAATCGACACCCACCGGGCGCGCCCCGTTGCCGGATCCGCACTAGGGTCATCGTCGTGACCAGCACAGCCCATGCGGCGCAGGGCGCCGAATCCGGCCCGGCCACGACCGACACCGACTCCGGGCAGCCCCGCGTCCGCGGGGAACGCTGGGCCGGCGGGCTCCGCCGCCACCGCGTCGACCTGGGCATCCTCCTGCTCTTCGTGGTGCTCGCGGCCTGGCTCACCCAGGGGATGTGGCCGAGCCCGGACGCCCGGGTGCTCGCCCTCAACCCCGAGGACCAGGCCCTCTACGAATGGTTCCTGGCCGCCGACGCCCGCGTCCTGCACGGCGACTTCAGCCTGCTGAGCGACCGGCTCAACGCCCCCGACGGGGTCAACATGATGGCCAACACCACGGTCATCGCGCTCGGCGTGCTCTTCTCCCCGGTCACCCTCGCCTTCGGCGCCCCGGTCACCTTCGCGCTACTGGCCGCCCTCAACCTGGCCGGCACCGCCGCCGCCTGGTACCTGCTCTTCACCCGGACGCTGCGGGTACGCCGGCTCGCCGCCGCCCTGGCCGGCGGACTCTGCGGCTTCGGGCCGGGCATGCTCTCCCAGACCAACAGCCATCTGCACATGACCGCGCAGTGGCTGGTCCCGGTACTGATCTGGCTGGTCGTCCGGCTGGTCCGGGCAGCCGATCCGCAGGCCCGCCCGGATCGGCCCGGCGTCGACCGGCGGGGCGTCGTGACGTCCGCGGTGGGCCTCGCCGTCGTCGTCGCCGTGCAGGTCTTCATCGGCGAGGAAGTGCTCTTCCTGACCGCCGTCGCGATGGTGATCCTCAGCCTGGTGTACGCTGCCGCGAACCCGTCACTGGCCCGCCGGGTGGCCCCCGGCTTCCTCGCCGGCATGCTGCTCGCGGTCGTGGTCGCCGGGGCGCTGCTGGCGTACCCGCTCTGGTTCCAGTTCGCCGGGCCGCAGAGCGTCCCCAACGGGATGTTCAGCCCGCACTACTTCTCCGCCGACCTGGCGAGTTGGCCGGCGATCTCGCCACTGTCGCTCGCCGGCGCCGACCAGGCCGCCCGGCTGACCACCGGACCGGCCGAGTACAACACCTTCCTCGGCTGGCCGCTCCTGGTCGCCGCCGTCTGCGCCAGCATCTGGCTGATCCGGCGACCGGTTGTCATCGCCGCCGCGCTCACCGGGCTCGCCATGGTGGCCCTGTCACTCGGCCCGACCATCGTGGTCAACCGGGAGGCGACCGAGCTCAGCGGCCCGTACGCGCTGCTGCTGGGCGTACCGGTGGTGGACGGGGCGCTGCCGATGCGGTTCGCCCTGGCCCTGCTGCCGTTGATCGCCACGGTGCTGGCCCTCGCGGTCGACCGGGCGCTCGCCGCCGAGCAGCGGATGGTCCGGATCCTGCTGCCGGTGTCGGCGATGATCGCCCTGGTGCCGATCTTCCCGACCCCGCTGCCGGTCTCATCCCGGCCGGAGGTGCCGCAGTTCTTCACCGCCGGGCACTGGCGGGACTGTGTCGAACCGGGCGGGGTGCTCGTCCCGGTGCCGCTGGCAACGCCACAGGAGCCCTGGCCGATGCGCTGGGCGGTCGCCGCCGACGCCTCGTTCGCCCTGCCGGAGGGCTTTTTCATCGGGCCGTACGCGGCCGGCGGCCGGGCCTCGATGGGCACCTACAAGCAGCCGACCTCACAACTGTTGACCGAGGTGGTGAAGACCGGCGCGGTGCCGGCGATCGGCGACGCCGAACGTCAGCAGGCGCAGCAGGACATCCGGTTCTGGAACGCCTCCTGCGTGGTGCTCGGTGACGACGCCCCGCACGCGGAGAGCCTGCGGACGACCCTGGAGGGCCTGCTCGGGCCGGCGACCCGGTCCGTCGACGTCTGGACCTGGCGGGTCGGCTGACCCACCGGGAGGCCGGGCAACTCGGTCGGCTGTCGACAGGCCTGGCGCTGGAGGCGGCCGGCAACCGGAGACGGACGGACGTGCCCGGCTGGGGACGTACCTGGCGGCGGATCGGCTGGGGGCCGGGTGACCCGCGACGGGCTCAAGCCAGACCGCCCAGAGCGGGTCACCCGGCCCCCAGCCCCACACAGCGACCAGGCGGGACACCCGGCCCCAGCCTGACCCCGTACAGAATCAGCGCGCGGCCGTCGTCCGAGCCGGCGGCGTCGCCGAGCTCGCCTCGACGAACTCCTCGCGCGGGTCGTGCAGCTGACCGAGCGCGACCACCTCGCGACGGAGGAAGAAGGCGAGGGTCCAGTCCGCCACCACCCGTACCTTGCGGTTGAAGGACGGGATCCGGCTCATGTGGTACGTCCGGTGCATGACCCAGGCGGGGAAGCCCTTGATCTTGATGCCGTAGACCTGGGCGACACCCTTGTGCAGGCCGAGACTCGCCACGCTGCCCGCGTGCTTGTGCTTGTAGTCGACCGGGTTCCGGCCCCGGATCACGGCCTTGATGTTGTCGGCCATCCGGGACGCCTGCCGTACCGCGTGCTGGGCACTCGGCGAGCAGTAGTTGCCCGGCGCCTTGGTCAGGTCCGGCACCGCGGCGCAGTCCCCGGCGCTCCAGGCCCCCTCGACGACCTTGCCGTCCGCGACCACCTGCAGGGTCGGCGAACAGGTGACCCGCCCCCGCTCGTCGCGCGGCAGGTCCGTCCGGTCGAGCATCGGCGACGGCTTCACCCCGGCGGTCCAGACGATGGTGTCGGCCGGGAAGCTGTCGCCGTCGGAGAGCCGGACCAGGCCGTCGACGCAGGACTCCAGCCGGGTGTCCAGCCGGATGTCCATCTTCCGCTTGAGCAGCTGGGCGACGGTGTACGCGCCCATGTCCCGGTCCACCTCGGGCAGCACCCGCAGGGTCGCCTCCACCAGCACCCAGCGCATGTCGTCGGCCTTGAGCTCCGGGTAGTACTTCAGCGCGTCCCGGGCCATGTCCTCCATCTCGGCGAGTGCCTCGATGCCGGCGTACCCGCCGCCGACGAAAACGAAGGTCAGCGCGCGCCGCCGGGTCTCCGGGTCGGTGGTGGCGGCCGCCACGTCGAGCCGGTCCAGCACGTGGTTACGCAGGTAGATGGCCTCGCCGATGGTCTTGAACCCGATGCCGTGTTCCCGCAGCCCGGGGATCGGCAGGGTACGGGAGACCGAGCCGGGGGCGACGATGACGTGGTCGTACCGGATCTCCCGGGCCGGGCCGATGATCGGCTGCACGGTGGCGGTCCTGCGGGCGTGCTCGATCCGGGTGACCGTACCCGCGACGACCGTGCACTTGCGCAGTTCGCGGCGCAGTGGCACCACGGAGTGCCGGGGTGAGATGTTGCCGGCCGCCGCCTCGGGCAGGAACGGCTGGTAGGTCATGTGCGGCTGCGGGTCGACCAGGATGACCTCGGCCTCCCACGACCGGAGCTTCTTCGACAGGCGCAGGGCCGCGTACAGCCCGACGTGACCGGCACCCACCACAAGGATCCGCTGCGGATTCACGCCCCCCATCCTTCCCCCACCGGCCCGGACCCGCCCGCCAGATGGGGCCCTTTGTGACTGAGGACAACAAGGTGACGCTCATTACGCCCATCGGAAAAGCTTGATCAAATCACCCCGGCGACCTGCCGGGGAGCGTCAGCGGCGGCGGAGCAGCCAGCCGAGCAGCCCGGCGGCCAGCACCGCGACCGCGAGGCCGCCGACCAGTGCGACAACCAGGCTCCGGTCGCCCCACCGCCCGTCGAGGGTGAGCAGCGGCACCGCGAGCACCGCCGAGGCGAGGGCGACCCCGAGCGCCCGGGAGATCCACCGGGCCAACACCTCCGGGGCCAACACCGCGTCGTACGACAGCAGGGCGGCCAGCGCCGCCAGGCTGTGGGTCAGGTAGAGGAAGGTGGCCAGCCCGAGCAGCCGCCACAACTCGACCCGCTGGTCGTACCAGCCGGTGCCGACGACCCAGCCGGCCACCGCCACCAGGATCACCACCGTCGGCCAGGCCCGGTTCGGCGCGACCGCCGGGAACGCCGCCAGCACCGCCAGCAGCAGGAGCACCCGAGGGCTGAACATCTCGTCGGGGTACGCCAGCACCAGCGCCAGCAGCGCGCAGAGCAGCACACCACCCCGGACCAGCAGCGGGGTGAGCGTCACCCGGCCGACCGCCGTGTAGAACGCCCTGATCCGGCTCAGCACCGTACGCCTCCGTCCACCGTCACGCCCCGATCCACCGCCGGTTCACCGCAGCGCGGGTCGGGGCGCGGAGGCGAGCCGGGCCACATCCCGCAGCACCAGGTCCAGACTGCCCGCACCGGCCCAGGTGACCACCGGCACCCCGTGCTCGCGGAGCTGTCCGACGGTGTTCTCCCGCTCCAGCCGCCACAGCCGGTACGCGACCTCGCTCCACTGCCCCCGGGACGGCGGGGTCACCGAGGCCGGCAGGGTGTCGACGGCCACCACGAACCGGCCGGACCGGGCCAACCGGGCCAGCATCGCCGCCGACCGGGGGTCGACCAGCGGGGTGAGCACCACCACCAGCGCGTTGGAGGAGAGCAGGTGCGGGCCGAACATCTGCTCGTACGGCTCGTACGGCGCGTCGGAGACCTGGACGTCGAGCAGCCACTCCAGCACGGTCAGGTACTGGCGGCGGCCGGTGGCCGGACGCAGCCGGCGGGCGCTCGGCCCGTACTCCAGCAGGGAGACCCGGTCGCCCCGGTGCAGGTAGTGTTCGGCGATCGCGGCGGCGGACCGGACGCAGGTGTCGAGGACCGAGGTGGTGCCCCGGATCCCCCCGGAGCGTCCCGCCTCGGCCAGCACGTCGAGCAGCAGCACCACCTCGGCGTCCCGGTCCGACAGCATCGCGGCGACGTGCAGTTGCCGGGCCCGCAGCGAGACCCGCCAGTCGATCCGGCGCAGCCGGTCACCCGGGCCGAAGATCCGTACCCCGGCCAGCTCGCCGCCCTCGCCCGGCCGCCGGGACCGGTGACCGCCGACCAGTCCGGCGGCCCGGGGCATCGCCTCGTCGGCGTCGAACGGTTCGGTGACCGGATAGACCGCGAGGGTCCGCGGTTCGCTGACCACGGGCCGGCTGATCAGCAGCCCGTCGCAGGCGGCGGCCCGGGCCGCGGCCGGCCCGAGCGGGTGCCGTCCCCAGCGCAGCGACTCGCCGGTCAGGCCCAGGTCGGCGACGGTGCCGGCCGGCACGGTGAACCCGTACGGGCGGTCGGTCGCGTCCCGTCGTCGGCCGGGACCAGCGGCACCGGCCCGCTCGGCGGCCCCCGCCACGGCCCCGGGGCCGGTACGACCGGCCGGGTCCGGGCTGCCGTTGGCCGCCGGGGTCTCGTCCACGCCGAAGCTGACCCGCTCGACGTGCAGCCAGCGGGACACCATGGTGCGGGCCATCACCAGGTCGTAGCCGACCTCGTCCCGGTTGGTGACGCTGATCGCGGCGGCCAGCGCACCGCCCTCCACCAGGTTCGTGTCGTCGGCGTCGAGGGTGATCTCCGGCGGCCCGGTCGGCCGACGCCGCAGCGCGTACGCGGTGCCGAGCGCGAACGGCACGGCCAGGACGACCAGGTCGACCCGGCCGAGCAGGGCCCCGGCGACCAGCAGCAGACCGGTGAGCAGCACCGCCCGGCCGAGCGCCCGGGTCGGTGTCCAGTCCGGGCCGGCCGGCTGTTCCACCCGGACCGGGGCGGACCGGCGCTGCCCGGGCACCGCCGGGCGCAGCATCGGCTCCCCGACCTGGTCGGACGGTTCGACGGAGGTCACGGGGACAGCATGCCGGCCGGGCCGGCCGCGTAGCTGGGCAGGGCGCCGCTGGCCGGGGCGGGAGTGGTCTCCAGCACCTCGTTGACCACGAACGCCGGGTCGACCCGGCGCAGCCACATCTCCGGCCGCAGCGTGATCCGGTGGGCCAGGACCGGTACCGCGACCGCCTTGACGTCCTCCGGGATGACGTAGTCGCGGCCGGCGAAGGCGGCGATCGCCCGGGACAGCAGCAGCAGCGCCAGGGAGCCCCGGGGCGAGGCGCCGACCAGGACGGAGGCGTGTTCCCGGGTGGCGGCGGTCAGCGCGACGATGTAGCGGCCGATCGAGTCCTCGACCACCACGTCCTCCAGCGCGGCCTGCATGGCCCGCAGGGTGTCGGCGTCGACCACCGCCTTCAGTTCCGCCTCCTCCTGGCGGCGGGACATCCGGCGGCGCAGGACGTCCCACTCCTCCTCGTGCGTCGGGTAGCCGAACGAGACCCGGAGCAGGAACCGGTCGAGCTGGGCCTCCGGCAGCGGGTACGTCCCCTCGTACTCGATCGGGTTGGCGGTGGCGATGACGTGGAACGGCGGGTCGAGCCGGTAGGTGACCCCCTCCACCGACACCTGTTTCTCCTGCATCGCCTCCAGCAACGCGGCCTGGGTCTTCGGCGGCGTACGGTTGATCTCGTCGGCGAGCAGCAGGTTGGTGAAGACCGGTCCGGCCCGGAAGCTGAAGTCGGCGGTGCGCTGGTCGTACAGGAACGAACCGGTGACGTCGGCGGGCAGCAGGTCCGGGGTGAACTGCAGCCGCCGGAAGTCGAGACCGAGCGCCTGCGCGAAGGAGCGGGCGGTGAGCGTCTTGCCGAGCCCGGGCAGGTCCTCCAGCAGCACGTGTCCGCCGGCCAGGATGCCGGCCAGCACCAGCCCGAGCGGATCCCGCTTACCCACCACCACCGTGCCGACCTGGTCCAGCACGCTCTGGGCCAGCCGCCCGACGTCGGAGATGGTGACCGGCTGGGCTTCCTTCATAACTTCTCCAATTGGGCGACGATCGCCGCGAGGTCGCGCGGCGACGGGGTGCGCCGGGGCGGCGTCTCCAGCAGATTCCACAGCTTGTCGCCGAGCAGGGTGCGGGCCCGTTGCGGATCGCTGCTCCGGGTCAGCCCGTGCCGCTGGCGCAGCAGTTCGTCGGTGAGCTCACCGAGCCGGGGCAGTACGGCACGGCCGAACCGGTCCGCCTCCCCCTGTGACCAGGTGAGTTTGTTCTCCCAGCGGCTGATCGAGCTGGTCAGCACGTCCCGGGCGGACCAGTTGTAGCTGCCGTCCTCCTCGCCGCCCGCCTCGCCGCGGCTGACCCGGACCGGGGGCGCCGGGACCGGGGCGAGTCCGGCGGTGAGTCGGCGCAGCAGCAGCAGGGCCAGGAAACCGGCGAAGACCGCGGCCGGGGAGAGCGCGACGCCGACCATCCGCAGCCCGGCGAGCAGACCGGCGGCGAGCGCGGCGGCGGCGAGCAGGCTGCGCAGCCAGGCCCGGACCCCGCCCGGCCGCCGTCGCTCCCGGGTGCCCGCCGGCTCCTCGTCGTGGCCGAGCAGGTCGTCGATGCTGGCGCTGGCTCCGCTCACCCGTGCCCACCACCCGTCGGGGTCTGGGCCTCCTGCGGGGCGGTGAGTTCGGTACGCAGCCGTTGCAGGGCGGACCGGGCCTGGCCGCGCATCCGCTCGTCGACGGTGTGGGTGGCGTACCGGGCCTGCCGGTAGACCTCGGCGAACGCGCCCAGGACGTCGGCGCTGACCGGCCGGCCGCCGCGGAGCAGCCGGGTCACCAGGTCGGTCGGGGTGTCGCCGGGGCGCCGTTCGACCCCGGCCGCGGCGGCGGCCTGTTCGAGTCGTACCCAGCAGGCGATCACCGCCCGGCGTGGGTCGGTGTCGGTGTCGGAGAGGTCGACCAGACCGGCGTCGAGCGCGGCGACCACCTCCTCGGCGGTCTGCGCGGCGGAACGCCGGGGCCCGGCCCGCCCGGCCCGGGCGACGGTGATCCGCCGGCGCAGCAGGTCCCGGACGAGCGCCCAGAGCAGGGCGCCGACCAGCACCGCCGCCACGACGCCGCAGAGCACCAGGCCGGCGGTCTGCAGCCAGGCGGGCAGATAGCCGCCGCCGGGTTCGGCGGACGGCTGCGGGGTGCCCGGGACCTCGGTCGGCACGGCGGGCTGGCGCAGGGTCGGCATGACGTCGGCCGGCGGTGTGACCCGCTGGAAGCCGACCGACGAGTGCGCCGCGGCGAACGCGGCCAGCGCCAGCAGCCCGACGACGGCGGCCGGCGGCCACAGCGCCCGCAGCAGCGCGCCGGTCTGACCGGTACGGGGTGGACGGTCGCCGGAGCGGGCACGACCGGAGTGCCCGTCGGTCATCAACCCCGCCCTCCTGTGCCGTCGGTGCGATCCGGGTCGTCGGCGTGCGACCCGTGCCTCCTGTCGCTGCCCTCAGTCCCGCTCGTCCAGCCCGGCCAGGATCCGGGCCCGGGCGAACACCTCGTCCAGCATTCCCGGTGTGAGCCGACCGGTAAAGGTGTTCTGCTGGCTGACGTGGTAACAGCCGAGGACGTGCGGAACGGCGTCGCCCGACCAGTGTGCCCCATGGCCGAAGACGGGTCGCGGGGTGGGCGGGCGGACGCCGTACACCTGGCGCATCGTCGGCCACCAGGCGGCCCAGGCGAACGCACCAAGCGTCACCACGACGCGCAGGGTGGGTCTGATCAGTTCGATCTCGCGGTGCAGCCAGGGTGCGCAGGTGTCCCGCTCGGCGGGGGTGGGCTTGTTGTCCGGGGGCGCACAGCGGACCGCGGCGGCGATCCGGGTGTGTCGCAGTTCCAGCCCGTCGTCGACGGCGACGCTGGTCGGCTGGTTGGCCAGCCCGGCCCGGTGCAGCGCGGCGAAGAGCACGTCACCGGAGCGGTCCCCGGTGAAGATCCGTCCGGTCCGGTTGCCGCCGTGCGCGGCCGGTGCCAGGCCGACGATGGCGATCCGGGCGTCGGCGACGCCGAAGCCGGGCACCGGCCGGCCCCAGTACACCTGGTCGCGGAAGGCGGCCCGGCGTACCTCGGCGACCTCCTGGCGCCAGGCGACCAGCCGGGGGCAGGCGAAGCAGTCGGCGATCGCCGCGTCCAGCCCGGCCAGGTCGGCCACCCGCGGCGCGCGGGCGGCCACCTCGCCGGGGGTACGCGGCTCAGCCAAGCCGGTTCCGGAAGAAGTCGAGGGTACGGGCCCAGGAGCTGGCCGCCGCCGGCTGGTCGAAGACCTCGGGGCGGTCGTCGTTGAAAAACGCGTGCGAGGTGCCCGGGTAGTCGTGCAGGACGCAGTCGCCGCCGGCCGCCTCGATCGCCCGACGGGCCGTCTGCACGCCCTCGGCGGCGGAGGTGCCGTCCTCCTCCGAGCAGTGGATCAGCGCCGCCTTGCCGGCGTAGTTGGTCCACTCCGGACGCATCCGCTCCCAGGGCAGCACGGGATAGAAGCCGACCGTGGCGACGATCCGCTCGGAGAGCGTGGCGGACCAGAGCGCCAGGCTGCCCCCGGCGCAGAAACCGACCGCGCCGGTCGGGCCGGTGACCTCGGGCCGGTCGGCGAGGTAGTCGGCGGCGCCGGCGATGTCCCGGGCGGCCTGGTCCATGGCGAGGCCCATGATGAGCTTGCCGGCGTGGTCCGGTTCGGTGGTGGACTCGCCGTGGTAGAGGTCGGGGGCGAGGGCCACGAAACCGGCCGCGGCGAACCGGTCGGCGACCGAGGTGATGTGTGGTACCAGTCCCCACCACTCCTGGATGACGATGACCGCCGGGCCGGTCGTACCGGCCGCGGGCAGGGCGAGATAACCCTCGCTGGTTCCCCCGTTACTGCGGTAACTCACCATCTCACCCATCGGTGGCCCTCCTGTCGGTCAGTCATCGTTGGCTGGTCGCACAGTTTTTCCGACCGAAGACGGCGGTGGTGGTCTTCGCGTGTCGGGTGTCCGGGTAGCCTGCCACGCCCGACGGGTAAGACGGAAGGCAATGTGGAAGTGGCGTACACCTCCCGTTGCCCTGGTGTACGCCACGTCGTCACGCGCCCTGGTGGAGGGGCGAAGAAGATCAGCTGGTCGGGCTCGGGGAGGCCTCCGGGCTGGCGTCGTCGGCCGGCGTCCCGGTCGGGTCCGGGCTGTCGATCGGGCTCGGATCGGCACCGCCGTCCGGGCTCGGGTCGGCACCGTCGCCGGGGCTCGGAACAGCGCTGCCGCGCGGGCTCGCGACCGGACCGGCCGGCGGTGCCGGGCTGGTCGGGTGCAGCCGGAACGGCGCCCCCTCCGGGCAGTACGGGTACGGCTGCTGCGCCGGGTCCGTGTAGTAGGGGTCGCCAACGGTGGTCCGCAGCCGCTCCTGGGCCGACTCGCACCACGGGTCGCCGAGCCGGATCGGCCGGCCGTTCTGGTCGAACAACCGCACGCCCTCCAGCAGTCGTCCCTCGCTGTCGTAGACGTACACGTCCCGGATGTCGGAGTACTGGTCGTTGTAGACCGGCTGGTACTGGATGCCCGGGCTGGTGTAGCTACCCCAACCGATGAAGCCGGCTAGGCCGAAGAGGACCAGTGCCCCCGTGCCGAGGCGCATCATCAACGTCCCCCGGCGGCCCAGCGAGGCGGTCCGGCGGCCGAGCCAGATCGAGCCGGTGACGGTGGCGGCGAGCAGCAGCAGCGCGGCCAGGGTGCTGCCGCCGAGCCGGGGCAGCAGTCCGGAGGACCCGTAGGCGAAGAAGGCGATCAGCATGGCCGCCAGGTAGCCGCGCAGCACCCACCAGGCGGGGCGGAGCAGCCGCAGGTAGTCGCTGAGTCGCTCGTACCCGATCACCGGGCCGAGCCTGCGGTCGATCGCACGCAGCCGGTCGCGGCCCTTGCGCACCAGGGAGCCGACCCGTTGGTCGAGGTTGGCCGGGGCGGTCGGCGGCGCCACCCCGGCGGCGGCCCGCAGTTCCCGCGCGTACGCCTCGGGCGGGCCGAGCCGGTCGGTCAGCGAGCCGGCGGTCTCCCCGGCGGTGGCGGCCTCGGCGGCGACCTCGGCGAGGTGCTCGGGCAGGTCTTCGAGGAGTTCGTCGCGGGTCGCCGGGGGCAGGTCGGACAGGGCCGACCGGACCCGGTCGACGTACCGGGCGATCTCCTGCTCGATCAGATGCGTCACGCCGCCAACCCCTTGTCGTCGAGCAGCCGGTCCATTGTGCCGGCAAATGACCGCCATGTCTTGCCGGAACGGGTGAGCTGGTCGCGGCCGGCCGCGTTGAGCGAGTAGTACTTGCGGTGCGGTCCCGACTCGCTGGGCACGACGTAGGTGGTGAGCAGTCCGGCCTGGAAGAGGCGGCGGAGGGTGCCGTAGACGGAGGCGTCGCCGATCTCGTCGAGCCCGGCGGTGCGCAGCCGACGCATGATGTCGTAGCCGTAGCCGTCCTCGTCCTTCAGTACGGCCAGGACCGCGAGATCCAGCACGCCTTTGAGCAACTGGGTCGTGTCCATGGGTTGATACTACTGTTCAATGCGGAGTACCGTCAACGCTGCGCTACTGTGACGCAGAGCTACGTGGCGGACCGGGGTTACCGTGTCGCCGTGCCCGCCGAAACCGACGTCCTGCACCGCCTGCTGCGCACCACCGGGGTCTACCGGGGGCGCGGCGACGGCCCGGAGAGCGGCCCGTTCCTGGCCCGGATGGTGGTGACCTCCGCGCTGGACGGGCGTGCCGTCATTCTGGACTACGAGGCGACCAACGACCGGGACGGGCTCCGGCACGTCGAACACAGCATCCTGCTGTCCGGCCCGGACGGCCGACTGGAACTGCACGTCGCCAGTCTCGAACTGCCCGGCGTGGTGTGCTTCACCCAACAGGAACCCGGCCGGTTCACCACGTACGAGGGACCACTGGTGGCCCGGATAGTGCTCGACCTGCCCCGCCCCGGGCAGCTCGGCTACGCCTGGTGGTGGTCCCGGGACGAGCGGCCCCCGCGCGAGCAGTACCGCGCCGACCTGCACCTGACCGGCTGACCACTCGCCAACGAGTTCGTCGACCGCCCGGGACGCGTCAGGTACGTCCGTCGCGGGCGTACGCGATGACGCCGAGCAGACCCCCGGCTGGTGGTGGTCGACGTGGTGGTGCTGGCGCTGAACCCACTCCGGGAGAGCAGCGGCGGCAGCCGTTCGGCCAGTTCGGCGGCTCGTTCCGGGGTCAGCGGCTCGTAGCAGAGGCACAGCCGGCCGCCCGGCTTGAGCAGGCGGGCGACGATCGCCAGTTCCGGGGCGGGCGTACCACGGTGGAACAGGTCGAGGTTGACCGCGAAGACCTTGTCGAAGCGTTCCCCTGCCGGGTCGAGGTCTGCGAGCACTCCGGCCCGGTCGAGGTCAGCGAGGGTGCCGGCCCGGATCTCCGCCCGCCCGGACGCGACATGTTCGGCGTTGCGCCGTCGCGCCCGCTCGACCATCTCGGCGAACTCATCGATCCCGACGATCCGGCCACCGACCAGTCGGGGGCAGATCAACGATATTGCCGTACCCGGTCCGCAGCCGATCTCCAGAAGATGATCGTTCGGCGCGACCGACAACAGACGCAGCAGCCATCGGTACCGTGTCGGGATCGTGCCTTCCGGCGACACCGGGTCGTACGCACCGACAGGTCGCAGCCGTGGGCGTGCCCAGCCGAGGAAACGGTGGTGGAGTGCGGCCAGTTCCGGGTCAGAATGCGGGTTCAGCCGGGCCAGGTCGTCGATCGCGTCCTGGAGCATGGTGGCGAGATAGACGTGCAGTGCGGTCGGGTCGGCGGTGTACTCGATCGGCAGCAGGGACCGGGCGACCGGGCAGGGCCAGGGCCGGGCACAGACCCGGCAGAGCCAGATCGGCCGCTGCGGCACGTGGGGTCGGGACGCCGGTGGCTTTCCTGGTCCGGGGTTGTGTGGCATGGCGACCTCCCGAGGTGGATGAGTGGAGGAGGAGCGCCCGCCGGATCCGCCAGTTCGAGGCGACGCTGGTCCCGGGGCTGCTGCAGACCCCGGAGTACGCCACCGCCCTCTTCCGCACCCGACCGGGTGTCACCGAGCGGCAGGTCGCGGCGAAGGTGGCGGTACGGCTGGAGCGGCAGCGGATCCTGACCCGGCGCCGGCCCAGGGCACCGGAGTTGGACGTCATCGTGGACGAGTCGGTGCTGCGCCGGCCGATCCTCGACCGCGACGCCTGGCTGGCCCAGCTCGCCCACCTGGCGAACGCCAACCGGCTGCCGACGGTGACCGTCCGGGTGCTGCCGCTCGCCGCCGGTCCGCACGCAGCCTCCGTGGCCAGCTCGTTCCACATCTTCGAGTTCCCGGCCCAGGGCACCCGGCCGCCGGAGCCGACCACGGTCTACAGCGAGAACCTGACCGGCGCGCTCTATCTGGACAAGCCGGCCGAGATCGGGGCCTACGATGACGTCTGGCGGACCCTCGACACCCTGGCGCTGAGCCAGGAGGACTCCGAGGACCTGCTCGCCGTCATCATCAGGGAGGGTGTCGATGACTGAGCCGACCGTGGTGCGCTGGCGCAAGAGCAGCCGGAGTAGTAATCAGGGCGCGTGCGTCGAGGTGGGCGGTGGGCTGCCCGGGCGGGTGCTGGTGCGAGACAGCAAGGACCCGGTCGGCGGCACGCTGGCCTTCCGCGCCGCCGCCTGGTCTACCTTCCTCACCCGCCTCCCCCGGCGACCCTGACCCGGGCCGGCCCCGGTCCTGACGGCTGGTGAGGCGTCGGGGCCGGTGCCGGCCGAGGCGGTTCAGGACTCATCCCGTGGCGCTCACCGCGAGCAGCACCGCGCCAACCCGCACCTGACCGACTGAACGCGGTCGGCGGATCCGTACCAGGCGGAACCGGCGGGAAAGCCGTTTAGCTGCCCGGGTCGGGGGGAGACAGCCGCCGACAGACGGAACGGGAGGGGCAGCGATGGGCAGACTCATCTCCGGCCGGAGTGACAAAACCGGCCGTGGTACCGGACGCGGCGGCCAGACCCGGACCGCGACCAGGCCCGCCGCCGCCCGGAAGGTCGCCGGCGCGAAGAAGGCGCCGACGAAGGCTGCGGCCCGGGCGAAGAAGGTCGCCACCGCGACCAGACGGGCCACCGGCGCGACCGTGGCCAAGGGCGCACCGAAGAAGGCGGCGAAGTCCGCCGCCGCCCGCACCCCCGCCAAGCGGACCCCACCGTCGAAGCGGACGCCTGCGGCGAAACGGACCCCGGTGGCGAAAAAGGCAGCCCCGACCCGGGCCCGCAACCTCGCGGCGGCGCAGAGCCCGGCCACCAGGACGACGACTGCCAGAACGACAACCGCCAAGGCGACGACTGCCAAAACGACGGCCGCCGCCAAGGCACCCGCCCGGAAGAGGACGGCGCAGGCATCCGCCCGCAAGAAGGCGGTGAAGGCGCCGGCCCGGAAGGCGACCGCCGCCAAGAAGACCACCGCGACCAGGGCACCTGCCCGCAAGAAGGCGGTGAAGGCGCCCGCGCGGAAGACCACCGCCGCCAAGGCACCGGCCCGTAGGGCAACCCGCTCCCGCTGAGATTGCAGCGGACGTAGTCTGGCGCCCCTGTCTTACCGGTCTCCGTAGTGGTAGCGACAGGACAGATAGTCGTTCCAGGCGTTCGGGTGCCACACGAGCTTCACGCAGCGTTCTCACCCTCAGCGTCGCTCAACTCGTGCTCGATGCGTTCGCCCGCTTCCATCTCTGCCATCCGACGACGCAGTTCACGGCCGTTGGCACCACGAGACAGGTGTTCTGTCTCGAGCCATGCGTCGTAGTCACTCTTGGGCATGACGACCAGTGGCTCATGTCCGCTACGAGTCACCACGAGGTGTTCGGCGTCGTTTTGGATCGCGTCGAACACCTCTGCGAGGTTGGCGCGCAGGTCGGATGCGGTAATGAACTTCATGTCCCTCCCCAGGTCGTACGTCATATCGTGCGCCTTCCAGGCCTGCCCTGCCCACCGAAACCCGGTGGGACTCGCCAGTCGGACCTGGTAGCCGGGCCTGGTGTTGTCGCACCTGACGCCTAGTCTCGGTCGGTGACCGTGCACAGGCTGTCCCGCACCGACGCGCGTCGACTCGCCGTACGCGCCCAACTGCTGGACGCCGACCGCCCGAGCGGGATGTTCGACGTCGTACGCCGGTTGACCCTGCTGCAGAACGATCCGACGGCGGCCGTGGCGCGCAGCGCGGACCTGGTGCTCTGGAGCCGCCTCGGCTCCGCGTACTCGCCGACGCAGCTACGCGACGCCCTTGACGAGCAGACCCTGCTGGAGCTGCACGGTTTCGTCCGTCCGCCGGAGGATCTGGCGCTGTACCGGGCAGAGATGGCCGAGTGGCCCGGCCGTCCGCCGTTGCGGGACTGGCAGGAGGGCCTGCGCGACTGGATGGACGCCAACAACGGCTGCCGGCGGGACATCCTGGCCCGGCTCCGCTCCGACGGACCGCTGACCACCCGGGAGCTGCCGGACACCTGCGTGGTCCCGTGGCGCTCCTCCGGTTGGACCAACAACCGGAACGTCACGAAGATGATCGACTTTCTCGTCCAGCGGGGCGAGGTCGCGGCCGCCGGCAGGCGCGGCTCCGATCGACTGTGGGACCTGGCCGAGCGGATCTATCCGGACGAGGTCGTACCGTACGAGGAGGCGTTGCGGATCCGTGCGCAGCGCCGGCTCCGGGCACTCGGCATCGCGCGGGCCCGCGCCCAGCAGGTCCCGGGCGAGCCGAACGACGTACGGACAACGGGCGAGCCGGCCGTGGTCGAGGGTGTGCCGGGCCAGTGGCGGGTCGACCCCGACCTGCTGGACCGGCCGTTCACCGGCCGGGCCGCGCTGCTGTCCCCACTGGACCGGCTGGTCTTCGACCGTAAACGGCTGATCGAGCTGTTCGAGTACGACTACCAGCTGGAGATGTACAAGCCGGCCGCCAAACGACGCTGGGGCTACTGGGCGATGCCGATCCTGTACGGGGACCGACTCGTCGGAAAGCTCGACGCGACCGCCGACCGCGCAGCCGGGGTGTTCCGGGTGGACGCTATCCACCAGGACGTGCCGTTCACCAGAACGATGACCGCGGCGGTACGGCATGAGATCGAGGAGCTGGCGGACTGGCTCCGGCTGCCCCTGGCCATCGCGTAGCGGGCTCCCGCTGGTCCTCCGTGGGCTGCTGGCCGCCGTGTCGGTGGCAGCCCGTCCCGTCGCCGACGCGGTGGCCCCCGATCCACCGGTTCCTGGACGCGCCGCCGACCGCCGTCGACCGGCACGCCGCCGGAGGAACCTCGCCCCCGATCCCGTGGACGCAACTCGCACGACGGCCGGTGCACAGGAAAGACTGGCGGGCATGACTGACCTGGACGATGCGAAGGCCGCACTGCACCACTACCTCCGAGCGACCCGCGACAACCTGATCTGGAAGCTCGACGGGCTGAGCGAACGCGACGCCAGGCTGCCCCGTACCGCGACCGGCAACAACCTGCTTGGACTCCTCAAGCACTGCCTGAATGTCGAAGCTGGCTACTTCGGGCCCACCTTCGGGCGTGACTTCCCGACGCCCGAGGAACTGGTCCCCGAGCAGGCGTTCGACGAGGACCCGCAGGCGGACTGGTACGCACGGGAGGACGAGACGAAGGACGGGCTGATCGACCTGTACCGCCGGGTCGGAGTGTTCGCGGACCAGACGATCGAACAGCTACCGCTCGACGCGCCGGGGCGGGTGTCGTGGTGGGGGCCAGGCGGACAGGCGGTGACGCTGCAGCGGATCATCATCCACGTGACCTGCGACCTCGCTCGTCACGCCGGCCACGCCGACATCATGCGCGAGCAGCACGACATGGCGGTGGGGCTGCGTCGGGACAACACCAATATCCCTGACGACTATGACTGGCCGGCGTACGTCAGCAAGCTGACGAAGCTGGCCGACCGCTTCGACTAGCTGGTCCCGGTCCGGCCGGAGCCGAGGCACCGGCCGGACGTCGGTCCACCGCGCGGTGCGGCCGACCCTGGCGGTCGTCACGCTGCGGCTGGTGCCGGCAGGCGGGTGTCCGACGGTGCCTGATCCAGTGCGTGGTGACGTACGCCGTGGATCAGCAGGTAGCCGATCATCCAGAACTCGCCGACGGTCGCGGGAAGGACGAGAGCGTCAGCGACGACCTGTGCGTCCGGGGCGAGGTATCGGACGAACGCGCTGAGCAGGTAGCCGACGCCGCCGGCGACGAGGATCCAGCCGAGTGGGCGGGGCATCCAGCCGGAGCGGAGCACGCAGCTGCCCATGGGGATGAGCCACAGACCGAAGAACAGCGCCCCCACGCCCCACAGGTTGCCGCTGACCAGGTAGAGCAGCTGGACGGTGGCTGCCGCGTCGCCGACCGGGTCGAGCGCGAGTTGGGCCGCCGTGGCGAGTGTCGCCGCGCTGATCAGGATCGCGATCGCGTTGACCAGGCCGAAGGTGGCGATGCCGCCGGCGTTGAGCGGGTCCGCGGTGCGGAACAGCCGGTAGAACCAGGCGGCGGTGAGGGTCTGGGTGACGACGACGAGCAGTTCGAAGGCGACGCCGGCGCGGGCCAGCGATGCGTGCTCGACCAGGTTGGCGAGCGTCGTGCCGGGGTCGCCGGCGGCGAACAGTCGCGGCCGGATGAGCAGGAATCCGAGTGCGCCGGTGACGGCGAGACCCAGGTAGAGCAGCCCGGTCATGCGGGCGGTGCGGATCAGCGGGTGCATCGTGGCTCCTTCGGGCGTCGCCGGTCGGTACCGGTTCCGGTCCGTCCTGGCGATGGAGAGCTGACTGTCGGCCTTACGACGTAAGGTAACCATACGATGTAAGGTGCCAGCAAGAGGTGAGGGGGGACTGTGGCAGCACGGGCAGATCGGGCGCCGTTGAGCCGCGAGCGGGTACTGGCGGCGGCGGTCGTGCTGGCGGACGTAAACGGGTTCCAGGCGCTGACGATGCGTCGCCTCGCCGCCGAGCTCGGCGTCGAGGCCATGTCGCTCTACTACCACCTGCCCGGCAAGGAGGCCCTGCTCGACGGCGTCGTGGAGACCGTGATCGCGGAAATCGACGTCGCGGTCGGCCGCCTCGGCGACCGTGGTGACGACGAGGACTGGCGTACCCGGCTGCGGCGACGGTTTCTCGCGGCGCGTCAGGTCATGCTGCGCCACCCGTGGGCACCCGGGCTTCTGGGCTCACGCCCGACCATCCCGCCCGGCGTGTACGCGTACTACGACGGGATCGTCGGCACCCTCGTCCGCGCCGGGTTCTCGTACCACCTCGCACACCGGGCGCTGCACGCGTTCGGCAGCATGCCGTTCGGGTTCGTCCAGGAGATCTTCAGCCCGGCATCGGCCGGCGGGAGCACGCAGGTCGACACTGCGGAGGCGGACCTGGCCGCGATGGCCAACGCACTCCCCCACCTGACCGCCATGGTCAGCACCGAGGCCCACACCGCCGACAACCCGGCACTCGGCTGGTGCGACAGCCAGGTCGAGTTCGAATTCACCCTCGACCTGCTCCTCGACGGACTCGAACGCCTCCGCGGCTGACCGGGGTGCACAGGATCTCGACATCGCTCGCTGGCGGATACGGAGTCGGCACCCGGTATCACCAATCGCCGTCTCGGCCCGCGCCGCCGTCGGTCCGCTGCGCGGCGGCGGCCAGGCCGGAGAAGGGGCGAATCGGTGACGGCGAGCCCGGGGCAGGGGGACAGACTCTCTCAGCCGGTGATGAGGGTGGCGACGGCGGGGCCCGCGGTGGCGAGGCGCCCCGTCGTGTGCTGGTAGCGCCGGACGATGTCGTGCTGCCGCAGTCGCTGGCCGAGCCGCCGTTCCACCCGCAGCAACGGATTGCGGTGCGGCGGCGGGAACGCCGTCGCCAGGGCACCGAGCAGCCTCTGCGGGTCGACGTCTGCGGTGTTGAGCACCCACGCGACACCGGGATCGAGCGCGACGAGTCCCAGCGCCAGGTGTTCGGGCCGGTGTTCGCGCTCGCGGCGGGCCAGCGCAAGTCGCAACGACGCCTCGTAGGCCGCCTGGGCGTCCAGTCCGAGGGGCGGGCTCATCCGGGCACACCTGCGTCTCGCCGCAGCCGCCCCGAACGGGAGCACCGGTTCACGTACCGGCGGTTGGTCCAGTAGCGCCGCCCAGGAGGAGACGGCGAGTAGCCGGTCGACGTCGATTCCGAGCGGGGCCAGGGTGTCCCGGTCGGCGGCGGCCCCCGCGCCGGCCGGGCCGGCGAGGTCAACCGCCTCGTCCACGGCTGCCGTGGTCACGCCGTACTCGGCCAGTACGGTCGCGACCGCGCCGCCGGTGGTGGTGAGGGCGAGCAGCAGGTGCTCGCTGCCGGCGCGGGAGTGCCCAACGTCTGCGGCCAGTGCCAGGGCACGGGCCACCACACGACGCAGTTCGGGGTGGTCGCCACGGAACATCATTCCTCCCGGCCTCGGTGGTACTTGCGGTGCACGGTCTGTTTGGTGACGCCGAGCCGGGCGGCGATGTCCTGCCACGACCATCCCGCCCGCCGCGCCGCCGCGACATGCTCGGCTTCCAGTTGTTCCACCAGCCGGCGGAGCCGGGCCACGGCTCGGAGTCCAGCGTCGGGATCGCCGCCGTGTACGGCGTCGTCGAGATCAGCCATCGCGGACATGGTCGTCAGCATATGCTGACGCTGGAGCCTGCGTCAACATATGCTGACGCGGAGCCACGGTCAACCGCCCGCCCGCACCGCAGGCAAGACGCGCTCGGCTCAGGCGTCCGGGAAGGCGTGTTCCACGGTGACCGTGCAGGTGACGCCGACCGTACCGGTCTGCTCGTCGACCACCTGATCACCGACGATCAGGCGGCAGGTCACCGGGTGCCCCGGCAGCGCCCGGGCGTCCAGCACCAGCGCGCCGGTCGGGGCGGACACCTCGACCGTTTCGCTCCACGGCGTCCTGATCCCACCCTGGTCGTACGGGTCACCGAGGGAGCCCGACGCGCCGCTGCCGCCGTCCGGGCCGGCGCCGTCCCGCCGGTCGGCACGGCTGTCGGAGTCACTGCTGTCGTCCGGGCCACGCCAACTGATGCCGGCAACCGCTCCCGCGTCCGAGACGACCTCCATCCGGATCTCCCGGTCGCGTCCGAAGACCGTGAGCCCCAACCCGACGACCAGGGCGACGAGCGCGGCAACGCCAGCGACCAGGGCAAGCTTCCGACGGATACACCGAGCCCACGGAAGGTCACCGCCCGACCTCGCTCCGTCACCACTCTGCTGGCTCACCCTGGTCAGGTTACCCCGGGGTCATCGCCACTAATCCTCCACAGTGGAGGACGATCGCGGGTCGGCCCGGCGACCCCGTGCGCGCAACACGATCTCCGGGAGGGGCCGAACGAGACCGTCGGGGCGCAGAATGTGACCCATGACACGGCGGATGGTGGACATCGACGTACCGGACCTGACCGGCCGACTCGCGGTCGTCACCGGCGCGAACAGCGGACTCGGCCTCGGGCTGGCCGAACGGCTGGCCCGAGCCGGCGCGGAGGTGGTCCTCGCGGTCCGCAACCCGGACAAGGGCGCCGCCGCCATCGCGCGGATCCGCGCCGAACTGCCCGACGCCCGACTCACAGTCGGCCACCTCGACCTCTCCTCGCTGGCCAGCGTCGCCAGCTTCGGCGCCGAACGGGTAGCCGACGGCCGACCGGTCGACATCCTGGTCAACAACGCCGGCGTGCTGGCCCCGCCGAGACGGGAGCTCACCGAGGACGGCTGCGAACTCCAGTTCGGCACCAACTATCTCGGCCACTTCGCGCTGACCGGTCACCTGCTGCCGCTGCTGCGTGCGGCGACCGCCTCCCGGGTGGTGTCGATGAGCAGCCTGATGAGCCGGGTCGGCCGGCTCGACTTCGACAACCTGCGGGGTGAACGGCGGTACCGGTCGTGGCAGGCGTACGGGCTCTCCAAGCTCGCCCTCCTGGTCTTCGCCCGGGAGTTCGACCGACGGGCCACGGCGGGCGGTTGGGGCGTACGCGGTTATGCCGCCCATCCGGGCGCGACGGTGACCAACCTCCAGCTCACCGGGGCCACCCACGGCGGACGCCGGGTCCGCCTCATCGCGCTGCGCAACCGACTGATGTACGCCGTACCGATCTGGCAGCAGGTGTCGACCGGAGTCCTGCCCGCCCTGTACGCCGCCACGAGCCCGGACGCTGAAGGCGGCGGCTACTACGGCCCGGCCGGGTTCGCCGAACTCGGCGGTCCGCCCACCCCGGCGAGACTGCCCGGCAGCCTGCCGGATCCGGCCGGGGCGGCCCGACTCTGGGAGGTCTCCGAGCAGCTCACCGGCGTCCGCTACCCCACCTGACCACCGCTCTGGCAGCGATGGCGATCCGCCGCCTCGCCCACTCGATTCGAGATCCATCCAAGTATCGACGTAGGACAATTTCGGATCAGGACAAAAATCGTCGACTTTCCACCGTTGACTGTGTGACGGATGGTTAGCTGTCCACGGTTGCCCTCTCGCAGAGAGGACCGTGGGTGTCGATAGCAGAGATCGCCGTCATACTCCGTCGCTTCAGCGACGAACTGCCCGTCACCGAGGTCGTCACCGCCGAGACCGCCCTCGCCGAGATCATCGCGGAACTGGCCACCACCCTGGCCGGAACCCGCGATCCGGACGCGGTCGCCGTCCTGACCGAACTCCGGGCCGCCCGGCGCGTCCTGCGGGACGCCCATGCCGAACTCGTCGCCGCAGCCGGCGGCTGCCGCGAATACCTGTCGAGACTCGGTGCCTGAGATGGCACTCGACGAGATCGTCAATTCCCTCCGCTCGGCCCGGACGCGCCTCCCGATCCCGGATCTCGCGCACGCCCGGAACACGCTTGTCGCATTGAGTCGGGAACTCGGGGCCGCCATCAGGGGCTCTCGGCACGCCGGCGTCGTCGGCTCGGTCGCCGCCGCCGAGCGGGGGCGGAAACACCTGGACGACGCCGTCGACCGGCTCCGCACCGCCGGCCGACGGCTGGACAGCTACCTGACGACCATCACCGGTGCCGGCACCGCAGTAGCGGCGCCCGACTCGCCGGCCCCGGCCGCCACGACAGCCGACGCCACCGACATCCCCACACCGGTCGGTCCGGGATGGGTACGCGCGACCGTCGTGCCCGACCGGGTGCGGAAGATCGGCGGAGGGTTCCGTTCCCGGCCGGCCGGGACCAACCGGCCCAGCGCCGGCGTCTTCCGAGGCAGCCCTCTCCAATCGGGTGGGCGGGACCGGAGCATCGCCGCCGACCTCGTCCACGAGCCTCTGCGCGGGCCGCCGGTCACCTTCTACCAGCACGTGGAGTCGAAGGCGGCGGCAACCATGCGACGCGACAACGTCACCGAGGCCGACCTGGTCGTTGACAACACTGTGTGTGGCACGAATCAACGCGACCACGACCAGGAGTGGTCCTGCGCGGCCGTGCTCCCGTCAATCCTGCCCCACGGCTCGCGGCTGACCGTCTGGGTGACCCGGGACAGCGGCAGGACGTGGTGGCGCACCACCTACCTCGGCACCGGCGAAAGGATCAGACGGTGACGTTCGTGATGTCGGACTACCATGGCCACCGCGAGGAGCTGTCCGGCCCCGCCGACGCGGGCGAGTGGTTCGACGAGCAGGCTGACATGGTCATGCCGCACGGCGGGTCGGGGCAGGTGATCTGGTTCGGGCCGGCAAGCGGACCGGCCGAGTTGCGGGTCGACGTGGATGTCGAGGCCGGCCGAGCGGCGCTGCGCTGGACCGTCGACGGGACGTACGCCGTCGAGCTCGAGCCCGGGTCTCCGATTACCGTCCTGGAGTCCCCTGACTCGGGCCTGGTCACCGTGCCGGCCCGGCTGGCCCGGGTACGCCCGGCCACCGCCCGGGCCGCGGTCGTGGAGTACGTCACCACCGGACGGCGTCCGCACCACCTGACCTGGGTGTCCGAGGAGGACGATCCCGGGGCGACAGCGATGTGACACCGTCCGGTGGCAACGGAACGATTCAGGCGGTGACAACCTCGCCGCGCAGCGGCGCGAGCGCGCCACCGATCTGACCGATCGTCTCCTCCGGCACACCGAGGCCGGACAGCGTGGCGACCAGGTGCCCGACCACCGCGTCGAAGTCCTCGTCCTTGATCTTCAGGTCGGCGTGCGCGGCGGCCATGTCCCGGCCACTGTAGATCTCCGACCCGCCGATCGCGGCCGCGATGAAGGACCGCTGGTGCGCCTTCAACTTCTGGATGTCGACACCGACGAAGTACGGCGCCAACTGCGGGTCGCCGAGCACCCGTACGTAGAAGTCGTCAACCGCAGCCTGGACAGCCGGTGCGCCGCCGATGGAGTCGTAGATGCTCATGTGAGGGGTGGCCTTTCTGGACAGATGGTGGCCGACAAATCAGGGGCATTCACCCAGAGCGTGACGATACAGCGGACGCTAGGTCCGGTCCATTGCACGATCATTGGCGGTCGACAACGGGAAGGCTATCAATCCCTCACATCGACCCTTCGTCACCGGTGAGATACCCCCTGATCATCCGGCCGCTCGCCGGCGCGGGCCGGCGCCATCGTCAGCCGGCGCCATCGCGAGCCGGCGCCATCGCGGGCGCCGGCCGGGATCAGCGGTGGAGGTCGCGGCGCCCGGGCTCCTGCAGAGACCAGGCGATCCCGTCGAGGATGTCGTGCTCGGAGGCGATCACCGAGTCCATCCCGGCCCGCTCCATGATCACCTTCAGCACCAGGGCGCCCGCCCCGATCACGTCGGCCCGGCCGGGATGCATCACCGGAATGGTCAACCGTTCGGCGGTCGACCGGGCCAGCAGGTCGGTGCTCACCTTCGCCACCTCGTCGTACGAGATCCGGGCGTGGTGGATCCGGTCGGACCGGTACTCCGGCAGGCCGAGCGCGATCCCGGCGACGGTGGTGACCGAACCGGCCAGTCCGATCAGCGTGGCCGCCGACCGCCCCGGCACCACCGAGAGCGCCCGGTCGACGATCGCGGTGATGTCCGCCTCGGCAGCGGCGACCTGCGCGGCGGTCGGCGGATCGGCGGACAGGTGCCGCTCGGTCATCCGGACACAGCCGACGTCGACCGACAGCGCCGCCTCCACCGACACCCCGCCCGGCGGCAACTCCACCGCCACCGCCGACACCTTGCCCGAGGCCGGACCAGCGCCGGTCGGGCGGCCGCCGACAACAAACTCGGTCGAGCCACCCCCGATGTCCACCACCAGGTACGGCGCCGGCACGTCGGCGCCGAGGCCGCGTACCGCCCCGGTGAAGGAGAGCCGGGCCTCCTCGTCGCCGGTCACCACCTCCGGCTCGACACCGAGGGTGGCCAGTACCATCGCCCGGAACTCGTCGGCGTTCGACGCGTCCCGGGAGGCGGAGGTGGCGCACATCCGTACCCGGGAGGCGCCCAACTCGGCGATCTGCCCGGCGTAGTCGGCGAGCGCGACCCGGGTCCGCTCGATCGCCTCCGGCGCCAGCCGGCCGGTCCGGTCGATGTCCTGGCCCAGTCGGACGATCTCCATCCGGCGGACCACGTCGACCAGCTCGGCCTGCGGCCCGGCGGACGGGTCGGGCAGGTCGGCCACCAGCAGCCGGATCGAGTTCGTACCGCAGTCGATCGCGGCGACCCGGTCGGGCACGGATTCCGTCGTCACGACCGCCAGCCTACCGATCGGCCGACGTGCCCTTACTCGCGGTGACGGCCCGGCCCGAGGTTGCTGAGCGGGCCGTCGTCACAGGCGGAGCAGCATGCGGACGTTGCCGAGGGTGTTCGGCTTGACCCGTTCCAGGTCGAGGAACTCGGCGACACCCTCGTCGTACGAGCGCAGCAACTGCTCGTACACGGCGTGCGGGACCGGCGCCCCGTCGATCTCGACGAAGCCGAAATTGCCGAAGAACCGGGTCTCGAAGGTGAGGACGAAGACCCGGGATACGCCGATCTCGCGGGCGGTGTCGAGCAGTTCGGCGACGATACGGTGACCGATCCGGTGGCCGCGCCAGTCGGGGTGTACCGCGACGGAACGGATCTCGGCCAGGTCCTCCCACATCACGTGCAGCGCGCCGCAGCCGAGCACCGTGCCGTCGACCGGATGCACCGCGACCCGGAACTCCTGCACGTCCTCGTAGAGGGTGACCAGCGGTTTGCTCAGCATCCGCCGACCGCCCCGGTAGGTCTCGATCAGGTCCCGGATCTGCCGTACGTCGCCGGACCGGGCGCGTCGGACGACCGGTTCCGGCGGTGCCGCACCGGCCCGGCCGTTCTCCGGGGCCGTCCCGGTCGGCCCCGCTGCTCCCGGCCCCGCCGCTCCGGTCGGGCCCGCCGCGGCGTCGGTCATTCCGTCGGCTCCACGCAGGGGCCGTCGCGCCACCACGGCTCCAGCAGCTCCAACACCTCGTCACCGAACGGGTTCACCCCGGGCCCGGCGGCGAGCGCGTGCCCGAGGTGCACGTGCAGGCACTTCACCCGGCCCGGCATGCCGCCAGCCGAGATCCCCTCGATCTCCGGCACCTGACCGATCGCCTCCCGGCGGGCCAGGTAGTCCCGGTGCGCCGCCAGGTAGCGGTCGGCCAGCTCAGGATCGGCGGCGAGCCGTTCGGCCATCTCCCGCATCACCCCGGCGGACTCCAGCCGGCTGCAGCCGGCGGTGGCCCGGGGGCAGGTCAGGTAGAACAGGGTCGGGAACGGGGTGCCGTCGCCCAGCCTCGGCGTCGTCTCCACCACGTCCGGCAGCCCGCACGGGCAGCGGTGCGCCACCGCCCGGGTGCCGCGCGGGGTACGGCCGAGCTGGGCGGCCACCACCGCCAGATCCTGCTCGGTCGCCGGCTCGCGTACCGGTGGCGGCACCTCGGCCGCCACCGGCCGCGCCACGGGTTCCACCGGTACGCCAGCCTGCTGCTCCACCGGCGAACCCGGGGTCTCCGATCTGCTCACTGTCCGGCCTGCTCCGCTTCGTTGGCCGCCCGCACACTGGACCAGAGGGTGTCGTACCAGGGCTCGGCGGCGGTCGGTTCAGCCGCCTTCGGGTCGACCCGGGCGGCTTCCCGGGCGGCGTCGTCACGGTTACGCAGCACCACGAGAGGGGTCTCCCCGGGCAGCACCATGTAGAACCGCTCCCTCGCCTGGATCTTGACGTACTCGGGGTCGTCCCAGAGCGCGGCCTCGACCTCCAGGTCACCGATGAGCTCGCGCTGGGCCCGCAGGTCCGCCTCCATCCGGGCAATGTCGGACTGCTGGTCGAGATAGACCCGGACCGGATAGGTGTAGGCGAGGGCGAGGGCGACCAGGACACCGATCAGGACCCCGGCCCGACCGGTGTACCGGCGGGGATGGGTGGCGGAGGTGCGCTTCACCACCCGGGAGACGCCGGTGCGGCGGGCCGCCCCGGGCCGGTTGCCGGACCGGGCGCCCTCCGTGCTCCGGGCCGCGCCGGCGGCACGGCCGGTGGACGAGCGGGTCGAGCCGGTCGACCGGGTAGCACCCGATCGTGGCTCGGCCCGCCCGCCGGCCTCGCGGGAGACCGGACGGCCGGGCCGACCCGGCCGTCGGGCCGGGCCCTGCCCGCTCGGCGTACGGCGTTGCGTCATCGCCGTCGCACCCCTCCCCGAGTCCTACGTCGTCAGGCCGAACGGTAACGCGGGAAGGCGCTCGCGCCCGCGTACCGCGCCGCGTCGGCCAACTCCTCCTCGATCCGGAGCAGCTGGTTGTACTTCGCCACCCGGTCGGAGCGGGCCGGGGCGCCGGTCTTGATCTGGCCGGTGCCCATCGCCACCGCCAGGTCGGCGATCGTGGTGTCCTCGGTCTCGCCGGACCGGTGGCTCATCATGCACGTGAAACCGGCGCGGTGCGCCAGGTCGACCGCCTCGAAGGTCTCGGTCAGCGACCCGATCTGGTTCACCTTCACCAGTACGGCGTTCGCGGCCTTCTCGGCGATGCCCCGGGCGATCCGCTGCGGGTTGGTGACGAACAGGTCGTCGCCGACGATCTGGATCCGCTCGCCGACCGAGGCGGTCATGGCGGTCCAGCCGGACCAGTCGTCCTCGGCCAGCGGGTCCTCGATCGAGACGATCGGGTAGTCGTCGAGCAGCTTGTGGTAGTAGGCGGTCATCTCGTCCGCCGTCTTGGTGCCGCCCTCGAAGGTGTAGACGCCGTCGGAGAAGAACTCGGTGGCGGCGACGTCGAGCGCGAAGACGATGTCGGTGCCGACCCGGTAGCCGGCCTTCTCGACCGCCTCGCCGATCAGGTCGAGCGCGGTGGAGTTGGTCGGCAGGTTCGGGGCGAAGCCGCCCTCGTCGCCGAGCCCGGTGCTCAGGCCCTGCTTCTTCAGCACGGACTTGAGCGCCTGGTAGACCTCGGCGCCGGAGCGCAGCGCGTCCCGGAAGGTCGGGGCACCGATCGGGGCGATCATGAACTCCTGCACGTCGACGTTGGAGTCGGCGTGCGCGCCACCGTTGAGGATGTTCATCATCGGCACCGGCAGCAGGTGGGCGTGCGGGCCGCCCAGGTAGCGGAAGAGGCTCAGCCCGCTGCTCTTCGCCGCCGCCTTCGCCACCGCCAGCGAGACGCCGAGGATGGCGTTCGCGCCCAGCTCCGACTTGTCGTCGGTGCCGTCGATGTCGAGCATCTTCTGGTCGATCAGCCGCTGCTCGCTGGCCTCGTACCCGATGAGCTGGTCGACGATGCGGTCCTCGATGTTGGCGACCGCCTTCTCCACGCCCTTGCCGCCGTACCGGTCCTTGTCGCCGTCGCGCAGCTCCAGCGCCTCGAAGGCACCGGTGGACGCGCCGGACGGCACCGCGGCCCGGCCGACGGTGCCGTCGTCCAGCCCGACCTCGACCTCGACGGTCGGGTTGCCCCGCGAGTCCAGAATCTCCCGGGCGACAATCACCTCGATGGTGGCCACTGTCCTGCTCCTCAGTAGTCGATAACGGTCCATCGGTTGTCGATGGTGGTGGTGTCCCCGTCGCGACGGTGCGGCGCAGGCCCCGTCGGGAAAGCCTATCGGGCCGGGTACCGCCCGCGTGCGCTGGCCGGTGACCCGACGGCCCGACCCGACCGCACCGCTGACCCACCACCGACATTTCCGCACGTCCTGTGCGACAGGTGGGAGTCGGTTTGCGCGAGCTTGACCCGATCGACAAGGCTGTTGCCCATGCCGGCTGTGTCAACCTCACTCCGGGTACTCACGGGGGCCATCATCACCGTACTGACCATCTCAGGGTGTCAGACCCTGGACGACGCGGGTCGGGTGATCGGCCGGGCCGACCTGGTCAACGACCTCGCCGCCCGGCTGGACCGGTCGACCGAGCTCACCTACTCGGCCGACTACCAACTGCCGGGTGGCCGAACCGCGTCGATCTCGCAGTCCCAGGATCCGCTGCGAGCCGCGTACGTCTATCCCGGTGGCAAGCTGACCGTCACCGCCGACGCGACGATGGAGTGCGACACCGGCGGAAAGAAGCCGACCTGCACGTTGACCGCGCCACCGGCGCCCAACAGCAAGCCGGCGATCACGGTCTACTCGGAGATGAACAAGCACGGCCTGGTCACCCCGCCGGTGGTGGTGGGGCTGCTCACCGCCGCCGCCCTCGACCCGGCCGCGGTGATCAAACAGAACGACACCACGGTCGCCGGCCGGCACGCCACCTGCGTACGCGTGCAGGGGCTCAGCGACGCGGCGGCCAGCACGTTCCACGCCTGCATCACCAGCGAGGGGACCCTGGGCAGCTTCACCGGCACCGTCGACGGCGCCGACCTGGAGGTGACGATGAGTCGCTACCGGGAGGCGGTGGAGAGCGCCGCGTTCGAGATGCCGACCGGCGCCGGGGTGGTCGACCGACGGCCCGCCCAGCCGGAGTGACCCGGGTGCCGGCCCCGGTGGGACCACCCGGGGGCCGACGTCGACCAGGTTCCTTCTTGTTCGCAGCCTAGGTGGGCGCTTGGCCCGGTGCGTGGCGTTTACCCGATCGGGGGCAAAAGCGCCGAAGCATGTCGGGTTCCGTCCTTCCGGCCCCGGTCGGTCCGGCTGTCCCACCGGTCGCCGCCGACCGTTGTCACCCGGACGGCGCGGGGTCAGTGCCCGCCGGGGTGTCACCAGGCGTTGTGGTCGGCGCCGTCCAGTCCGAGCAGGGCGGGGAGATGCCGCGGCGGCGGAGAGCCGTGCGCCAGCATCGCGTCGTGCCACTCGCGGACCGGTACGCCGGACGGCCGGCTCGCGGCAACCTCGGCGACCTGGGTGTAACCGACGAAGTACGTCGACAGTTGCGTCGAGGTGAGCAGCGCCCGCCGCCACTTCCCGGCCGCCTCGCCCTCCTCCTGGAAGCCCCGGCCCGTCATCAGCTCCATCGCGTCGGCCTCGGCCATCCCCTCGCAGTGTGTGAGTTGGTCGAGAATCGCGTTGATGGTCATCCGGAGTTGCATCTTGAGCTGCTGCAACCGGACCGCGAGCCCGCCGAAACCACGCTCGGCCATCAACTGCTCGGCGTAGACCGCCCACCCCTCGACGAACGGGCCGGAGTGGCCGAGCGCCCGGACCCGGCTGCTGCCCCGGTAACGCCGGGCGTGCGCCAGCTGGAGGAAGTGCCCCGGCATCGCCTCGTGCACGGTCAGGTTCCGGATCATGTGGTTGTTGTACTCGCGGTAAAAGGACTCGATCCGGGCCGCCGGCCAGTCCGCCGGGGCCGGCGCGATGCAGTAGTACGTCGGCACGTCGGCGGTCTCCAACGGGCCGGGCGAGTCGCAGTAGGCGACCGCCACCCCCCGGTCGTGTTCCGGCATCTCCTTGATCACGCACGGATCGTCCACAAGGGAGACGAGCTCGGTGTCGGCCACGAAGTCCGTCGCCTCGCCCAGGGTCGCCTTCGCCAACGACACGATCGAGGTCTCGTCCGGGTGCTCGTCGGCGAGCAGCCGCAGCGCCTGGCGTACCGCGTCGTCGGAGGCCGGGCCGCCGACCAGCTCGACGGCGGCGGCGCGGATCTCCTCGGTCACCCGCTCCAGGTTGGCCCAGGCCCGGTCCAGCACCTCACGGGCGGACAGCTCGGTGTCCAGGGTGTGCCAGAGCCGCGCCTCCCACAGCCGCCGGCCCAGCCTCGGGTCCCGGCCCGGTCCGGCGTCGTCGCGCAGGCCGGTGCGCAGCCAGTCGGCGAATCCGGTCAGTTCGCGTACCGCCACCTCGGCCACCGGTCCCACCGTGCCGCGCAGCCCCGGCTCCTCGTCGAGCAGCGTCGGCAGCTGGTTGCGCAGCAGCGCCGCCGCGCCGTCGTACTGACCGGCCGCCGTCTCGACGTGGATCCGGGGCATGTCGCCCAGCAGCGCCCTGGCGGTGGCCAGCCCGTCCGGTACGGCGGACAGTCGGCCGGCCAGGCTGGTCAGCCGTACGTCGGCCGGCGCGAACGGCCGGATCAGCAGCTCGTTCAGCAGGTGCGCGGGATTGTGTACCAGCGGGTTCCACTCGTGCGAGCGGACCTCGGTCAACTCGAAGATCCCCCGGTCGACCAGTGCCGAGAGCACCGCGTGGTCCACCCGTTCCGGCGTCGGCAGTTCCTCGGCCTCCACCTCGGAGAGCGCGTGGGCGGCCTCCCGCAGCATCGTCACCCGGCCGGTGACCGCGTCGGCGGACCAGTCCGGAAGCCGGTCGTCGGAGCCGTGCTCGCCGACCGAGGAGGCCAGGGCCGGGTCACTGGCCAGCAGGGCGTCGACGATCCGCTCGACCAGCGGGACAAATGGTGGCATGCGCAGAACCTAACCGATCGGGCGGACGGAAAGGGAAGGACCGGACCTCCCCGGCGGACCGGGTAGCGCGGCCCGGGTAGCGCGGCCCGGGTAGCGCGGCCCGGGCAGCGAAGACCGACCGGGGGTCCGGCAGCCGGCGGGCCGGCGGGGCAGCCGGTGTGCCGCCCGGAAATCGTGGCCCCGGAAAACGTCGGCTCGGAAACGCGGGCGCGGATGGCGGGGGCGCGGACTACCATCGGACGCCGTGACGCGACCGGCCCGACCGACGCGGTTGACGCAACGGGAATCCGACGCGGTGCGGCAGGCGGACCTCGGGTGGCTGGCCAGCCAGCTCGACGCGACGGAGGAACTGCCCTCCGCCCTGGTCACAGCCCTGCTCCGGCACGACGATCCGGGTCTGCGTCACCTGGCCCTGGACCATCTCGACGGACGGGCCCGCCGGGCCGGCCGGCACGGGGCGGAGCTGGCGCGACTCGCCACCCTGATGCCGGCGGCGGTGGCCGGGCCGCCGGAGAGCGCACTCGTCCTGGCCCGGTTGTACCAGCGGCTGGGCCGGCATCTGCCCCGGGACCGCCGACCGCCGTGGCGTACCGCCAACCTGCCGGTCCCGGTACGGATCGCCTGGCTCCAGGCCGAGATCCTCCAGCATCCCGAGGTGCTGCGTCGGGAACCACCGGGCGAACTGCTGTACCAGGCGGTGGAGCGGCTCGACCTCGCCGACGCGTACCGGCCCGGAGATCTGGTCCGGGAACTGGTGGACAGCGGTCGCGGTGTGCTGCACGCGACGGCGTTACGACTGATCCGGGACGGGTTGCGGGACGCCCTGCTCACGCCGGCCCGCGCCCGGAAGTACCTCGTCGGGCTGCTCGACACCCCGGACGTCACGGTCGCCACCGGTACGCTGCGCGAACTCGCCGAGCCGTGGGCCACCGCCGGTCCGCTCCCCCGGGAACGGTTCCGTCGTTTCCTCGCCGTCGCCCCACCCGCGCCGGCCGGCGCGCCGGCGGCACCGGAGGCAGCGCTGGTCGACACCGGCGCACCGGCGCCGGAACCGGCGCTGATCGACGCGGTGCTGTTGGCGGCGGCCCGGCACGGACACGGTGATCTGCTGTGGGAGGTGGTCACCGAGCCCGTCATGCCGCCGGAGTCCCGACGGTCTGCCCTGGCGATGCTCGGCGACCTCGCCGCCGCCGGGGAGATCCCCGACCTGACCGGTACCGCCGGAACCGACCCGCTGCTCTTCGGCGAGGCGGTGTTCCGCTGCCTCCGGGCGATGCACCGACGCGGGGTCTTTCCCGACGACGCCGCCGCTCCGTCCATCGTGGAGTTGGCGCTCGCCGACCACACCGTCCCGGCGGCCGGGTTCGCCACCGTCGTCTTCCCGTGTCGCCACGCGGCGGCTGCCGCCCTGCTCGCCGCGAACCCCGACGATCCGTCCTGGCCACGCCGACTGGACCTGCTGGTCGCCCTCGCCGGACAGGGCGACGGCAGCCTTCCGATCGGCGAGGCCGTCACCGCCGCCCTGGGCGCCGTACGACGGCCGGAGCCCTTCCTCGCCGCGATCCGCGCGCTGCGGTACACCGCCGCCGAGCCAGCGGTCATCAGCACGTTGCCCCGCGCGCCCGAGGCCGCGCTGGAGACCCTCGCCGCCATCGGCGGGCCCCGGACCGTGGCCGCCCTGGCCGAACAACTGGGCCTGGCCGAACAACTGGGCCTGGCCGGCACCGTCACCACCGGCGCCGCCGGAGCCAGCGGATCGGATCCCGCCGTCGGCCCGGTGGTCGCCGACCGACCGGACACCATCGGCTCCGCAATCGCCGACCGACCGGACACCGGCGACAGCGTCGTGGCGTACCTGCGTCCGGTCCGACACCGGGCCCTCGAACTCCTGTGGCACCTGGTCACGGAGCCCCGACAGCGAGCGGCCCTGCTGGCCCGGCTCAACCCCCGGGACGTACCCGGACGGATCGTCCGGGACCTCGGCGGACCCGACCGGCGCGAGCTGGCACTGCTGGCCGCCGACGCCGACCCCGCCCGGCCCGTCGAGATGCTGCTGCGGCTCGCCGCGAACGGCGACGCGGACGCCGTACCGGCCATCGCCGAGCTTCTGCTGCGGATCGTCGGGGAACTCGCCGCGTCGGCCCGACCGGACGCCCCGATCCGGCCCGGCCCCGACCACCGGACCTGCGGGGAGGATCCACCGGTACGACGGGCCGACGGCTGGTCACCCGCCGAACCCGAAATCCCCCACGAGGTGGTCAGGGCCATCCACACGCTCGGCCGCCGGCTGCACGACCGGGGCAGGATCCGACCGGTCTGCCTGCTCGACGCGGCGACCTCGGACCAGGCCGGCCACGCGCTCGTCGCGACCGTCGCGCTGGACCTGCTCCACCGTCCCGGGCTCACCGCCGCCGAGCAGGCCATCCTGCTCACCATGCTGGGCGGCACCCACCACCCCGGCAGTCGGGCCGGGATCCTGCGGCTACTCCGCCACCCGGACCGACAGGTACGCCGACACGCGATCCCGTTGCTGGTCACCGACAGGTCCGGTGCCGACGCCGAGGCGCTCTCCGCCACCCTGATCGCGCTGACCAGGGACCGTGACCCGGAGACCGTACGGCAGGCGTTGGCCGCACTCGGCCAGGCCCGGGCCAGCTGGGCCGCACCGGCGATCGCCGCCGGGCTCGACCATCCCGCGATGAGCGTGAAGAAGACCGCCGCCGCGGTGCTGGTCCACGCCGGTACGCCGGCCGCCGTACCGAAACTCGTGTTCTGGCTCGGGCACCACGACAACCCCGGTTTCCGTACGGCCCTGGTGGCGGCGCTCCGGGCGGTACTCGGCGACACGTACCCGGCCACCGTCCTCGCCGCCGCGGAACAGGCCCGGGACGACCGGTCCCGCGCGCTCCTGCTGGACGGGCTCGACCGGTCGCTGTCGGTCCGCGCGGTCGAGGCGGTCGCCGAACAGCGCTCCCCGGTCGCGGCGGAGTTGCTCACCCGGATCGCCACCGGCCGGCTGGCCCTGGGCGCCGGCAGCCCCGCCGAGCTGGCCGGGCAGTTCGCGGCCTACCGGATCGTCGTACCGGCCGAGCCGCCACCGGCCCCCGTCGACCCGCCCGATCCCGACGTGCAGACCCTGGCCCGGGACGGCTGGCGGGCGGCGACCGCGGTACGGATCGTGGCCCGGCACGGCCACCGGCCGGGCGGCCTGATCGCCCCGGACCGCGGCCGGCTGCGTCCGATGCTGGCGGACTGGTTACGGCTGGCCGGACGGCGGCCGGCCGAGCTGCGGCGGATCGTCCGGCTCGCCCTGGCCGTCTGCCCCGCGCCGTGGTCGGCCGACGAGGTCGGGGTCTTCGCCGGCGCGACCGGGGTACTGCTCACCGCCCTGGCCGAGGCCGTCCCGCCGCCCACCGAGAGCGGGACGGGCCCGGCGGCCGTGTCCGGTCCGGATGACAACGGCGCAGCTGAGCCGGGCGAGGCCGGCGGCGTACCGGAGTGGGACGTGATCCTCGCGGTACTCGACGCGGTGGCGCCGACCCTGCGTCCGGCCGAGGCGCTCGGTGTCGCCCTGCGGCTCCGTACGCTGCCGCCGCCGACCAACGGGGTCGGGTGGCTCGTCCTGCTCCGCCGCTGTGGCGCGGTGCTGACCCGGCTCGACGTCGAGCGGGCGCTCGGGGCGGCTCGGTCCGGCCCCGACCCGTGGCGGGCGGAGCCGGCCATCCTCCGTACCGCGTTCCCGGTCGACGACGCCACCCCGGTCCTGTCCGGCGATCCGACGGCCGCGGGCCGGGTCGCCGACTGGCGCCGTGACCTCACGGCGGCGGTACGCGACCCCGGGACGCTGGCCACCTTCCGGGCCGGGGACACGTCCCCTCTCCCGTCGCGGGAACGTCTGGCCGGCCTGATCGGGGTCTTCTCCTCGGCCCCGCCGGCGGTACGTGGTGCGCTGCTGGACTGGCTGGAGGCGCTGCAGCCGATCGACGCCCCGCCCTGGAACCGGGGCGAACCGGGGCGGTCCGCCGGCCCACCGCCCCGCGCCCCGCGGCTCGCCGACCTCGACCAGCCGCGTTCGACCGCGCAACGGGAGCGTCTGTTCGCGCTGCTCGACTCCGCCGACGCCGCCCGGCGCGACAGCGCGGCGCGCCAACTGCTCGGCTGGCCCGAGCCGGAGACCAGACAGGCCGTGCTCCGGGCGTTCCTGGCCGGACGGGTCGAGGTGCCGACCGTCGCCGACCTCGCGGAGGCGCTGGCCACCATGGATCCGAACGACCTACCGTCGGGCGACCGGAACGACGCGGCAGCAGACCCGGCGACCACCGACGCTGTCCGGGAGCGGGTCGCCCAGGTCGCCGCGCACCTCGCGCCGGCCGACCTGCACCGCCTCCTCCCGCTGTTGGTGACCTGGTGGGAACAGGGCGGGCCGGCCCTCCGGATGTCGGTCGCGCAGGCGCTGCACCGCCGTCCCGGGAACGCCGACCGGGTCGCGGAGTATCTCGGTGACCGGCTGGCCGCCGGTGCTTGGGGCCTGGTCGATCTGCTCGCCGGGCAGCCGCTGCTGCGCACCCCGGCCCTGACCGAGTTGCGTCGGCGGCTGCGGGTCGAACGGGGTCCGGAGGCGGCGGACCGGCTGGTCCTGGTACCCGGCCCGCTCGCCGGCGGATCGGACACCGCCAGCACCGGACCGGCCGACCGGACTCCGGTGGAACACCCGGCCGGCCCCGCCCGGCCGGAGTTGGTGAGCCTGGTCCGGACCGGTCAGCCGGAACAGGCCCGCCGTGCCCTCGGGCGGCTCGCCGAGGCGTGGGAGGAGGCCGGTCGGACGGAACGGCGGCCCGGCCGAGGGCCGGATCCCGAGCCCGCCGACCTGCTGGCTGAACTGCTCAATCATCCGGAGCGCCGGCTCCGCGCGTACGCGCACCGGATCGGCCGGCGGGTCCTGGACCGTACGACGTACCTCGAACACAGTCTGGTGCTGCTCCGCGACCGCGAGCCGGAGATCGTCCGTACCGCGATTCGGGCGCTCTGCCACGCGACGTACCGGCCGGCGATCCCCGCCGTCGTCGACCTGCTCACCCACTCCGACCCGACGGTCCGCCGAACCGCCGCCGACGGGCTCCGACTGTTCGGGGTGTCGGCGGTGCCCGCCCTCCGACACGCGGCCGGTCGGGCCCGCCCGGACCGACGACACCACTACACCGGGCTGCTCGACCAGCTCAGCGCCTCCTGACCGCCGCCCGCGGCCGGCGCGACAAGCGCGGCGAGGGTCACCACCGCCTGCGTCAGTACGTCCGGCGGGTGCGTGGCGTAGCCGAGGACCAGTCCGGGCGGGCCGCCCGGGTCAACTCGGAGCCGGGACAGTGGCAACGCGCCGAGGCCGGCCGGCCCGGCCGCCCGGGCCAGCGCCACGTCGTCGGTCCCGTCCGGCAGCTCCACCACCAGGTGCATCCCGGCCGCGATGCCGGAGACCCGGGCGGACGGCAGATGACGGCGGACCGCCGCCACCACCGCGTCCCGACGGATCCGGTAGACCCGGCGCAGCCGGCGCAGATGCCGGTCGTAACCCCCGGTGCTGAGCAGCTCGGCGAAGGCCAGCTGTTCCAGTACCGGACCGCAGACGTCGGCGGCGAGTTTCCCGGCCCGCACCGCCGCCCGCCACCGGGCGGGTACCACCAGCCACCCGAGTCGCAGCGCCGGGGCGAGCGCCTTGCTGGCCGAACCGATGTGTGCGACCAGGTCCGGAGCGACCCCCTGCAGGCAGCCGACCGGGTCGCGGTCGTACCGGAACTCGGCGTCGTAGTCGTCCTCCACGACCAACCCGTCGACCCGCCGCGCCCAGTCGAGCAGTGCCGTCCGCCGGTCGGGCGCCAGCACCACCCCGGTCGGGAACTGGTGTGCCGGGGTGACCAGCACCGCCCGTACCCCGGAGCGGTCCAGCGCGGCCACGTCCAGGCCGCCGGCGTCGACCGGTACCGGGACCAGCCGCAGCCCGTGCGCGACCAGGTGCTCGCGGATCGACGCGCTGCCCGGGTCCTCCATGCCGACCGCGTCGACACCGGCGGCCCGCAGAGCCCCGGCGACCAGCCCGAACGCCTGTCCCGCGCCGGTGGTGGCGATCAGGTCGCCGGGACGCACCCGGGCGGCCCGGACCCGGCCGAGGTAACCGGCGAGTTCGGCCCGGAGCCGGGGCGCGCCGGCCGGGTCACCGTAGTCGAGGTCGGCGGTCCGGGCCTGGCGCAGCGCCCGCTCGTACGCCCGACGCCAGGCCGTCCGGGGGAACATCCCCAGGTCCGGTACGCCCGGCCGCAACGGGCGGACCTGGTTCACCGGCTCCACCCATCCCGGTTCGGCCCGCTCCGACTCCCGCCGCCCCGGCCCCGCCCGTCCGGAGTCCCGACGGTCCGGCTCGCCTGGTGCCACGGTGGTGCCGGAGCCGCGCCGGGAGACGAGCCGGCCCTCGGCGACCAGCCGCTCGTACGCCTCCACCACCACACCCCGGGAGAGCCGCAGGTCGGCGGCGAGGTCCCGGCTGGACGGCAGCCGGGCACCGGGGACGAGCCGACCGGCGACGATCGCCTCCCGTAGTGCCCCGGTGAGCCGGTCAGCCAGCCCGGGGCCGGTCCGGTCGAACTCGACCAGCGCCTCCAGCAACGCCAATTGGTCCTCCAAAACAGCGCACCAGTGGATCTGTGGGCTGGACCACCCGCACCCTAGCCTCGCCCTCGTGACCCTCTCGAACCCGGCCGCCCTCCTGCTCTGCGTCACCGGAATGACCATCGTCGGCAGCTCCGTGTCGATCAGCCAGCTGATCCTCGACTACCCGCACCTCACCGGCCAGGCGATCCGGTACGCGCTGGCCGCCGCCGTACTCTTCGCCCTGGCCCGCCGCTTCCCCACCCTGCTGACCGGCGGCGGTCCCCCGCCAGGCCGGCCCACCCGACGGGAGCTGGTTCTCCTCACCGCGCTGGCGGCCACCGGCATGGCCGGGTTCAACGCCTGCATCCTGCTCGCGTTGCCGCACGCCGACCCGGCCGTGGTCGGTACCGTCATCGGCGCGGCGCCGCTCGGTCTCGCCCTGCTCGGCCCGCTCTCCCGGCGGCAGCGCCCGGCCGCCCGGCTGGTGGCCGCCGCCGCGCTTGTCGTCGCCGGGACCGCGCTGGTCCAGGGCAGTGGACGGACCGACACGATCGGGGTGCTCGCCTCCCTCGGCGCGTTCGGTGGGGAGATCGCGTTCACCCTGCTCGCCGCCGTCGTCCTGCCCCGGCTCGGGCCGGTACTCGTCTCGGCGTACGGCTGCGCGCTCTCCGTACCGCTGCTCCTGCTGGCCGCGCTGCCCGCCGGCGAGTACCACCGACTGCGTCTGCCCACCGCGACCGAGGCGGCCACCCTCGGCTACCTGGCCGCGTTCATGACCGTGGTCGCGTTCCTGGCCTGGTTCACCGGGTTGCGGCAGATCGGGGTCGAGCGGGCCGCCCCGCTGGTCGGGCTGATGCCGATCGCCACCCTGCTCACCGCCGCCATCCAGGACGGCCGACCGCCGCAGCTCGGCGCCGGCGTCGGCGTCCTCGTCGTCGCGCTCGGCATCGCCGCCGGCCTGAGTGCGAGGAAGGGGCCCTTGTTATCGGATTCGGTAGCCAAAGGGCCCCTTCCGCACCCCGACCGGGCCGCCGGGCCGAGCCGTAATGAACCGGTAAGGGTCCGCCCGACGCCGTAGCCGATAGATTGACGCGGACCTGGCGGCAGAACATCCGGGAGGGGTCGATGACACGGGCAGGCCGAGCGGGAGCACTCGTCGCGGCCGTCGCGCTCGCGATGACGGGATGCGCGTCGAAACCCGACGGCGGGGCCGTTTCGGAAACCCGACCACCGGCGACCGCCTCACCGGCGGCCGACCCGACAGCCTCCGCCGGCGGTTCGGCACCCACCACCGGTACGGCGGCACCGGACGACGGAACGGTGCCGGAGGCGTTCCGCTTCGCGGCCACCACGGTGGACGGGAAGCCGTTCGATGCCGCCACCCTGCGTGGCCGTCCGGTCGTCTTCTGGTTCTGGGCGTCCTGGTGCCCCCGATGCCGCGCCGCCGCCGACGACGTCGCCGGACTGCACCGGGACTTCGCCGACCGGGTGCAGGTGATCGGAGTCGCCGGGCTCAACAGCGGCGACGACGCGATGCGGAAGTTCGTCGCCGGCCAGGGCATCACCGGCTTCGTCAACCTCGCCGACGACGAGGGCCAGGTGTGGCGGCGGTTCGGGGTCACCAGTCAGGAGTACTACGTGCTGCTGGATGCCGCCGGCACGGTCGTCCACAAGGGGGCGCTGACACCGCAGGCGTTACGCGAGCGGGTCGCCGCACTGGCCGGCTGACGGGGCCGACCGGTGTTCGATGCCCCGTACGCGCTGGCGCTCGCCGCCGGGCTGCTGGCCGCGGTCAACCCGTGCGGATTCGCGTTGCTGCCCGCGTACCTCTCCTTCCTGGTGTTGGACGACGGTGACGCCGGGCGGTCTCGGGCGGTCGGCCGCGCCCTGTGGTCCACCCTGGCGATGACCGTCGGATTCGTCGCCGTGTTCGGCGTCTTCGGGCTGCTCGCCGCCCCGGTGGCCGACGCGCTCGCCCGGCACCTGCCGTGGCTGGGCATCGTGATCGGCCTGGTCCTGGCCGGGCTCGGGGTCTGGCTGCTGACCGGCCGGGAACTGCCGACGGTCACCCCGAAACTCGGCTCCGGCCCGGAACTGACCCGCCGGTTCGGCTCCATGGCCCTGTTCGGCGCCTCCTACGCGGTCGCGTCGCTCGGCTGCACCGTCGGCCCGTTCCTCGCCGTGGTGGTCGCGGGTTTCCGCGCCGGCTCGCTCGCCGCCGGGGTCGGGCTCTTCGTCGCGTACGCCGCCGGCATGGCCCTGGTCGTCGGCCTCGCGGCGCTGGCGGTGGCCCTGGCCAGGGTCTCGCTGGTCCGTGGTCTGCGCCGGGCGGCACCGGTCGTCGGACGGGTCGCCGGCGGACTGCTGGTCCTGGCCGGCGGCTACGTCGCCTGGTACGGCTGGTACGAGATCCGGGTGTTCCGGGGTGACCTCGACGGTGACGGCGACCCGCTCGTCGAGGCCGCGACGGCCGTCCAGTCCAGGGTCGCCGGCTGGCTGGACGGTCTCGGCCCGGGACCGGTCGTGGTCGCCGTCGCCGTACTACTGCTCGCCGCGACGGCGACCGGAGCGGCGCTCCGCCTCCGACGCCGCCGGTGAGCAGACGGCCCCTGGTACCGGATTCGGTCGCGGAACGGCCGCGTCACCCTGCCGGACCGGGCGGGAGACCAGCGAAAGGTCCCGATCTGCCCGTCTCGCCCGATCAGCGGTCGTAGCGTGGGTCAGGTGAAGAACCCTCACCTGACCCGTCGACTGCTGCTCGGCGCCATCGGCTCGGCCGCGGTGGCGACGGGTACGGCCGGCTGCGGATCACGCCCCGGCCGGACGCCGCCGCCGGAGGCGGTGGCCACCCCGCGCTCGCCGTCACCACACCGGACCACCCCCGGACGGACCGACGAGGCGTCGTTGCGCCGCCGGATCGCGAGCCTGCTCGTGGTCGGTTTCCGTGGCGAACAGCTGCGCCAGGTGCCCTGGGTCAGCACGGCGATCCGCGACGGACTCGGCGGAGTCATCCTCTTCGACCGCGACCTGAGTACGGACGCCGTCCGCAACATCCGCTCCCGACAGCAGGTCACCGCACTGGTGAAGAGCCTGCTGCAGGCGGCTCCCCGGCTCATCGTCTCGGTCGACCAGGAGGGCGGCCGGGTCGCCCGGCTCAATCCCGGCAACGGTTTCCCGGCGACGAAGTCGCAGGCCCAGATCGGCGCGGAGAACTCCACCCCGGCGACCCGTAGCTGGGCGCAGGGGCTGGTGCACGAACTCTCCTCGGTCGGGTTCACGTTCAACTACGCACCCGTGGTCGACCTCAACGTGAACCCGAACAATCCGGCGATCGGCCGACTCGACCGCAGCTTCTCCGCCAAGCCCGACGTGGTGGTGAAGAACGCGACGGAGGAGATCCAGGTGCACCGGGCCGCCGGAATCCGCACCTCGCTCAAGCACTTCCCCGGCCTCGGCAGCGCGACCGCCAACACCGACTTCGCCGTCGCCGACGTCACCGACTCGTGGCGGCCGGTCGAACTCGAACCGTTCCAGCAGTTGATCAGCGCCGGTACCGCCGACTCCGTACTGGTCGGCCACGTCCTCAACCGTCAGCTCGACCCGAACCGACCGGCCTCGCTGTCCCGGCCGGTCGTCACCGACCTGCTCCGCAACCGGATGGGTTTCCGTGGCCCGGTGGTCAGCGACGACATGCAGGCGGTGGCGATCACCAGCCGGTTCGGCCGGGACGAGGCCGTCGCGCTCGCCCTGGAGGCCGGCGTCGACCTGCTCGTCTTCGGCAACCAGCAGGTGTACGACCCGAACATCGTCACCGAGACGGTCAACGGTGTGCTGAAGCTGGTCCGGTCGGGACGGCTCACCGAGGCCCGGATCAACGAGTCGGTGGCCCGGGTCGACGCGCTGCGCCCGAAGGGGTGAACCGCGTCCTCACGCCTGTTCGGCGGCCCGGACCGTCTCGACGTAGTCCAGGGTCGCCTGCCGCAGCGCCGCCTCGGCGTCGAGCCCGGCGGCCCGGGAGCGGGCCACCGTCGCCAGCAGTTCGGCGCCGAGCCGCGCGGCGGGCTCCGACTCCGCCGTCGGCGGCGGCAGCGGCACCGCCAGCCCTGCCCGGTCGACCCGGTGCAGCACCTTCGCGGCCAGGGCCAGGGCCGGCTGGGAGAGCGCGATGCCGTCCAGCACCGAACCCCGGGGCTTCTCGGTCCGCTTGATCCGCTCCCAGTTCTCGGTGATCTCCTCGATCGTCTCCACCGACGCCCCGGCGAAGACGTGCGGGTTGCGTCGGATCATCTTCGCCACCAGGCCACCGGCCACGTCGTCGACGTTCCAGCGTTTCCCCTCGGGGAGTTCCTCGGCGAGCCGGGCGTGCAGCACCACCTGCAGCAGGACGTCACCGAGTTCGTCGCGGAGCGCGTCGAGGTCACCGGCGACGATCGCGTCGTACGCCTCGTAGCACTCCTCGAGCAGATACCGGGCCAGGGAGCTGTGCGTCTGGGCCCGCTTCCACGGGTCACCGCCGGGCGACTGCAGCCGGTCCATCACCGCCACCGCGTCGAGCAGCCGGGCGCCGGGCGGATCCCAGGAGCCGTACATCAGTTCCAGCTCGGCCAGGCCCGGCTCGCGGGCCAGCCGCAGCCCCAGGCGCCGGGCCAGGTCCTCGTCGCCGGCCGGTCCGGCCAGCCAGACCACCGCACCGTGCGCCGTCGCGCTGGCCAGCAGCGCCGACAGTGGATCGTCGGTGACGGTGACCTCGGCGCCCGCCGCGCGTACGGCCGTGGTCAGCTCACTCTCCGCCGCCGCCAGCACCGGGTGCGCGCGTACGACGTCCCAGGCGGCGGCGGTCAGCAGCCCGGCCGGCAGCCGGGGCGAGGTGACCAGCAGGATGATCCGGGCAGGCGGGGCGTTCATCACTCGTACCGTGAACGGACAGGTCCGGTCAGCGCGGGTCGACCATGGTGTCCGGGCCGGTCGGACCGACCGTCATGGCAACCGCCGGCATGTTGTTGGCGAACGGGAGCACGCTGTACTCCAGCGGCTGGTACCGCGGGTTGACCGTGATGTCGCGCGCCGCCAGCGCCTCGACCAGCGCGGCCCGGGTGGCGAGTGCCCGGTGCACGATCTCCTGGTTGAGCTGTTGGGCGGCCTCCTCGTCCTTCGCCTCCAACGGGATGACATCGGCTGCCCGGCCCCGGGCCACGAGGTCGGCGAGCTGCTCCGGGGTCGGCGTGACCGGCTGTACCGGTATGCCGGCCTCGCACGCCTTGACCTCGGTGTAGAGCTGCACGTACCGGGCGGTCGCCGGGAGGGCGAGCTGCTGGACGCTGGCGTCCATCGACGACTGCGGCACCGGCTGGAAGCCCTTCTCGGCCGCGAGCTGCCGGCAGACCTCCGCCATCAGGAGGGTGCCGACCACCTCGGGCCGGCTGGGCACCCGGGCCTGGCCCGGCACCGTCGGCCGATCCGGTGGCGTCACGGTGGCGTCCGGCGGCACCTTGCTCTTCGCGTCGTCGAGCACCGAGGTCACCTCGTTCTCGGTGATCTTCCGATCACCGACGTACGCGGCAACGCTGGAGTCGGAGCGGCAGGCGGAGAGGGCGGTGGTGCCGAGCACGGCGATGACCGCGATCGAAGCCAGACGACGGGCACGCTGCATGCCCGACACTCTCTCACGCGTCGCCGAGCCGCCGCAGCCGGGCCACCCCGCTTCCGTGCCCGGCCTGTCGGAGCCCGACCCTACGATGATCAATCGTGCGGCACCCAGTGTGGGTGGCCCGCCTCCCCCGTGCCCGGACGGTACGGGGTGACGCGTCGGGCCAGGGCGGAAAACGGGACTCGAACAGAGCGGGAGAACAGATGGCGGACGAGATCCTCACGCCGGAGAACGTGTCGACCGAACGGCTGCGGCAGATCTTCGACCAGGCGTACCTGGAGACGTCGATCGACGAGGACGGCGACCTGGAGGTCACCGACGGGATCAGCTGCTGGGTGCGGGCCAGTTCGGACGGCCGCCGGATCCAGCTGATGACCCTGATCCGGGTCGACCAGGCATCCAGCATGGAGTCCAGGCTCCAACTCGCCAACCGGATCAACGACGAGATGGCGGTGCTCCGGGCGGCCGCGACCGGGCACGACGGGTTCTGCTTCGACCACTACCTCGGGGTCGTCGGCGGGCTGCCGGTCCGCAACCTGGTGATGTCCACCCGGGACTTCCTGCAGGCGGTCCGCGCCGCGTTCCAGTTCGACGAGGCCGGCATCCTCGGCTGACGATCCGCCCGGGACCGGGCCCCGACGCCGGATGAGCGTCGGGGCCCGCGTGGTCAGCGGCCCGACGTACCGGCCGGTGCCGTTGCCACCTCGCCGAGCACGTCGCGGAGCAGCTGCGCGCACCAGTCCAGCAGTGCCTGGTCCCGCAGCGGCTCGCCGCCGATCCGCCGGGTCGTCGGCCGGGGCACGCTCACCTGGTCGGTCGCCGCCTTGTAGACCGCGTCCGGGTGGTAGCGCTTGAGCCGCAGCTGCTTCGAGTCGGGCAGCGGCAGCGGCGAGAACCGTACGTGTTTGCCCTGCATCGACACGTCGGTCAGCCCGTACGCCCGGACGAGCAGCCGGAACCGGGCCACCGCGACCAGGTTGACCACCTGCTCCGGCGGCTCGCCGTACCGGTCGGTCATCTCGGCGACCACCTCGGTCAACCGCGCCTCGTCGCGGGCCTCGGCGAGCTTGCGGTACATCTCCAGGCGCAGCCGCTCCACCCCGATGTAGTCGTGCGGCAGGTGCGCGTCGATCGGCAGGTCGACCTTCATGTCGACCTCCTCCTCCGGCCGCTCGCCCTTGAACGCCTGCACCGCCTCGCCGACCATCCGCACGTAGAGGTCGAAGCCGACCCCCTCGATGTGCCCGGACTGCTCACCGCCGAGCAGGTTGCCGGCGCCCCGGATCTCCAGGTCCTTCATCGCCACGTACATGCCGGCGCCGAGCTCGGTGTGCTGGGCGATGGTGGCCAGCCGCTCGTGGGCGTGCTCGGTCAGCGGCTTGTCCGCCGGGTAGAGGAAGTACGCGTACGCCCGCTCCCGGCCCCGGCCGACCCGGCCCCGGATCTGGTGCAACTGGGCCAGGCCGAGCAGGTCGGCCCGCTCCACGATCAGCGTGTTGGCGTTCGGGATGTCGATGCCGGACTCCACGATCGTGGTGCAGACCAGGACGTCGTACTCCTTCTCCCAAAAGCCGACCATCACCTTCTCCAGGGCGTCCTCGCCCATCTGGCCGTGCGCGACCGCGACCCGGGCCTCCGGCACCAGTTCCCGGATCCGTCGCGCCGCCCGGTCGATCGACTCGACCCGGTTGTGCAGGTAGAAGACCTGACCGTCGCGGAGCAGCTCACGGTGGACCGCGGCGGCGACCTGCTTGTCGTCGTACGCCCCGACGAAGGTCAACACCGGGTGCCGTTCCTCCGGCGGGGTGGCGATCGTCGACATCTCCCGGATGCCGGTGATCGCCATCTCCAGGGTCCGCGGGATCGGGGTCGCCGACATGGTCAGTACGTCGACCGAGGTACGCAGCGACTTCAGGTGCTCCTTGTGCTCGACCCCGAACCGCTGCTCCTCGTCGACGATCACCATGCCGAGAGACTTGAACCGGGTCGCCGCCTGGAGCAGCCGGTGGGTGCCGATCACGATGTCGGCGCTGCCGTCGGCGGCGGCCTCCAGGGTCGCCTCGGCCTCCTTCGGCGTCTGGAACCGGGACAGCTGCCGGATCGCCACCGGGAACTGTCCCATCCGCTCGCTGAACGTGTTGTAGTGCTGCTGGGCCAGCAGCGTGGTCGGCACCAGCACCGCCACCTGCTTGCCGTCCTGCACCGCCTTGAACGCGGCCCGGACCGCGATCTCGGTCTTGCCGTAGCCGACGTCGCCGCAGATCAGCCGGTCCATCGGGACCGTCTGCTCCATGTCCCGCTTGACCTCCTCGATCGCCGCCAGCTGGTCCGGTGTCTCGGTGTACGGGAAGGCGTCCTCCAGCTCCCGCTGCCACGGGGTGTCCGGGGCGAACGCGTGCCCCTTGGACGCCCGCCGGGCGGCGTAGAGCTGGACGAGCTGGGCGGCGATCTCCTTGACCGCCTTACGGGCCCGGGCCTTGGCCTTCTGCCAGTCCGAGCCGCCCATCTTGTGCAGCGTCGGGGTCTCGCCGCCGACGTACCGGGAGAGCTGGTCGAGCTGGTCGGTGGGGACGAAGAGCCGGTCACCGGGCTGGCCGCGCTTGCTGGCGGCGTACTCGATGACCAGGTACTCCCGCTCGGCGCCGTTCACCGCGCGTTGCACCAGTTCGACGTACCGGCCGATGCCGTGCTGCTCGTGCACCACGTAGTCGCCGGCCCGCAGCTCCAGCGGGTCGATGGTGTTGCGCCGCCGGCTCGGCATCTTGCGCATGTCCCGGGTCGACGAGCCCCGCCCGCCGGTGATGTCGTGCCCGGTCAGTACGACAAACCGGGCCGCCGGGTCGAGGAAGCCGTGGTTGAGCGAGCCGCAGGTGACGACCAGTTCCCCGTCAGCCGGGGCGCTGGTGATCTCCTCGACGGTGGCGGCGCCGAGGCCGGCGTCCCGGAGCACCTCGACCGCCCGCTGCGCCGGACCGTGCCCCTCGAAGACCAGGGTCACCGCCCAGCCGTCGCCGGCCCAGCGCTTCAGGTCCTCGACCACCCGGGCGGTCTCGCCGTGGTAGAGCGGGGTCGGCTGGGCGGCGAGCGCGAACGCCTCCCCGGTGTCCGGGGTTACCGTCACCTCCGGCTCCGGCTCCACCTCCCACGGCGCGACGGTGGCCGCCGGCCCGTGGGTGGCCTCCGCCAACCCGAACGGCGACACCGACCACCAGGGCTGGCCGAGGGCGGCGACGGTGGCGCGTACCTCGGCCAGGGTCTTGAACGCGGCGGCGCCGAGGTCGACCGGGGCCTGGCCACCGACGGCGGCCGCGGCCCAGCTCGCCTCCAGGAACTCCGCCGAGGTACGGACCAGGTCGTGTGCCCGGGTCCGGATCCGCTCCGGGTCACAGAGCAGGACGTGGGTGCCGGCCGGCATGCAGTGCGGCAGCAGTTCGAGGGAGTCGGCGCCGACCAGCGCCGGGGCGAGCGACTCCATCCCCTCGACCGGAATCCCCTCGGCCAGCTTGTCCAGGATCTCGGCCAGCTCCGGATGCTCCACCGACAGCGCGAACGCCCGCTGCCGCACCTCCTCGGTGAGCAGCAGTTCCCGGCACGGTGGCGCCCACATCGCGGGTACCGCCTCGATGGTCCGCTGGTCGGCGACGGCGAAGGTACGGATCTCCTCCACCTCGTCGCCCCAGAACTCGACCCGGGACGGGTGCTCGTCGGTCGGCGGGAAGACGTCCAGGATGCCGCCCCGGACGGCGTACTCGCCGCGCTTGGTGACCAGGTCGACCCGGGCGTACGCCAGGTCGGTCAGCCGGCGGGCGACCTGCTCCAGCTCCGCCTCGGCGCCGACCGCCAACCGGACCGGTTCCAGGTCGCCCAGCCCCTTGAGCTGCGGCTGCAGCACCGACCGGACGGGCGCGACGACGACCCGTACCGGCCCGGCGTGCTCGTCCAACTCCGGGTGCGCCAGTCGGCGCAGCACCGCCAGCCGCCGCCCGACCGTGTCGGAGCGGGGCGAGAGCCGCTCGTGCGGCAGCGTCTCCCAGGCCGGGAAGACCACCACCTGCTCCGGCGGCAGCAGGCTGCGCAGCGCGGCGGCGAGATCGTCCGCCTCCCGGCTGGTCGCGGTGACCGCCAGGACCGGCCGCCCCGCGCCCCCGGCGTCCTCGGCGTCCTCGGTCGCGGCGACGGCGGCGACGACAAACGGCCGCAACGCCGCCGGCGCGGTCAGATCCACCCCGTCCGCGTCCGGCCCGCCGGCCCGGGCCAGGTCGCGCGCCCTCGCCAACCCCCGGTCCCGGAGCGCGGCAGCCAACAACCCGGTAAGCACGGCCATGATCACACCCTCTTGCCACAACACCTGGGCACGCAGAACGAGCCCCGCGCCCGATCCGGACGGGGGGTCTGAGGTGTGCGGAAAGGTCCCCTCTCAGCGCATCTCGCCGGAGGCAGGGTCCCCTCCTCACACCCGGACCAAGCCTATCCCCTGCGCCCGACAGACCCCGGCCACTGGCCGCAGCAACCGGGTGGATGCTTCCAGCCGGAAGGCGAGCCGGGGCATCGGGCGATGGGGTGATCTAGAAGCCGGTTTCCGGAGGTCCAATCACTTTCAACCCGACCTGCTCGGCCAGCCACTGGGCACGCCGCTCGTCACCCCAGCGAACGTGCACGTACAGCGTGTGGTCGTCCGCTGGCCTCTCCTGGAAGACCCCGGCGGCGTTGAGGGTGAGCTGGATATTGCCGTGCTTCACCTCCCAGGTGCACAACTCGAGCTCCTCGACCGGCGGCCAGGTGACGTCCTCCCACACCACCTCGGCCGGGTCCGGGCCGATCACGGCAAGGAAACGCTCCTCGACCGTCCCCACCGGCTGATGAGTGAGTTCGACCTCGCACGGCAGCTCTGGCAGTCGGCCGAGGGCCGCCACCGACTCGGCGTTGAACACCGGGTACAGCCACAGCGTCCCGTCACGAAGCCGCGCTTGAAGATCTTGCGGCTTGACGTACGGGCCGAGGATCCGGCGGGCAAGGTCAGCCAGCTCCCCCGGAACCGCCAGATCAAACCGGCCGTCCGGGATCGCCGCGAGGTAGCGGCCGAGTTGATGGGTCCGGGTTTCCGCATGCATCCGTACCCGTGGCACGAAGTAGTCCCGGCCGGCCAGCGCCACCAGTCGTCGGGCCAGTGCGTGCGCCCGCTCCAGGTCCGTCGTACGCAGGATCGGATGGGCGTACGAGTTGCTCATGCGCCACCCCCTCAGCGGGCCGGATCGACTGCCATGGCTGCCACCGACCGACCACTGGCGAATGATCAGATGATCCGGGCCGGCCCGGGCGCGGGCAACCGAGAATCGACCGCCCCGGGCTACCGGTCAGGCTGCCTGCGGAAACTCGACGTCGGCCCGCCGTAACAGATCGACGAGCACCGCTACGAGGACGCGCGCCTGAGCCGAGTCGATCGGCCAGCGATCGGCGTCCTCACCAACGGAAGACTCCAGCAACACCCCGCCGGGCTGACAAGGCCCGACGTCCATCCGCCACAACCCGGCGGCCACCTGAATCACCTCGTCGCCGCGAGGGGCGACCCGGACCAGCGTCGACACATGAAGATCGCCACCGGATGCACAGTCGGGCCCGTGCCGACACCATGGTGGATGAGCAGGGTTGGGTACGTTACTCATGGGCCGGGGCTCCTTCCCGGTCAAGGCCCGGAGACAGGAGTGCCACCTCCACTCCGGGCCGCCCATTCTTCTTCTCTTCCTCGACCGGCCCGATCGGTGCCACCCAGGCGAGCCAGCATGAAGACAACCTAGGACAGGATCCTACCCCCGGTCAATGCCTACTTGAGGTAGTAGGAGGAAGCGTGATCTCATAGGCAGGCCACCCAGGGAGAAGCCATGCCGTACGAGGCCGCCTACGAACGAATCGCCCGTGAGCTACGCGAGCGCATTACCGCTGGTCAGCTCAAGCCGGGCGACAAGTTGCCATCGATCAGCCAACTCAAGGCTCAACACGGGGTATCGGAGACCGTCATCCGTAACGCGATGTTGATCCTGAAGACAGAAGGCCTCACCGAGGGTCGCCCGGGCTCGGGAGTATTCGTACGAGACCAGGCCTGACCGCGGACCCAGCCGCTCATGCCTGCGTACACGAAGAAGCAACAGCTGATCGACACGCTGACCCAACGAATCGAGTCGGGCGAGTACCCACCGGGGTCGAAGCTGCCCTCCGGTACCGAACTGTGCGCGGAGTTCGACGTGTCCCGTCAGGTGGTCCGCTCCGCGATCGACTGGCTAAAGGCGCGGGGCCTGGTCGACGGCGCGCCCGGCGCCGGTGTGTTCGTCAGACCACCGGCCTGAGCCGCCGTTGACGGGGTCGAGGGCCCATGGTCAGCTTGGCGGCATGGCTGACCAGTGGCGGGTCCGGTTCGACGCGGAGGTCGACTTCGTCAACGGTGGCGGGCTGCGGGTGGATGACTTCCGGCTCGACATCCCGGGCACCGAGATCAGCGACACCGAGTTGGCGTCCCTCTTCGTCCGGCATCTCGGCCTACTGATGGTCGGCGAGGTGCGGATCACCGCGAAGGAGCTGATCCGCGAGCCGCACAGGGGCGGCCGGCACGTCGTCCCGGCACCGGCTCCCGGCGCACGGCTGGTCGAGCTGAGTCACGTCGTCCGGGACGGCATGATGACCTATCCGGGTCTGCCCGGCCCCCAAATCACGGACTGGTTGACCAGGGAGGCGTCCCGAGAGCGGTACGGCCCCGACACCGAGTTCCACATCGCCGCGATCACGATGGTCGGCAACACCGGGACGTACGTCGACGTGCCGTCGCACCGCTGGCCGGACGGCGCCGACCTGGCCGGCGTACCCCTGGATCGGCTCGCCGACCTGCCCGGCGTGCTGGTACGGGTACCGGTCGGGGTACGCGCGGTCGACCGGTTGCTGCTGGCCCCGTACGACGTTGCCGGGCGGGCGGTACTGCTGCACAGCGGCTGGGACGCCCATTTCGGCACGGAGCGGTACGGCGCTCCCGAGCACCCGTACCTGACCGCCGACGGAGCGGAGTGGCTGGCGTCGGCCGGGGCGGTCCTGGTGGGCATCGACTCGGTGAACATCGACGACAGCTCGCCGGCCGCCGGCGGCATCCGCCCGGCGCACAGCGTGCTGCTCGCGGCTGGGGTCCCGATCGTGGAGCACCTGCGCGGGCTGGCGGCACTCCCTCCGGAGGGTTTCCGGTTCACCGCCGTTCCGCCGCTGGTGGCGGGAATGGGTAGCTTCCCGGTCCGCGCCTTCGCGATACTCGGTTGAGTTGAGTCGTCGTTCGCCGTACTCGGTTGAGTCGTCGTTCGCCGTACTCGGTTGAGTCGTCGTTCGCCGTACTCGGTTGAGTCGTCGTTCGCCGTACTCGGTTGGGTCGTCGCCGAGCCTTGTCTGTCCGCCTCCGGGATCGCGCACCCGTGGCGGTTGCGTCCTTCTCGCCGCTCGGCCGTCGCGGTTCGCGAAACACCGCAACGTCCGGCAGGTTGCGCGATCCCGATACAACGGGCCAAAAGTTGGTCGACGACAACCCGTCATGCTGGCCGGAGTGTTCCTACCTCGGGAGGCGAAAATGCCCGACTGGCACGACTACCTGGATGCCGACAACGACCGGGTCCAGGCCCGGTGGCGTGGACTCGGACGTCCGGACGGCATGCTCTTCTACGAGGTCCGGTGCGCCAACGTCGAAAGCGCCTGGCGGGCTGCCCGGTCGACCGGCGCCTTCACCATCAACCTGGCCCGCTCCGGCGGCTACCTGCGTCGACTCAACGGACACGAGCGGTTCGCCGACCCGACCTCGGCACTGCTCACCGGCCCGGCCGACGACCTCGTCGTCTCCCATCCCCTGACCTGTGGTGACACCTACACCGCGATCGAGATCGAGAGTGGGGTGCTCGCCGAACGGTCGGACGGCGAGCGGTGGCTGACCGGGGCCGGCTGGGACGGCCGGGTCTCCGACCGGCTCGACCTCGCCCACCGGACCCTGATCACGGACTGCGTACGCGGTGTCGACAGCTTCGCACTCACCGAACGGCTGCACCGGCTGCTCGATGGACTACTGGCCACCGGCGCCTCCGACGGCGCGACGGACCGACCTGACGACGAACTGTCCCGAACGGTCGGTCGCAGACCGGCGACGCTCGCCGCGCACCGGCGGCTGGTGAACCGGACCCGTGAGGTGATCACCGGTGGGGGTTACGCTCTCGGCCTCACCGAACTGGCGCGACAGGTCAACTGCTCACCACACCACCTGAGCCGGGTCTTTCACCGGGTCACCGGACAGAGTCTCACCACGTACCGCAGCCAGATCCGGACCCGGGCGGTGCTGACCGCGCTGGCCGGCGACGACCTCGACACGTTGCGCACGCTCGCCGCCGAACACGGCTTCGCCGACCAGCCACACCTGACCCGTACGCTCCGCCGTCAGCTCGGTCACTCACCGGCCCAGCTGCGGGAACTCCTCGCCACCGCACCCTAGACGGACCACTCCCCACGCCACACCCACCCGGCGAACCGAGCACGGATGTTCAACGCACCTGGTCGACCGACCCGGGAGCATGGGTCCAGGTACTGCCCCCGACCACCGGTCGAGGTCGGTCCGTCGGACGTCACACGGACGTCACCGGAGGTGGTGCGGAGGTGCGCGGACCTGCTCGGGGAGGCCCGCAGCTTCCACACCACCTCTGCCCCCGGCGCCGACCCGGAGGAACCGCACGGCGCGAGGGCCGGGCCGGTTCCTGCCCGGCCTGGTCAATTGGGCGGGCAGGCCGGTCATACCCAGCCGCGGTGCCGCGCCGGGTCCGCCATGGGCGCCGGGCCGACACGGGGCTGCGGATACGGCCCGGCTCCGGCACGCTGTGCGGATGCCCCGAGCCCCACACGTGCCCAGGGAGCTGGCATTCCTGCCCTTCTCGGCCGACCGGGCGATCACCGCCGGGCTGCTGACCCGGCGGATGCTCCGCAGTTCGTGCTGGCGGCGTCTGCTACCGGACGTTTACGTGCACGAGGACGGCTACCGGCCAGACGACCATCGGATGTGGTGTGACGCGGTCGCGCTCACCCTGCCACCGGGCGCCGCGCTCGCCGGGCCGAGCGCGGCCTACCTCTGGGGCGTCGACCTGCTGCCCCGGCAGAGTCCGGTCTTCGTGGTACTGCCCGAAGCGGCCCGACCACGGCACCGCGACCGGATCGTCGTGGCTCACCACAGGTTGGCGCCCGACGATGTGACCCGGTTCGCCGGGCTCCCGGTCACCACCGGGGTACGGACCGCGTTCGATCTCGGCCGGTCCGCCTTCGCGGGCTCCGTCCGCCGTACCGACGGCGTCGCCACCGACCCGGACGCCGACCGGTCCGAGGGTCGTACCCGGGCGCTGGTCGCGGTCGACGCGCTGCTCAACCGACGGGTGGTGCGGCTGTCGGATCTCGCCGCCTACCTCGCGGCCCATCCCCGCCGACCGGGCACCGCCCAGTTGCGGGAACTGCTGCCGCTCGCCGAGCCGCTCAGCGAGTCACCGATGGAGACCCGACTCCGGCTCGTCCTGTACGACGCCGGGCTCCCGTCACCAACGGCCCAGCACGAGGTGTACGACGCCCGGGGCCGCTTCCTCGCCCGGGTTGACCTGGCCTACCCGCGGTTACGCATCGCGCTCGAGTACGAGGGTGACCACCACCGGGAACGGGCTCACTTCCGGCGGGACGTCGCCCGGCTGAACGCCCTGCGGGCGGCCGGATGGCTGGTGCTCCGGTTCACCGCCGACGACGTACTCCGGTCTCCGGGCCGGGTGGTCCGGCAGGTCGCCCAGGCCCTCAGCGAACGGCGGAGTCCGCGCAGATGATCTGCGCACCAGATACCTTACGAGCCCTGTTTGAGGTCCATGGTGCTCAGATCATCAGCGGCCCGGCCGACGACCGTCTCCCCGCCGGAGGGAGAGGCCGAAGGCGAGTGAGCGTGATCACTTATCTGCCACCGGAGAACGGCGCAGCCGGGCGGGGAACGGTGAATTCCAGCTCATCCGGGTGGTCGGCGGGACGGGCATGACCGGATCGGCGTAGGGTCCAGGCGCCGAAAGCGGCCCGACGCGGATACGATCCACGGTGTCGGACAACGCTGTCCTCCGTACTCGATCAAGGAGCGCACGGTGACCGACCAGCATGATCACGACGGCCCCGACGCCGCCCTCCGAGCCGACATCCGCCGCCTCGGCCGACTGCTCGGCCAGACCCTCGCGCGCCAGGAGGGGCCCCCGCTGCTCGACCTGGTCGAGGAGATCCGCGCCCTGGTTCGACACGACGCCGAGGCCGCGGCCCAGCGGCTCTCCGCGATGGACGTGACCACCGGCACCAAGCTGGCCCGGGCCTTCTCCACCTACTTCCACCTGGCCAACATCACCGAGCAGGTGCACCGCTCCCGGGACCTGCGCCGGCAGCGGGCCACCCACGGCGGCTGGCTGGACCAGGCCGCCCGGCTGATCCGCGAGCGCGGGGTGCCGCCGGAGGAGATCGCCGCGGCCGCCCGCCGGCTCGCCGTCCGGCCGGTCTTCACCGCCCACCCCACCGAGGCGGCCCGCCGGTCCATCCTCTCCAAGCTGCGCGCCGTCGCCGACCAGCTCGACGCGGAGGCGTCCGCCGCCGTCCTGTACGGCGCCACCGACGAGGGCCCGGCCAGCCGGCGCCTCGCCGAACTGCTCGACCTGCTCTGGCAGACCGACGAGCTGCGGCTGGACCGGCCGGACCCGACCGACGAGGCCCGCAACGCCATCTACTACCTGCGCGACCTGTACGCCGAAGCCGCCCCGCAGGTCCTCGACGACCTCGCCGACACGCTGCGCGGCCTCGGTGTGGAGACCGCCCCGACCGCCCGGCCGCTCACCTTCGGCACCTGGATCGGCGGCGACCGGGACGGCAACCCGTTCGTCACCCCGCAGGTCACCCGGGACGTGCTGCTGATCCAGTACGAGCACGGCATCCAGGCCACCGAGGCGGCGATGGAGTCGGTGATCAACGAGGTCTCGGTCTCCCGCCGACTGCGTGGCGTCTCACTGGACCTCTCCGCCAGCCTCGCCAAGGACCTCGACGCGCTGCCCGAGGTGGCGGCCCGGTTCCGCCGGGTCAACGCCGAGGAGCCGTACCGGCTCAAGGCCCGGTGCATCAAGGCGAAGCTGGCCAACACCCGGCGCCGACTCAACCAGGCCACCCCGCACGTGCCGGGTCGGGACTACCGGGGCACCGCCGACCTGCTCAGCGACCTGGAGCTGATGCGCGCCTCGCTGGCCCGCAACTCCGGGCAGCTCACCGCCGTCGGCCGGCTCGCCTCGGTGATCCGTACCGTCGCCGCGTTCGGGCCGCAGCTGGCGACGATGGACATCCGGGAGCACGCCGAGGCGCACCACGCGGTGCTGGCCCAGTTCTACGCCCAGGTCGGCGAGGTGCCCGACTACTCGGCGCTCAGCCGCACCGACCGGACCAAGCTGCTCGCCGAGGAGCTGACCGGCCGTCGGCCGCTGTCCACGATGGACACCCCGTTGACCGAGCCGGCCCGCAAGACCTTCGACGTCTTCGGCACCGTCCGGGAGATCCAGGAACGGTTCGGCGTCGAGGTGATCGAGTCGTACATCATCTCGATGACGCTCGGCGTCGACGACGTACTGGCCGCCGTGGTGCTGGCCCGGGAGGCCGGTCTGGTCGACGTGCACACCGGTCGGGCCCGGATCGGCTTCGTCCCGCTGCTGGAGACCCCGGACGAGCTCGAGGCCGGCGGTGACCTGCTGGACGAGATGCTCTCGCTGCCGGCGTACCGGGCGATCGTGGCGGCCCGCGGTGACGTGCAGGAGGTGATGCTCGGCTACTCCGACTCCAACAAGATGGCCGGGATCACCACCTCGCAGTGGTCGATCCACCGGGCCCAGCGCGCGCTGCGGGACGTGGCGGCCCGGCACAACGTACGGCTGCGGCTCTTCCACGGCCGGGGCGGCACGGTCGGCCGGGGCGGCGGGCCGACGCACGAGGCGATCCTGGCCCAGCCGTACGGCACCCTGGACGGCGAGATCAAGGTGACCGAGCAGGGCGAGGTCATCTCCGACAAGTACACCCTGCCGTCGCTGGCCCGGGAGAACCTGGAACTGACCCTGGCCGCGGTGCTGCAGAGCACCCTGCTGCACACCGAGCCGCGTCAGCCGGCCGAGGCGCTCCAGCGGTGGAACTCGACGATGGACGTGGTCTCGGACGCGGCGTACCGGTCGTACCGGTCGCTGGTGGAGAACCCGGACCTCCCCGCGTACTTCTGGGCCTCCACCCCGACCGAGCTGCTCGGCGCGTTGAACATCGGCTCCCGGCCGGCGAAGCGGCCGAACACCGGCGCCGGGCTGGCCGGGCTGCGGGCGATCCCGTGGGTCTTCGGCTGGACCCAGACCCGGCAGATCGTGCCGGGCTGGTTCGGGGTCGGCTCGGGGCTGGCCGCCGCCCGGGAGGCGGGGCACGGCGACATCCTCTGCGAGATGCACCGGGCCTGGCACTTCTTCGGCACGTTCCTGTCGAACGTCGAAATGATGTTGACCAAGACCGACCTGAACATCGCCCGGCGGTACGTCGAGACGCTGGTCCCGAAGAAGCTGCACCCGATCTTCCAGATGATCGAGACGGAGTACGAGCTGACCAAGCGTGAGGTGCTGGCGATCACGAACTCGCCGGCGCTGCTGGAGAACTCGCCGGTGCTGCAGCGCACCCTCGCGGTCCGGGACACCTACCTGGAACCGTTGCACCACCTGCAGGTGGCGCTGCTGCGGCAGTACCGCGACTCGGGCGCGGCGGGTCGGGCGATCGCCACCGCGCCGGGCGGCCGGCGCGCCCCCGGTGACGGTACGGCGTTGGAGCGGGCCCTGCTCACCACCGTCAACGGCATCGCCGCCGGGATGCGCAACACCGGCTGAGCCGGCGCGCTACGGCGGCGCCGGGTCATCGGCGGGGGCCGCCGACGACTCAGGCGACGACAGCCTCGTCGAGGGACGCCTCGATCCGGTCGACGGTCTCGACCGCCGACAGGTCGGTGCTGTCCAGCCAGAGGCCGACCCGCGGCATCCGCGTCCGCAGTTCGGCGTCCAGGTGCTGCCAGAGCGCGAAGACCTGCTTGTCGCGGCCGGCGTCCCGGCGGGCCACGACCGCCAGGTCGGGCACGAGTTGCACCACGGCGAACGGCCGGGTCCGGAGCAGCCGGAGGTACGTGTCGAGCACCGCCGGGGAGACCACCACGTCGTCGATCACCGGCAGGAACCCGGCGTCGGCGAACGAGTCGGCGAGCAGGCAGATGTTGCGGCGCCGGAGCAGTAGTTGCGCCTCGGCCTCGTCGGCCGGTGGCCCCTGGGGCGGGACCAGTCCGTTGACGATGAAGTCGTGCCCGACAACGTCACCCTCGACGTGGGCGGAGCGCGGAAATCTGGCGGCCAGCAGTTGGGCCACCGTCGTCTTCCCGGCGCCCGGCACACCCGAGATCAGAATCGCCCGCACCGGTCCAGGGTAGGCGCCGGTAACCTGCCAGGGGCCCTCCGGCCATGATCGTTAGGAGGGTGCGGCCGGGTTCACAGGAGCAGGACGCGTCTTGATCGCAAGATTCGGCAGGGCTTCCGGGACGCCCCGACCTGGCTGGACTGGGTCCCGGAAGCCGATTGACGGGTCCGGTCAGCCCGGCCAGGCCAAGCCGCCCGGTCAGCTCGTCTCGCCGGCGGCGCTGAACGAGCGGAGCCGGTCGATCGCCAGCGCGGTGCAGCCGACCGTGAAAATCGCCCCCATCACCAACGCCACCGGCACGGAGACCGTGCTGTCCAGCAGCGCCGTCGGCGCGATCCGGTCGGTCAGGGTCAGCACGTACTGCTGGACCGAGAGCACCCGGGTCCCGCTGATCACGTTGGTCAGCAGCCCCTCCCAGATCAGCACGTAGACCAGGCCGAGCAGCACCGGCCGACGGGTGACCAGGCTGAGCAGCAGGAAGATCGCCGAATAGACGAGGGCGCCGACCGCACTCGCGGCGGCCAGCCCCAACCCGAAACGTACGGAGTCGGCGAGCACCCCGACGACGTACAGCGGGATGGCGGTGGCCAGGGCGGTCACCCCGGCCGCCACCACGAGCTTCGGCAGGATGATCTGCCAGCGCGGCAGCGGCTTGGTGAGAATGTGCAGCAGGGTCCCGTCGTCGATCTCGGAGCCGAGTACACCGGTGCCGACGATCAGCGCGGTCACCGGCAGCATCACCCCGAGCCCCAGGCCGAAGACGATCGGCGGAGCCCACTCGCCGGCGGCGACCCCGGCCCAACGGACCAGCACCGCCAGCCCGATCACCAGCAGCGGCAGCGGAAAGAGCAGCAGGAACCGACGGCGGCCGAAGAGCCCGCGCGCGGTGATCCAGGAAACGGTAGACATGACTGGTCAGGCCTCCACCAGGTAGGAGAACACGCTCTCCAGGGACTCGTCCGAGGGGAGCAGCCGGCGTACCCGGATCCCCGAGGCCAGGGCGATCTTCGGCAGTGCCCGGGTGAAGCTGCCGTAGTCGCCGGCCCGTACCGTCAGGCCCTCGCGGTCGATCTCGACCCCGTTCACCGACGGCTCGCCCATCAACGCCACCGCCAGCCGCCGGTCGTCGGTGGAGCGGACCGCGAAGACGTGCGGCCGGTTGGTCATCAGCCGGCGGATGGTACGGAAGTCGCCGGAGGCGGCCAGCCGACCCGAGACGATCACCTGGACGGTGCCGGAGACCTGCTCGACCTCCTCCAGGATGTGTGAGCTGAACAGGATGGTCCGGCCGGCGTCGCCGAGTGAGTGCAGCAGTTCCATCATGTGCATCCGCTGCCGCGGGTCCATCCCGTTGAACGGCTCGTCGAGCAGCAGCACCTCCGGGTCGTGGACCAGCGCCGCGGCGACCCGGGCCCGCTGCCGCATGCCCTTGGAGTACGTGCCGATCCGGCGGTCCTGCGCCTCGGTCAGCTCGACCGTCTCGATCGCCCGCCGGGCCGCCGCCTCGGCATCGGGCAGCCGGTGCAGCCGGGCACTGGCCAGCGCGAACTCGTACGCGGAGAGGAAGTCGTACGCCGCCTCGCGTTCGGTGACCAGGCCGAGTCTGCGGTAGACGCCGGGGTTGCGCCAGGTGGGTTCGCCGCCGAGGGTGACGGTGCCCCGGGACGGGGCGAGGAACCCGGCCATCATGTGCAGCAGGGTGGTCTTGCCGGCGCCGTTCGGACCGAGCAGCCCGGTCACCCCGGCGCCGAGACCCATCGTGACGTCGTTAACCGCGACCACGTTGCCGTACCACCGGGAGACCCCGGTGAGCTCCACCATTGTCACTTTGCGGCGACCTTCCGGTAGCGGGCCAGCAGCAGCAGAATCCCGAGGGCGACGAAGAGCAGCGCGACGAGGGCGTACAGCGGGCCGTAGCCGCCGATGCCGACGTCGCCGCCGGACTCGAACGCCCAGTCGCCGATCCCGCCGACCAGGGTGACCGGGCTGGCCAGGCCGGCGAGCTGGGCGGCCCGCTCGTACGGCAGCACCATCAGCACCCCGTACAGCGGGGTGGTGAGCAGGAACGCGCCGACGATCGCCCCGGCGGCGACCGCCCGGCGCCGCAGCAGGGCGGCGACCAGCAGGGCCAGTACGGAGAAGACCACCGCGTGCACCGCGACGTAGCCGAGCGCGGCCAGGTAGTCGACGAACTCGTCCCAGACCGCGCCGATCCGGGGGGCGCCGAACGCGGCTCCGGCGAACATCACCGTCAGCGGGCCGGCCAGCAGCAGGAACGTCGCGCTGACCAGGGCGGCCAGCCGGGCCAGCGCGTAGTCGCCGCGACGCAGCGGTCGGGCGAAGTAGAGCGGCAGCACTCCGCTGTGCAGGTCACGGGAGGCGAGTTCCGGCGCGACGATGGCACAGAAGAAGATGATCAGGATGGTGAGCGTCTGCGGGAACTCGGCGTAACTCATCACCGGCTCGCCGGTCTGGGCCCGGAACGCGGTCAGCACGGCGGCGATCGCGCCGACCACCCCGACGATCATCCAGGGGAAGATCTTCGCCTTGGCGCTGCGGCCGAGTCCGAAGGCGGCCCGCAGTCCGTGCAGGTAGAGCGTGCCGACCAGGTGGCGGCGGCCGAGCCGCACCCCGGTGTAACGCTGGTAGCCGATGTCGTGGATGACTCCGGTCGGCTGGCTCACTGGGTACCCCCTCCGCTGGTGCCGGCGCCGGTCAGCTCACCCGGTGGTGTCGGCGGCGAGACCGTCGGCCCGGTGGCGAAGAGTTCGGCGACCCGGTGGCGACGCTGGTCGAGCCGGTGCAACGGCAGGTCCAGTTCGGCCACCGCGGTCAGGATCAGGTCGTACGTCGTGTCGTCGGCGAGCGGCACGAGCAGCAGCCGGCCCTCCCGCCGTACCGGAAGGTCGGCCGCGGCCAGCCGGGCGGCGAGTTCGTCGGTGCCCTCGCTGACCTCGACGGAGAGCACCTCGGTCGCGGTGGTCATGTCGGAGAGCTGGGCGGAGCGCAGCAGCCGGCCGCCGTCGATCGCGACCAGCGCGTCGCAGATCCGCTCGACCTCGCCGAGCAGGTGCGAGCAGACCAGTACGGAGATGCCGAACTCGCTGCCGATCCGGTCGATCAGCCCGAGCATGGCGTCCCGGCCGGCCGGGTCGAGCCCGTTCGTCGGCTCGTCGAGCAGCAGCAGGTCCGGGTCGTGGACCAGCGCCTGGGCGAGCTTGACCCGCTGTTTCATGCCGGTCGAGTAGCCGCCGACCTGGCGGTAGCGCTCCTCGTAGAGGCCGACGTGTCGCAGGGTCTCGGAGGCGCGTTCCCGGGCGGCGGTCTTCGGCAGTCCGCTCATCCGGGCCATGTGGGTGACGAACTCGGCGGCCGACAGGTCCGGCGGCAGGCAGTCGTGCTCGGGCATGTACCCGACCCGGGACCGGACCTGGTGTCCGTCGACCGTGGGGTCGAGGTCGAGCACCCGGACCTGACCGGCGGTCGGCTCCAGCAGGCCGAGCATGATCTTGATGAAGGTCGACTTGCCCGCCCCGTTGGCCCCGACCAGCCCGACGATGCCCGGCTCGATGCCGACGGTCAGGTCGGCCAGCGCGGTCACCCCGTTGCCGTACGTCTTGGTCAGCGACTGGGTCGCGATCAGTGTCACGCCGTCAGCGTAGGTGCCGGAGTCTCCTTCCGGGGTCCGGGACAGACCCTGGGAGAACCCCGATTCCATTTCGGCGGGACCCGCACGGGTAAGAGAACGGTAAGAAGTGGGGGCCGCGCGCCGGACCGGCGGGCTGGTTGACTGGCCCCCATGTCGCGTCGCCTGCTCCGCGCACCGTTGACCTGGGTCGCCGTCGCCGTGCTCGGGGCCGTCGCCGTTGTCGGCGGGTACTGGTTCCAACCGTGGAAGATCGTCGTCGACCGGACCGTGGCGGAGCCGCTCAGCGAGCCCGTCCCGGCGACCGCCCCCGAACCCTCCGGGTCGCCCGGGACCACGGGCCCCGTCCCCGCCGGGTCGCCGTCGGGGACGGTCACCTCCGGCCCGCCCGGTCCCGGGCCCACCCGGCCGGTCCTGGTCGGCAGCGGCGAGTTCGTCACCCACGAGCACCGGACCACCGGAACGGCCCGGATCGTCCGCGCCCCGGACGGCCGGCACCGTCTCGAACTGGTCGGTCTGGACACCTCCGACGGGCCGGACCTCCGGGTCTGGCTGACCGATCAGCCGGTACGGGAGGGCACCGCCGGCTGGCGCGTCTTCGACGACGGCCGGTGGGTCGAGCTGGGCCGTCTGAAGGGCAACCGCGGTGACCAGGCGTACCCCATCCCGACCGGTACCGACCTTCACGAATTCCGTAGCGTCTCCATCTGGTGCAAACGCTTTTCGGTGTCATTCGGCGCGGCCGAACTCCACACCGTTGGGTAACCTCTCATAGTTGCCGATCAACGACGCCCCGGTGCCCGGGAAGCGTCCAATCGGGAGTGGCCGGTCTCGACCGATCGACGAACGGCTGCGAAACTGTGTGCCGGCCAGGAGTTGGGGGTGCGATGAGCAACGGGTGGGTGCTGCCCGATGAGTTGCTGCGTGACGCTCCGGCGTACACGCCCCGCCCGTATGAGCTGGCCGATCTGGAGCTGCTGCTCTCCGGAGCGTACGCCCCGCTCGCCGGCTTCATGGGCCGCGCCGACCTGGCCTCGGTGGCCCGACGCGGGCGACTCGCCGACGCCACCCCGTGGCCGGTGCCGGTGACCCTGCAGGTCCCGGCCGAGGTGGTCAGCGGACTCGACCCGAACAACCCGATGGAACGCGGCCTGATCCTCACCGACCCCGAGGGGGCGCCGACCGCGCTGCTCGAGGTGACCGACATCTGGCCGACCCGGCAACCGTGGTACGGCGTCGGCGGCCCGGTACGCCGGATCGGCGACGGCGGGCACGGCCCGTTCCAGCGGCTGCGCCGGACCCCGGCCGAGGTCCGGGAACTGCTGCCCCCGGGCCGGGTGCTCGGGGTGATCGCCGACCGGCCACTGCACCGTCCCCAGCTGGCGCAGATCGCGCACGCCGTCCGTACCCTCGCCGCGCACCTGCTGGTCCTCATCCCGGTGGCGGAGAGCAGCCCGGACGGCCTCGCCCCGGAGGTGCTGGTCCGCAGCGTCTTCGGCGCCCGGGACCGGATGCCGCCGGCCACCATCGTCGCGGTGCCGATGGCCCGGCGCGGCGACGAGATCTGGGATGCCCTGCTGCGCGCCCGGGTGGCCCGGGCGTACGGGGTGACCCACGTCCTCTCCACCACCGAGATGCTCACCGGCGGCGGGCTGCGGATGCTGGTCCCGCGCGAGCTGGCGTACGACAACCGGGACGGCCAGTGGCGGTGGCAGGACGACGTCCCACCCCGGAACCGGCGGCTGGCGCTGACCCAGGAGGAGGTCGACGACCTGCTGGACCGGGGTTTCCCGCTGCCGGAGTGGCACACCCCGCCGGCGGTGGCCAAGGAGTTGGGCCGGGCCCGGCCGCCGCGCCGGCACCGGGGCCTGGTGCTCTTCTTCACCGGCCTGTCCGGTTCCGGTAAGTCGACCATCGCCCGGGGACTGGCGGACGCGCTGCGGGAGAGCGGGGACCGGACGGTCACCCTGCTCGACGGTGACGTGGTCCGCCGGGAACTCTCCGCCGGTCTCGGCTTCAGCGCCGCCGACCGGGACCTGAACATCCGGCGGATCGGCTGGGTCGCCGCCGAGGTGGCCCGGCACCGGGGGTTGGCGATCTGCTGCCCGATCGCGCCGTACGCCCGGGCCCGGGCGACCGCCCGGGAGATGGCCCGGTCCGCCGGGGCCGGGTTCGTGCTGGTCCACGTCGCCACCCCGCTGTCGGTCTGCGAGCGGCGTGACCGCAAGGGCCTGTACGCGCGGGCGCGGGCCGGCCAGCTCACCGGGATGACCGGCATCGACGACCCGTACGAGCCGCCGACCGACGCCGACCTGGTGCTGGACACCAGCGATACGACCGTCGAGGAGTGTGTCCGGGCGGTGCTCGTGCACCTGACCGAGACCGGTTGGGTCGAGCCGCGACTGCAGCCGGCCTGAGCGGCCGCGCCCTTCACCCAGCCGACCTGCTCGGCCATCACCCTGTTCCCAGGAAGGGTTCTTCCTGTCCACCGGCTGCCGCCCGGTCCGACCGGAAGGGGCTCTTTCTCGCACCCGACGCTGAGCGATAGTGTGCAGATCTGTTGGATTTCGTGCGAGCGAGTGCGGGGGTAGGGCGTGGGACGTCTGGTGCCAAGGGTCTCCGGCCTCAGCTACGGCGGCGACTACAACCCGGAGCAGTGGCCGGAGGAGATCTGGCCGCAGGACGTGGCGCTGATGCGCGAGGCCGGGGTCAACCTGGTCACCGTCGCCGTCTTCGGCTGGGCCTGGCTGGAACCGGCGCCGGGCGCCTACACCTTCGACCGGCTCGACCGGATCATGGACGGGCTGCACGAGGGCGGAATCCGGGTCTGCCTGGCCACCGCCACCGCCTCCCCGCCGCCCTGGTTCTCGTACGCCCACCCGGAGACGCTGCCGGTCGACGCCGACGGACGCCGGTTGACGTACGGCAGCCGGCAGGCGATCTGCCCGAGTTCGCCGACGTACCGGCGGGCCGCCCTGGACCTGACCGAGCAGCTCGCCCGGCGGTACGCCGACCATCCGGCGCTCGCCGTCTGGCACGTGCACAACGAGTACGCCTGCCACAACCCGCACTGCTGGTGCGACACCTCCGCCGCCGCCTTCCGGAGCTGGCTGCGGGCCCGCTACGGCGACCTCGACGGGCTCAACGCGGCCTGGGGTACGGCGTTCTGGTCGCAGACGTACACCGACTGGGCCCAGGTGCAGCCACCCCGGGCCACCCCGACCTCGTCAAACCCGGGGCAGCTGCTGGACTTCAAGCGGTTCAGCTCGGACGAGCACCTGGCCAACTTCGTCGCCGAACGGGACGTCCTGCACCGGCTCTCCCCCGGCGTACCGGTGACCACCAACCTGATGACCGGCAGCTGCGTCAACCTGGACTACTGGGCCTGGGGGCGGGAGATGACCGGCCCGGACCGACTGCTCTCCAACGACCACTACCTGCTCGGCGAGCACCCGCTGGAGGCGCCGGCCCAGATCGCCTTCGCCGCCGACCTGAGCCGGTCGCTGGCCGGCGGGCCGTGGCTGCTGATGGAGCACTCCACGAGCGCGGTCAACTGGCAGCCGCGCAACCTGGCCAAGCCGGCCGGCCAGCTGGTCCGGGACGCGCTGGCGCACGTCGCCCGGGGCTCGGAGGGCGCGCTCTACTTCCAGTGGCGGGCCAGCCGGGCCGGCTCCGAGAAGTGGCACTCGGCGATGCTGCCGCACGCCGGCACCGACTCGAAGATCTGGCGCGAGGTGGTGGCGCTCGGCGGGCACCTGCGGGCGCTGGCCCAGATCGAGGGGTCCCGGACCGAGGCCGAGGTGGCGGTACTGCTCGACTACGGCAGCGTCTGGGCCCAGGAGGCGCCGAACCAGCCGAGCGTGGACATGGTCGCCTTCGACGAGATCCGCCGCTGGCACAGCGCGCTGTGGCGGGCCGGGATCACCGCCGACCTCGCCGCGCCCGACGCCGACCTGGACCGCTACCGGCTGGTGGTCGCCCCCGCGCTGTACGCGGTACCCGACGCCGCCGTGACCAACCTGACCGGGTACGTCGCCGGCGGCGGCACCCTCGTCGTCGGCGCGTACAGCGGTCTGGTGGACGAGTACGACCGGGTCCGGCCGGCACCGCTGCCCGGTGCCTTCGCCGACCTGCTCGGCATCCGGGTCGAGGAGTTCTTCCCGCTGCCGGCCGGCACCACGGTGCGGCTCGAAGCCGCCGCCGGCACGCTGCGCCCCGAAGTGGCCGACGGCACGGTCGGGCCCGACGACGGCGCCACCGGTGCCGTCTGGACCGAACTGCTGGCCGCGCCGGACGCCGAGGTGCGGGCCCGGTACGCCGACGGCCCGGTCTCCGGTGCGCCGGCGGTGACCCGGCGGGACACCGCCGGCGGCCCGGCCTGGTACCTGGGCACCCGACCCGACGACCCCACCCTGGGTCGACTGCTCGCCCGGATCGCCGCCGAGGCGGGGGTCCGCCCGCCGGTGTCCGTGCCGCCGGACGTGGAGGCGGTCCGGCGCCGGCACGCCGACGGACGGTCGTACCTCTTCCTGTTCAACCACGGCGATCGGCCGACGGAGGTCGACGCGGGCGGGGTCGACCTGCTCACCGGCCTGCGGCACGCCGGGCCGACCCCGGTCGGGGCCGGTGGGGCCGTGGTGCTCGCCGAGGGACCGGCGTGACCGCCGGACGAGGCGCCACCGCCGGGCACCGGCGGGCCGTGCCGACCACCACCGGGGAGGTGGGCTGATGCTGGCCCAGCAGCGCCAGGAGGCGATCCTGCAGCGGGTCCGGGCCACCGGCGGGGTCCGGGTCAGCGAACTCGCCGCCGAGTTCGGGGTCTCCGACATGACCATCCGCCGTGACCTGGACGTGCTCGCCGAACGAGGGCTGCTGGAAAAGGTGCACGGCGGGGCGACCACCGCCCCGCCCGGCGCGACCGACGAGCCGGGCTTCGCGGCCAAGTCGGTCCGGCAGCGGGCGGAGAAGGCCGCCATCGCGCGGCTGGCCGCCGGTCTGGTCACCCCGGGGATGGCGGTCGCGCTCTCCGCCGGTACGACCACCGCCGAACTCGCCCACCGGCTGGCCGGGATCGCCGGGCTGACCGTGGTGACCAACTCGATCCCGGTCGCCGAGATCCTGCACCGGTCCGGCCGCTCGGACCAGACGGTGATCCTCACCGGCGGGGTACGCACCCCGTCGGACGCGCTGGTCGGACCGGTGGCGGTCGCCGCGATCCGGTCACTGCACCTGGACCTGGTCTTCCTCGGCGTGCACGGGATGACCGAGCGGGCCGGCTTCAGCACCCCGAACCTGCTGGAGGCGGAGACCGACCGGGCCCTGGTCGACGCGGCGGAGCGGCTGGTGGTGCTCGCCGACCACACCAAGTGGGGCACCGTCGGGATCTCCTCGATCGCCCCGCTGACCGACGCGCACACCGTGGTCTGCGACGACGGGCTGCCCGAGGCGGCCCGGCGGACGCTGCGCGAACACGTGACCCAACTGGTCCTGGCTGAGGTGGGACGATGAAACGCACAAGTGTGAAGCTCGCCGACGGACGCGAGCTGATCTACTTCGACGAGCGGGACGACGCCGTCCGGGAGGGTCCGGACCGGCGGGACCTGCCGCTCCCGCCGCCCGCCTCCCAACTCCGCTACGACCCGCTGGTCGACGAGTGGGTGGCGGTGGCGGCGCACCGGCAGGGCCGGATCTTCCTGCCGCCGAGCGACCAGTGTCCACTCTGTCCGTCGACCCCGGAACGGTCCAGCGAGATCCCGGCGTACGACTACGACGTGGCGGTCTTCGAGAACCGGTTCCCGTCGTTCAGCGACCGGCCCGGCGACCCGCCGGGACAGCTGACCCCGTACACCCCGGTCCGGCCGGGGACCGGGCGGTGCGAGGTGGTCTGCTTCACCGCCGACCACCACGCCTCGTTCGGCACCCTGCCGCCGTCGCGGGTCCGGACCGTGCTGGACGCGCTCGCCGACCGGACCGCCGCGTTGTCCGGGCTGCCCGGGGTGGAGCAGGTCTTCTGCTTCGAGAACCGGGGGGTGGAGATCGGGGTGACCCTGCACCACCCGCACGGCCAGATCTACGCGTACCCGTTCCTGCCGCCCCGGACGCAGGCGATGCTGGCCGCGGCGCGCCGGCACGCGGAGCGTACCGGTGGCCGGAACCTCTACGCCGACGTGCTGGCCGCCGAGCGGGCCGCCGGGGAGCGGGTGGTCGCCGAGAACGAGCACTGGACGGCGTACGTGCCGGCGGCCGCCCGCTGGCCGTTCGAGGTGCACGTGGCGCCGCACCGGGCGGTGCCGGACATCCCGGCCCTGGACGACGCCGAACGGGACGCCTTCGGCCCGCTCTACCTGGACGTGCTGCGCCGCCTCGACCGGCTCTTCGACCGGCCGATGCCGTACGTCTCGGCCTGGCACCAGGCGCCGGTGCACGCCGAGCCGGGCCTGAGCCACCTGCACCTGCAGCTGTTCAGCATCCGGCGGGCGGCGGACAAGCTGAAGTACCTGGCCGGTTCGGAGTCGGCGATGGGGGTGTTCATCAACGACGTGGCGCCGGAGCGGGCGGCGGCGATGCTCCGCGACGCCGGCTGAGCCCGGCCGCCGGGCCGGCGCTGTCGGAGGTGGGCCGTAGATTGCCCGGATGACTGGAACCGTTGCCTCCGCCGGGTCGGACCGGCTCTCCGAGACGTTGGCGCTCCGGGTGGCCCGGGGTGAGCTGCCCGGCCTGGTGCTGCTGACCGCCCGCGCCGACGAGGTACGGGTCCAGCCGATCGGCACGCTGACCGTGGACGGTACGGCGCCGATGCGGCCCGACACTCTCTTCCGGATCACCTCGATGACCAAACCGGTGGTCGCCACGGTCGCGATGATGCTTGTCGAGGAGGGCCGGCTCGACCTGACCGAACCGGTCGACAGGTTGTTGCCGGAGTTGGCCGGCCGCCGGGTGTTGCGCCGGCTCGACGGTCCGCTCGACGACACGGTGGCGGCGGACCGTCCGACAACCGTCGAGGACGTGCTGACGTACCGGATCGGGCACGGGATGATCTTCGAGCCGGAGTTCCAGCCCGCGTTCCCGATCGTCACCGCCACCGAGAAGTTGGGGCTGGCGATCGGGCCGCCCGACCCGCCGGCCGCGCTGACACCCGACGAGTGGCTCCGCAGATTCGGCACACTGCCGCTGATGCACCAGCCCGGCCTCCACTGGCAGTACGACACGGCCGGGCAGGTGCTCGGCGTCCTGGTCGCCCGGGCCGCCGGGCAGCCGCTGCCGGATCTCCTCCGGGACCGGATCTTCGCCCCGCTGGGCATGGTCGACACCGGGTTCTCCGTGCCGGCGGCCCAGTTGGACCGGTTGGCGGGCCACTACACAAAAGACCCGGAGACCGGCGGGCTGGTGGCGCGGACGATCTCCGGGCCGCAGCGGTGGGGGATTCCGCCGACGTTCCCGGCCGGCGCGTCCGGGCTGGTCTCCACCGCCGTGGACTACCTGGCCTTCGCCCGCCTGCTCCGCAACCGGGGTGTGCACGGTGGGGTACGACTGCTCTCCGAGGAGTCGGTCGCCCGGATGACCACCAATCACCTGACCCCGGAGCAGATCACCGCGGCGGCGGTTCCGGTGCTCGACGGCCGCGGCTGGGGCTACGGTCTGGCGGTCGACATCGGGCCGGACCGGGCGGCGCCACCCGCGTACGGCTGGACCGGCGGTTACGGCACCGGCTGGTTCACCGATCCGGGCCGAGAGCTGATCACGATCGTGTTGACCCAGACCGACACGTTCATCTTCGACGGCGGCTGGAACGAGGTCCGGAAGCTGGCCTGACCGTCGGTTGCCGGGTTGGCGCGACAGCACCAGGCGGGCGAGCCAACCTGACAAAATAGTCGTCCATGGAGCAACGCGTACATTTCATGACGGTCGCTACCCGGGATCTCGACCGGGCCCGGCGGTTCTACGTCGACGCGCTCGGCTGGACACCGACCCTCGACGTACCGGACGAGATCCTCTTCTTCCAGGTGGCGCCCGGGGTGGTGCTCGGCTTTTTCGAGGCGGACGCGTTCGCCGCCGACCTCGCCAACGATCTCGGTTCGGGGTCGGCGGTGGCGACCGCGCCGACCGGTTTCACCCTGTCGCACAACGTGGCGAGCACCGAGGAGGTCGACCGGGTGCTGGGCCGGGCGGCCGAGGCCGGCGCGACGATCGTCAAGCCGGCCCGGCGGGCCGCCTTCGGCGGTTACCACGGCTACTTCGCCGATCCGAACGACCTGCTCTGGGAGGTCGCCTTCAATCCCGGCTGGCAGGTCACCGAGGACGGTCGGGTACGCCTCGACCCCGTCGAGGCGGAGTGAGACCGACAGCGGGAGTGGGCGATGGCCGGACATGAGGGCGCGGGGGGCCCGGGACAGGGCCCCCCGCAGGGAAGGGACGGCCGGCTGTGCGCAACAGCCGGGAAGACCGTTCCTACCGGTACGGGCCTCTCGCGGCGGCCTCGACCGGGCCGGTCTTCCTGGACGCGACTGGCATCACGTCCAGCCTGTCCAACGACCCAGGTCGCGGGCCGGTGACGGCGACGGGACGACAAAAAGGGGCCCTTCATATCCAAAGGGCCCCTTTTCTGCCGTTCAACTCAGGCGGCAAGCCTCCGGGCCAGGTTGCTGTCCAGGGTGGCCATGAACTCGTCGGTGGTCAGCCACGGGGCGTCCCGGGAGATGAGCAGCGCCAGGTCCTTGGTCATCTGGCCACCCTCGACGGTCTCGACGACCACCTGCTCGAGGGTGTTGGCGAACTCGGTGACCGCCGGGGTGTTGTCCAGCTTGCCCCGGTGGGCCAGGCCCCGGGTCCAGGCGTAGATCGAGGCGATCGGGTTGGTCGAGGTCTTCTCGCCCTTCTGCCACTGCCGGTAGTGCCGGGTGACCGTGCCGTGCGCCGCCTCGGCCTCGACCGTACGGCCGTCCGGGGTCATCAGCACCGACGTCATCAGGCCCAGCGAGCCGAAGCCCTGCGCCACGGTGTCGGACTGCACGTCACCGTCGTAGTTCTTGCAGGCCCAGACGAAGCCGCCCTCCCACTTCAGCGCGGCGGCGACCATGTCGTCGATCAGCCGGTGCTCGTAGGTGATCCCGGCGGCGTCGAAGTCGGCCTTGAACTCGGCCTCGAAGACCTCCGCGAAGATGTCCTTGAAGCGGCCGTCGTACGCCTTGAGGATGGTGTTCTTCGTCGACAGGTAGACCGGGTAGCCACGGTCCAGTCCGTACCGGAACGAGGCCCGGGCGAAGTCCCGAATCGAGTCGTCGAAGTTGTACATCCCCATGGTGACGCCGCCGCCGGGGAAGTTGGCGACCTCCATCTCGACCGGGGCACCGCCGTCGGTCGGGGTGTAGGTGATGGTCACCGTGCCCGGTCCCGGCACCACGAAGTCGGTGGCCTTGTACTGGTCACCGTGCGCGTGCCGGCCGATGATGATCGGCTTGGTCCAGCCCGGTACGAGCCGCGGCACGTTCGACATGATGATCGGCTCGCGGAAGACCACGCCGCCGAGGATGTTCCGGATGGTGCCGTTCGGCGAACGCCACATCTTCTTGAGGCCGAACTCCTCGACCCGGGCCTCGTCCGGGGTGATGGTGGCGCACTTCACGCCCACACCGTGCTGCTTGATCGCGTTCGCCGCGTCGATCGTCACCTGGTCGTCGGTGTCGTCGCGGTGCTGGATGCCGAGGTCGTAGTAGTGCAGGTCGACGTCGAGGTACGGCAGGATCAACTGCTCGCGGATCTGCTTCCAGATGATCCGGGTCATCTCGTCGCCGTCGATTTCCACCACCGGGTTCGTAACCTTGATCTTCGCCATCGGCCGGCGCTCCTCTCCGGGACACATGCTCTAGCAGTACGAGCGTACTGGCCCGCTCCGAAGGCCCTTACACTGCCCGGCATGATGATCAGCCGGGCGCTCGGATCCGTGACCGTCATCGCACTGCCGGACGCCGAGGGGGTCTTCTTCCAGCCCCGGGAGGAGGCGTTCCCGGACGCGACCGCCGCACACTGGCGGCAGGCCGACGAGCGCGACCCGGCGGCGATCACCCCGGACGGTCGCTGGCGGCTCTCGTTCCGCTGCTTCGCGATCCGGTACGACGACGGCCCGGACGCCGGCCGGGTCATCCTGGTCGACGCCGGCATCGGCCCGGCGGACGCGCCGGCGGGCAGCTGGGCACCGGTGCCGGGCCGGCTTCCGGAGTCACTGGCCGCCGCCGGGATCAGCCCGGACGAGGTCGACACCGTGGTCCTCACCCACAAGCACAGTGACCACGTCGGCGGGGCGGTCACCGGCGGGCCGGACGGGGCCGGAGAGGCGCCGGCGCCGTGCTTCCGCAACGCCCGTTACCTGCTGCAACGGGCCGAGATCGAGAGCATCCGGGGACAGGGGGCGGCCGGGCTGGCCGGCTACCTGCTCGACCCGCTGACCGCCACCGGGCAGCTGCACGCCGTCGACGGCGACCACCAGCTCACCCCCGGGGTACGACTGCTCGCCACCCCGGGGCACACCCCCGGCCACCAGTCGGTGCTGGTGGAGACCGCCGACGAGGACCTGCTGATCACCGGCGACCTGCTGGTGCACGCCGTGCAGCTGGTCGCGCCGGAGCTGACGTACGCCCACGAGGAGGACCCGGACGTCGCCCGGCGGTCCCGGCGGACCCTGCTGACCCGGTTGGCCGGCCGGCCGGCGGCCTTCCTCGGCACGCCGCACCTGAGTACACCGTTCGTTCTGCTGTAATACCACTTCAGGCCAATTGTCGTGGGTGGCCCCGTTCGCCCGCCAGCCATGATCGTCGATGCATGACTTCTCCGTACCCGTTCAGCCGTCGACGTTTCGTCTCGGCCGCCGGTGCCGCGACCGCCGGTCTTGTGGTCGGACCGATGCTGCTGACCCCCGACGGTGCCGCCGCGCACATCCCGTCCACCGCCGGCGCCCCGCTGCCGGCCAACCTCTTCACCCTCGGCGTCGCCTCCGGTGACCCGCTGCCGGACGGCGTGGTGCTCTGGACCCGGCTCGCCCCGCAGCCGCTGGCCGGCGGCGGCATGCCGGACCGCCCGGTGCGGGTGCGGTGGGAGGTCGCCGAGGACAGCCGCTTCCGGCGGATCCGGCACCGGGGCGCCGCGACCGCCCATCCCGACCTCGGGCACTCGGTGCACGTCGAGGTCGCCGGGCTCGACCCGGACCGGGAGTACTTCTACCGGTTCCGGGCCGGCCAGGAGATCTCCCCGGTCGGTCGGACCCGCACCGCCCCCGCCGACCACGCCCACACCCGGCACCTCCGCTTCGCCTTCGCCAGCTGCCAGGACTTCCAGGCCGGGGCGTACACCGCGCACCGGCACCTGGCCGGCGAGGACCTGGCGTTCGTCGCCTTCCTCGGCGACTACATCTACGAGAACCGGCCGAACACCGCCGCCTACCGGGTGCACGAGGGGACCGACGAGCCGTACTCGCTGGTCGACTACCGCAACCGGCACGCCCAGTACAAGACCGACCCGGACCTGCAGGCGTCGCACGCCGCGTTCCCGTGGATCGTCACCTTCGACGACCACGAACTGGACAACAACTGGGCCGACGAGATCCCGCAGGATCCGGCCCAGCAGACCCCGGAGGCGTTCCGGGCCCGCCGGAAGGCGGCCTTCCAGGCCTACTACGAGAACATGCCGCTGCGCCGCTCGGCCCTGCCGCGCGGGCTGGACATCCGCCTCTACCGGCGGCTGCGCTTCGGCGACCTGGCCAGCGTGCACGTGCTGGACACCCGGCAGTACCGCAGCGACCAGCCGGCGACGCTGGCCGAGGCGATGAACCCGGAGCTGTCGATGACCGGGCCGGAACAGGAACACTGGCTGGTGCAGGGGCTGCGCTCGTCCGGCAGCCGGTGGAACCTGCTGGCCAACCAGGTGATGTGGGCCTCCAACGACCGCCAGGCCGGGCCGGAGCGGACCTACGACCTCGACAACTGGGACGGCTACCGGGTGCAGCGCCGCCGCCTCTTGGAGTTCTTCGGCTCCGGGCAGGTCGACAACCCGGTGGTCCTCACCGGGGACCGGCACTGCACCTGGGTCTGCGACCTACGGCCGGACTTCGACGACCCGGCCTCGCCGGTGGTCGCCGCCGAGATCACCGGTACGTCGATCACCTCCGGCGGCAACCCGGACACCGCAGGCTTCCACCGGACGTACGACCCGATCATGGCGGAGAGCCCGCACTGGAAGTACATCGACAACCAGCGCGGGTACGTCGTCTGCGACGTGACGCCGGAGCGGATGCTCAGCTCGCTCCGACTGGTGGACACCGTCTGGGCGCCCACCGCCACGGTCCGGACCGCCGCCGAGTTTGTCGTCCTCGCCGGTGCCCCGGGCGTCTCGGTCGCCAGCCAGGAGTCGCCCGCGGTCACCGCCGCGACCCGGGCCCGGATCGCCACCGGTCCCACCTACCCCGTCGACAACGACCAGATGTAGGGCGAGGGCCCCTTCCTGTCGCGGCAACCCTAGAAACCACCGCGCAGGAAGGGGCCCTCGTGCACACCTGTCGGGTGCGGGACGGCTCACATGTTCGCGATGTCGCCCTGCTTCGCGCGTACCGCCTCGGCCGCGGCCTTCAGGCTCGCGATCTCGTCGGCGTCCAGCGGGGTCTCCACGATCCGGCGTACGCCGTCGCGCCCGATCTCAGCCTCGACCCCGAGGTAGACGCCGGAGATGCCGAACTCGCCGTCGACCCAGGCGCAGACCGGCATGACCTCGCCGGAGTCGGTGGCGACGGCCCGGGCCATCCGCGCGGCGGCGGCCGACGGGGCGTAGTACGCCGAACCGGTCTTGAGCAGCGCGACCACCTCGGCGCCGCCGTTGCGGGTCCGGACGACCAGCTCCTCGATCTGCTCGGCCGGCATCACCTCGCGCAGCGGCTTGCCGTCGACGGTGCTGCGGGACGGCACCGGCACCATGGTGTCGCCGTGCGAGCCGAGGGTCAGGGTCTTCACCGAGGCCACCGGCACCGAGAGCGCCTCGGCCACGAAGTTGCTGAACCGGGCGGTGTCGAGCATGCCGGCCTGGCCGAGCACCCGGTTCTTCGGGAACTGGGTGGCGATCTGCGCGAGCGCGGTCATCTCGTCCAGCGGGTTGGAGACGACGATGACGACGGCGTTCGGGGCGTACTTGGCGACGTTCTCGGCGACCTGCCGCACGATCTTGGCGTTGGTCTCCAGCAGGTCCATCCGGCTCATCCCCGGCTTGCGCGGCAGCCCTGCGGTGATCACCACCACGTCGGAGCCCTCGATGGCCTCGTAACCCTCGCCGCCCTTGCCGGTCGTCACACCGACGACCTTGGTCTCGAAGCCCTCGATCGGCCGGGACTGGTTGAGGTCGAGCGCGAGGCCCTCGGGCTTGCCCTCGATGATGTCGGTGATCACGACCGTGTCGAAGACGTCGTACTCCGCGAGGCGCTGCGCGGTCGTGGAGCCGTAGAAGCCGGCGCCGACGACGGTGACCTTTTTGCCCATGGTCGTCCCACTCTCTGATACCGGTCGGGTTATTTCCGGACGGTATCAGCCACGGCGGCCCAGTTCCGGCCAGGGGCGGATTCCGTTCGCGTCCACCCCTACCCGGACGCCCGCGCCGCCGGGCAGGCGGGGCCGGCCGGACGCCCGGGCCATTGGCGGGCGGGGTCGACCGGGCGGGTTATGCCGCGCCGGCCGCCGCCACGATCGCCTCGGCGCGTTCGACGACGTTGGTCAGCAGCATCGCCCGGGTCATCGGACCCACCCCGCCGGGCATCGGCGCGATGCTGCCGGCCACCTCGGCGACCTCGGGGTCGACGTCGCCGGTGTACCGGCCCTTGCCGTCCGGGCCGATCACCCGGGTGATGCCGACGTCGACCACCGCCGCGCCCGGCCGGACCATGTCGGCGGTGAGCAGCCCCGGAACCCCCGCCGCGACGATGACGATGTCGGCCGCCCGGGTGTGCGCCGAGAGGTCCAGGGTGCCGGTGTGGCAGAGGGTCACCGTGGCGTTCTCGCTGCGCCGGGTCAGCAGCAGGCCCAGCGGCCGGCCGACGGTGTTGCCCCGGCCGACCACCGCCACCTCGGCGCCGCGCAGCGGTACGTCGTGCCGGCGCAGCAGCTCGACGATGCCGCGCGGGGTGCAGGGCAGCGGACCGGGGTAGCCGAGCACGAGCCGGCCGAGGTTGACCGGGTGCAGTCCGTCCGCGTCCTTCTCCGGGTCGATCAGTTCCAGCACCCGCTGGGTGTCCAGGTGTGCCGGCAGCGGCAGCTGCACGATGTAGCCGTGGCAGGCCGGGTCGGCGTTGAGCTCGGCGAGGACCGCCTCCAGCTCCTCCTGGCCGGTGTCGGCCGGCAGTTCCCGCCGGATGGAGGCGATGCCGACCTCGGCACAGTCCCGGTGCTTGCCGTTGACGTACGCCTCGGAGCCGGGGTCGTTGCCGACCAGCACCGTGCCGAGGCCGGGTACGACACCCCGGTCGGCCAGCGTCTTGACCCGGTTGCGCAGTTCGTCCTTGATCTGTGCCGCAGTGGCTTTTCCGTCGAGAAGGGTGGCCGTCACGCCCCAGATCGTCTCACGGCCGACCCGCGGACCGAGCCGCCACCCGGCTGGTCGGCGGGCGGGTCGGCCGGTCGGTCAGCCCCGGGTCATCCGGCCGACCAGCACCAGACGATAACTCAACGTAACCGTGTTGTTAGTCACTCTCGGTAAGAATTTGTGGAAAATTGCACACTGCGCATCCGGTGGTAGGGGGTATACCGGACAAAGCGACAGGCGTACGGACGCCCGAGCCGACCTGGAAAGTGATCCACTTTCAGAGCGTTATGGGCTGGATGACCAAATACGCACATGATCAGCAGGCCGGACGCTATAGCAGCTCAGCGCCAGTATGTGCAAGCGCTGCAAGCCCGCTGTGTTACTTACTCGTAATCATCCAGTTTGGCCCGAAGTCCAGGGGCGGCCTACTTTTGCCGAGCGTTGCTCAGCGTCACCCATCCATGGGAGCGACTGCTCAACGTAAGGAGATGAGGAGGCTCAATGCAGGTTCGTAGGCTCGCTGCCTGGACCGCCCTCCCCCTTGCCGCGACCCTCGGCCTCGCGGCCTGTGGCGGCGGCGGTTCAGGGGAGAGCGACGCGAATGCTGTGGTGTCGGTGCAGATCGGCGAACCCCAGCACCTGATTCCGACCAACACGAACGAGTCGAGCGGCAACCAGGTCCTCTCGGCCCTGTTCACCCCGCTGGTCAAGTACGACGCCCAGAACAAGCCGTACGAGGTCGCCGCGGAGTCGGTCACCTCCGGCGACAACAAGGTCTGGACGGTCAAGCTGAAGGACGGGTTCACCTTCCACAACGGCGAGAAGGTGACCGCGGACAGCTACATCAACGCCTGGAACTACGGCGCGTACGGCCCGAACGGCCAGGGCAACGGGTACTTCTTCGAGAAGATCGAGGGCTACGACGCCCTCAACCCGGCCGACCCGGACGGCGAGGGCCCGCAGAAGGCTCCGGAGCCGACCGCCAAGACCCTCACCGGTCTCAAGAAGGTCGACGACCTGACCTTCACCGTGACGCTGTCGAAGCCGTACACCGAGTTCAAGACCATCCTCGGTTACACCGCGTTCTACCCGCTGCCGCAGGCCGCCTTCTCCGCTCCCGGCGTCATCAAGGAGGGCTTCGAGGACGCCCCGATCGGCGACGGCCCGTTCAAGATGAAGGGCACCTGGCAGCACGACGCCAAGATCGAGGTCGAGCGGTACGACGCGTACCCGGGCGACAAGCCGAAGATCCAGGGCGCCGAGTTCCGGATCTACCAGCAGCTCAGCGCCGCGTACGCGGACGTGCAGTCGGACAACCTCGATGTGATCGTCACGGTGCCGACCGAGAACCTGAGCACCGCCGCGGCTGACCTCGGCGACCGGCTCCAGAAGAGCCCGGCCTCGTCGTTCCAGTTCATCGGGTTCCCGACGTACCAGGACGAATTCAGCAAGCCTGAGGTCCGCAAGGCCATCTCGATGGCGATCGACCGCGACGAGATCATCAAGTCGGTCTTCAAGGACTCGCAGGTGTCGGCCCGCTCGTTCGTCTCGCCGGTGGTCGCCGGCTACCGCGACAACACCTGCGGCGAGGCGTGCGAGTTCGACCCGGCCAAGGCCAAGGCGGCGTACCAGGCCGCCGGCGGCCCGGCCCAGATCAAGATCACCTACAACGGTGACGGTGGGCACAAGGACTGGGTGGACGCGACCTGCAACCAGCTCAAGGCCAACCTGGGCGTGGACTGCGTCGGCACCGCCGAGCCGAAGTTCTCCGACCTGCTCACCAAGGTCGACAACAAGCAGCCGGTCGGCCTGATCCGGCTCGGCTGGCTGATGGACTACCCGTCCATGGAGAACTACCTGGGGCCGCTGTACACCACCAACGGTTCCTCGAACTACTACGGCTACAGCAACCCCACCTTCGACCAGCTGGTTGCCGAGGGCGCCGCCGCCGCGACGCCGGAGGCCGCGATCACCAAGTACCAGCAGGCGGAGGACATCCTGGCCAAGGACATGCCGGTGATCCCGCTGCGCTTCGGCCAGAACGTCTTCGCGCACTCGACCAAGGTCAAGAACGTCGAGGTCGACCTCTTCCAGGTCGTCGACATGACCAAGATCGAGGTTGTCAGCTGAGCTGACCCGAAGGCCCGGTCCGGGCCACCCGGTGACCCCTGGGTGGCCCGGACCGTTCCACAACTCCGCGCACCACTCCCCGCATCGCCATCCCCACGGAGAGTAAGCAAGTATGTTCCGCTACATCGTGCGGCGCCTGCTCCAGATGGTCCTGGCCTTCTTCGGGACCACACTGATCGTCTACGCGCTGATGTTCGCCGGACAGGGCGACCCCATCCAGGCCCTCGCCGGTGAGCGCCCGGTCAGCGACGCGCAGCGGGCATACCTGACCGAGAAGTTCCACCTCGACAAGACCGGGATCGGCGGCTTCTTCTACCGCTACTTCGACTACATCGGCAACCTGCTCCGTGGCGACCTCGGCGAGTCGCTCACCGGCCGCAAGATCAGCGACATGCTGGCGCAGGCCTGGCCGGTCACCGCCAAGCTCGCGGTCATCGCCCTGCTCGTCGCGATCATCTTCGGCGTCACCTGCGGCGTCATCGCCGGGCTGCGCCGGGGCGGCATCTTCGACAACGCCACCCTGGGCCTGACCCTGCTGGTGCTTGGCATCCCCACCATCGTGCTGGCCCCGATCGCCCAGTACTTCCTCGGCGTCAAGCTGTCGCTCTTCCCGCCGACCGCCGGCGCCCAGCCCAGCCTCTACGCGCTGCTGCTACCCGGGCTCGTCCTCGGCTCCCTGTCACTGGCCACGGCGCTGCGGCTGACCCGTACCTCGATCGCCGAGAACCTCCGCTCCGACTACGTCCGGACCGCGCGGGCCAAGGGCCTGCCGACCCGGCGGATCGTCAGCGTGCACGTGCTGCGGAACTCACTGATCCCGGTGATCACGTTCCTCGGCGTCGAACTGGGCAACCTGATGAGCGGCGCGATCATCACCGAGGGTGTCTTCAACATCCCCGGCATCGGCTTCAACCTCTTCCGCGGCATCCGCACCGAGGACGGCCCGCTGGTGGTCGGCCTGGTCAGCGTCCTGGTCGTGGTCTACCTGGTGTCGAACCTCGTGGTGGACGTCCTCTACGCGGTCCTCGACCCCCGCATCCGGTACGAGTGAGGGAAGAACTGAAATGAGCGAGGCACAAACCGTGGGTGCGGCCGAGGTCACCAAGACCACCGACCCGAGCACCCGGCCGCGCAGCCTGGCCGGCGACGCCTGGCGCGACCTTCGCCGTAACCCGATCTTCTGGGCGTCGCTGATCCTGGTCCTCGCGGTGACCGCGATGGCCATCGTGCCCGGCCTGTTCACCTCGAACGACCCGCTGGACTGCTCGCTGAGCCGCCAGCACGCCGGACCCGGCGGCGGCGCCCTCTTCGGCTACGACTTCCAGGGCTGCGACGTCTACGCCCGGTCCGTCTACGGCGCCCGCGCCTCCCTGCTGGTCGGCGCGCTCTCCGCGGTACTCACCGGGATCATCGCGATCGTGGTCGGCATGCTCGCCGGCTACTTCGGCCGCTGGATCGACGCCGCGCTGTCCCGGGTGATCGACATCGTTCTCGGCATCCCGCTGCTGCTCGCCGCGATCGTGCTGCTCAAGCGGATCAGCAGCGACAGCCCGAGCGTCCGGATCGCGGCCGTGGTCTTCGTCCTGGCGATCCTCGGCTGGACCACCGCCGCCCGGGTCATCCGCTCCTCGGTGATCAGCGCCAAGCAGCAGGACTACGTGGCGGCGGCCCGGATGCTCGGCGCCGGCAACGGCCGCACCATGTGGCGGCACATCCTGCCGAACTCGCTGGCCCCGGTCATCGTGGTCCTCACCATCGGGCTCGGCTCGTTCATCGCCGCCGAGGCGACCCTCTCCTTCCTCGGCATCGGCCTCAAGGCCCCGACCATCTCGTGGGGCATCGACATCGACAGCGGCCGGACCCACATGCGCGAGTCGGCGGTCCCGCTGATCGTCCCCTCGACCTTCCTCGCGCTGACCGTACTGGCCTTCATCATGCTGGGCGACGCGATCCGCGACGCCTTCGACCCGAAGCTGCGGTGATCACATGAGCAAGCACAGTGCCGGCGCGGCCGTCACCCGCGACGAGTGGACCGCGCGCGCCGACCGGGACACCACCGGCGCCGACGGCGGCCACCTGCTCGAGGTCCGCGACCTGTTCGTCGAGTTCCACACCCGGGACGGCGTGGCCAAGGTGATCAACGGCGTCTCGTACCACCTGGACGCCGGGGAGACCCTGGCCGTGCTCGGCGAGTCCGGCTCCGGCAAGTCCGTCACCGCCCAGGCGATCATGGGCATCCTGGACATGCCGCCGGCGGTCATCCCGAACGGCCAGATCCTCTACCGCGGCACCGACCTGCTCACCCTCCCCGAGGACGAGCGGCGCAAGGTACGCGGCAAGCAGATCGCGATGATCTTCCAGGACGCGCTCTCCGCGCTCAACCCGGTCTTCCCGGTCGGCTGGCAGATCGGCGAGACACTGCGGCTGCGCGATGGGCTCTCCCGGGCCGACGCCCGGCGCCGGGCCATCGAACTGATGGAACTGGTCAAGATCCCCGCGGCGAGGGAGCGGGTACGCGACTACCCGCACCAGTTCTCCGGCGGTATGCGGCAGCGCGTCATGATCGCGATGGCGCTGGCCCAGGACCCGTCGGTGCTGATCGCCGACGAGCCGACCACCGCGCTCGACGTGACCGTGCAGGCCCAGATCATGGACCTGCTCGGTGAACTGCGCCGGGAACTCAACATGGCGATGATCCTGATCACCCACGACCTCGGGGTGGTCGCCGACGTGGCCGACCGGATCGCCGTCATGTACGCCGGCCGGATCGTCGAACACGCCGACGTGCACGCGCTGTACGAGGCGCCCGCGCACCCGTACACCAAGGGGCTGCTGGAGTCGATTCCGCGGCTGGACCTGAAGGGCCAGCAGCTCACCACCATCAAGGGGCTTCCGCCGAACCTGATGCGGATCCCCAGCGGCTGCCCGTTCCACCCGCGCTGCCCGTTCGCCCGGCAGGAGTGCGTCGACGTCGTGCCGACCGTCCACCAGCTCGGCAACGACCGGACCAGCGCCTGCCACTTCGCCGAGGAGGTCCTCGATGGCCGCATCTGACCGGACCACGTCCACACCGGCCGCCGGCACCGCCACCAAGCAGCGTGGCGAGACCGTGCTGCAGGTCGAGAACGTCGTCAAGCACTTCCCGATCACCCAGGGCATCGTCTTCAAGCGGCAGATCGGCGCGGTGAAGGCGGTCGACGGCGTCAGCTTCGACCTGAAGCGGGGCGAGACCCTCGGCATCGTCGGCGAGTCCGGCTGCGGCAAGTCCACCCTCGCCAAGCTGCTGATGCGGCTGGAGACCCCGACCTCGGGCAAGGCCCTGCTGGAGGGGCGGGACATGTTCTCGCTCTCCGGCTCCGCGCTGCGTCGGATGCGGCGCAACGTGCAGATGGTGATGCAGGACCCGTACACCTCGCTGAACCCACGGATGACGGTCGGCGACATCATCGGCGAGCCGTTCGACATCCACCCCGACGCGGCACCGCGCGGCACCCGCCGGCAGCGGGTCCAGGAACTGCTCGAACTGGTCGGTCTGAACCCGGAGCACATCAACCGGTATCCGCACCAGTTCTCGGGTGGTCAGCGGCAGCGGATCGGGATCGCCCGGGCGTTGGCGTTGAAGCCGGAGATCATCGTCTGTGACGAGCCGGTGTCGGCGCTGGACGTGTCGATCCAGGCCCAGGTGATCAACCTGCTGGAGGGGTTGCAGGACGAGCTGGGGTTGTCGTACATCTTCATCGCGCACGACCTGTCGGTGGTGCGGCACATCGCCGACCGGGTGGCGGT